>DNFA01000042.1:0-2921 GCA_003487665.1 Oscillibacter sp.
TGCGTACCCGGCGGCGGGGCACACGGGCCCCGCCCTACAGGACGGTATGTTGAACCGCGCGAAACGGGACGTCGTACCCCAAGGGCATTTGTTCCGCTGCGCTCCACTGCAGGACGCCGTCCCCTACGCGCTTTTATCCTGTGATCTCCACGCGGGTGCCCTCGCTATCCAGCACGCAGCTCTCATAATACCCGTCGCCGGTGACGCGGGGCGGGCTGACCACCGGATAGCCGTCCTGCGCCAGCCGCGCCGTCAGCGCGTCCACCGCCGGGCGGCTGCCTACGTGGATGGCAATGTGATCCAGGCCGCAGAAGCGTCCCTCCGGGCGCGGCGTGACCTCGTCCCACGCCATCAGCTCCAGCTGCCCGCCCTCCGGGAACGTGAGAAAATAGGAGCGGAAGCCCGTCCGGGGATTGTGATAGAGCGCCCCGGCGGTGCAGTCAAAATACCGGGTGTAGAAAGCCCGCGCCCGCTCCAGATTGGCTGCGAACAGGGCTGTATGTGCCAAACGCATGGTCATATCCTCACTTTTCCAGATGCACCGACCACCGCCCAATGCGGAAGAAGGGGTTCGTCTCCGTGGGGGTCAGGCCGGAGAACACGCCCTCGGTGGTGAGCACCGACAGGGATTTGAAGCAGACGGGCGTAAAGGGCGCTGTGTCCAGCAGGTGCTCCCACAGCTGACGGAGCGCGGCATTCCGGCTGTCGCCCTCCGCCGTGCGGCACAGCGACAGCAGCCGCTCCGTCTCCTCGTCGCCCCAGCCGCCGTAGTTCAGGGAGCCCTCCCAGCCCACCAGCGCCGACACGTCCCAGTCGGCGGTCAGGCGGCACTCGCCGTAGTACAGGTCGAAATTGCCGTCCTGCAGCCGCGAGAGGAACGTGTCCCACGGCACAGCGTCCACCGTCACCGTCAGCCGCTGGTTGGACAGGGAGAACGCGACCTCCTCGGCGGCAGTGACCTTGAAGCTGTTCTCCTGGTTCACCAGCAGCGTCAGCGTCCGGGGCTTTTCGTTTTCGCGGGGCTCGCCCAGCGCCTCGTTCAGGGCGCGGGCGTAGGCGGCGGCGCTGTAGGCCGTCTCCAGCGCGGTGTCATAGCCGCTGTAAGCGGGGGAGGCGGGCAGCTGCGCCGCCGTGCCCTGCCCCAGCAGGCAGGAGGAGACGAGGGTCGCCCGGTCGATGCCCGCGCTCAGCGCCCGGCGCAGCGCCGGATCCTCCAGCGCCGTGCGGCGGGTGTTCATGCCGATGAACTGCATGACGGGGGTGGGGATCTCGGTGTAATCGCCGCTGCCGGAGACGCCGGTGCCGTCGCTGGCGGTGAGATCCAGCACCAGCAGCTGTATCTCGCGGGAGGAGAAGGCGTACAGCGCGGAATCCCGATCCTTGCAGTGCTGAAGGCGTATCTCGGTCAGGGGCACGGCGGCGTCCTGCCACCAGAGGGTGCTGGCGGTCAGGTACGCACCGCCATCGTCCTGCGCAAAGACGTAGGGGCCGCTGCCCACGGGCACCGCGCGGCTCTCCGTGCCCGATTTGACCACGGGGATGTCCAACCGGCAGGGCAGGGTGCTCAGCGGACGGGACAGCCAGATCATCACCGCGCCGTTCCGCGCCGCCACGCCGGTTACGTCCTCCAGCCGCTGGGCGTACCGGGCGCTGGTGCGCGCCCGCTCCAGTGTGGCGGCCACGTCTTGGGCGGTGACGGCAGAGCCATCGGAAAACAGGGCGTCCGCCCTGATGCGGATCGTCCAGACAAGGCGCTGGCTGTCGTACTCCCAGCTGTCCGCCAGCACCGGCTGGGGCTGGAACTGCTGATCCAGCGCAAACAGCCCCTCGTACAGCAGCGCGCCCACCGTCTGCTGTACCGTGTCCGTGGCGGTGACGGGATCCAGCGTCTCACCGGAGACGTAGGGCAGGGTCAGGGCGGTCAGCGGCTCCGGCTCCGGCTCGTCGTTTTCCGTCTGATAGAAGCTGGACAGCTCGCCCAGCGGATCGTCTGCCGCCTCCCAGTCGGAGCAGCCGGTGGTACACAGCAGCACCAGCGCCAGCAGCAGGCAGAGAAGGGAACGTTTCATAGCGTGTCCTCCCGGAGGGCGATCAGCGCGGCCTGCTCGCCGCGGCGCAGCCCCATTTTCCGGTGGCTCCAGTAGAGATCGGGGCGGCAGGCGGTGCAGTGGCTGCATACGTCGATGCGCGTCACCCCGGCCTTTTGCAGCCACAGGGCGTTGACGGCCTTCAGGTCGATGTGCCACTTGCTGCCGTTCCAAACCATGAACGGCTCCGCCGCAGCGCCCAGCGCGGCGCGCAGCGCCTCCGGCACGTCGCCGTCCGTCTCGAAGCAGCACTGGCCGATAGCGGGCCCCACGGCGGCGCGGATGTCCGCCGGGTCGCAGCCATAGTCCTGCGCCATGACCCGCACCGTCTCTGCGGCGATGCCGGCGGCGGTGCCCCGCCAGCCGGCGTGGGCGGCGCCGATGACCCGGCGCACCGGGTCGTGGAGCAGCAGCACGTTGCAGTCGGCGGAGAACACGATCAGGGGGATGCCCGGCACGTCGGTCACAAGGCCGTCGGCGCTGTCGTAATCCTGCGGACGCCACAGACCTTTGCCGCAGTCCTCCGCCGTGACCCGGCGCACGTCGCTGCGGTGTACCTGCCGGCTGAGCACCGCCCGCTGTACGTCCGTATCCAGCCCGGCGCACAGGCGGCGGAAGTTCTCCTGCACGTTGGCAATGTCGTCGCCACGGAGGTCGTCCAGATTCAGGCTGTCCCACGGGGCGGGGGATACGCCGCCCTTCCGGGTGGAAAAGCCGTGGGTGACGGCATTGTTTTCCAACACGTCGGAGGTCAGCCAGACCAGATCGTTTTTCGTGTGGGTGTGGAACATAGCGTCTCCTTCCGGAGGGGGACGGGGCGTCGGGGACGCCGCC
>DNFA01000042.1:3118-3242 GCA_003487665.1 Oscillibacter sp.
CCGTCATTTTACAATGCCTCGCAGAGTTTGCGTTCGCAGTCCGCTCAAACGACAGCCCAGCGAAGCGGGTGTCGTTTGAAGTTACTCAGGAGTGGTATTCCTTGCAGGTGCACTTCTTCCACTT
>DNFA01000042.1:3483-4353 GCA_003487665.1 Oscillibacter sp.
CACGGTGCCGTCGCCGCCCACGTTCTCGGTCATGCCGCTGGCCACGCGCTCGCGCTTGACCTCCTCGTTCTGCCGCAGACGCACGGAGTACAGACGGCGCACCGTCTCCTCCTTCATGGCATCGACCATCTCCTCAAACATCTCCAGGGACTCCTTCTTGTAGGCGTCCACCGGGTTGGTCTGGGCGTAAGCCCGCAGGCGGATGCCCTGCCGCAGATCCTGCATGGCGTCGATGTGCTCCATCCAGTACTCATCCACCACACGCAGCAGCACCACGCGCTCCAGCTCGCGCATGACGGGCGGGGTGATCTCCTGCTCCTTCTTCTCGTAGAAGTCGGCGGCGGCCTTGGTGAACATGTCGATGAAGTCGTCCTCCGTCAGGGTGGACAGCTGGCTCTCGTCGATCTTCACCGTGTACTTGGTGAAGTATACGCCCTCCACGCTGCGCAGCAGCTCGCGGCACTGTGCCATGTCCAGATGCGCCTGCCCCATGAAGGCGCTGCGCACCTGATGGCCGATGGCGCTCTCCATCATGCCCATGATGATGCCCTTGACATCCATGCCGTCCAGCACCTGCTTGCGCTGGCCGTAGATGATCTCGCGCTGCTTGTTCATCACGTCGTCGTATTCCAGCACGGATTTACGCGCCTGGAAGTTGCGGCTCTCCACCGTGGTCTGCGCCTGCTCGATGGCGCGGGACAGCATCTTGTTTTCGATGGGGGTGTCCTCGTCGATGTTCATGCGCTCCATCAGGTTGGTGACGCGGTCGCCGCCGAACAGACGCATGAGGTCGTCCTCCAGCGAAATGTAGAACCGCGTCTCGCCGGGGTCGCCCTGACGACCGGCACGGCCGCGCAGCTGGTTGTCGAT
>DNFA01000042.1:4508-9439 GCA_003487665.1 Oscillibacter sp.
GCTGGTTGTCGATACGGCGGGAGTCGTGCCGCTCGGTGCCGATGATGAACAGGCCGCCGGCCTGCCGCACCTTGTCGGCTTCTCCGGCGATCTCCGCCTTGTGCTGCGCCAGCTTGTCGGCAAACAGCTTCCGGGCGTCCAGTATCTCCTGGTTGTCCGTCTCGGCGTAGCCGGTGGCCTCGGCGATCAGCTCGTCGGAAAGCCCGGCCTTGCGCAGGTCATTCTTGGCCATGTACTCGGCGTTGCCGCCCAGCATGATATCCGTACCACGGCCGGCCATGTTGGTGGCCACGGTCACGGCGCCGAACTGACCGGCCTGCGCCACGATCTCCGCTTCCTTCTCGTGGTTCTTGGCGTTCAGCAGGTTGTGCTTGATGCCCTCGCGGGTGAGCATCTTGCCCAGCAGCTCGTTCTTCTCGATGGACACGGTGCCCACCAGCACGGGCTGCCCCTTGGCGTGGCACGCCTTTACCTGCTGGATCACGGCGCGGTACTTGCCGTTTTCGGTCTTGTACACGCTGTCCTCGTTGTCGATACGGGCGATGGGGCGGTTGGTGGGGATCTCGATGATATCCAGCGCGTAGATGGTGGCGAATTCCTCCTCCTCCGTCAGCGCCGTACCGGTCATACCGGACAGCTTGCGGTACAGGCGGAAGTAGTTCTGGAACGTGATGGTGGCCAGCGTCTTGCTCTCCCGCTGGACGGACAGGTGCTCCTTGGCTTCGATGGCCTGATGCAGACCCTCGGAGTACCGGCGGCCGAACATGAGGCGGCCGGTGAACTCGTCCACGATGACCACCTCGCCGTCCTTGACCACATAGTCCACGTCGCGCTTCATGATGCCGTGGGCTTTGATGGCCTGGTTGATGTGGTGGGCGATGGTGCTGTTCTCCGGGTCGGACAGGTTGTCCAGATGGAAGAATTCCTCTGCCTTCTTGATGCCGCGGGCGGTGAGGGTGCAGCTCTTGCTCTTCTCGTCCACCACATAGTCGGCGTCGATGTCGGTGGCTTCCTCCTCCTTGTCGTCCGTCTCCACCACCACGAACTTCTTCAGCCGGGCGGCGAACATCTCCGCCATGTCGTACAGCTGGGTGGATTTCTCGCCCATGCCGGAGATGATCAGCGGCGTGCGGGCCTCATCGATCAGGATGGAGTCCACCTCGTCCACGATGGCGAAGGCGTGACCCCGCTGCACCTGCTCGGAGGCGTACAGCGCCATGTTGTCGCGCAGGTAGTCGAAGCCCATCTCGTTGTTGGTGCCGTAGGTAATGTCGGCGGCGTAGGCCTTCTGGCGCTCCTCCTTCTTCATGTCGTGGATGATCAGACCCACGGTCAGACCCAGGAAGCGGTGCACCTTGCCCATCCACTCGCTGTCGCGCTTGGCCAGATAGTCGTTGACGGTGACGATATGGACGCCCTCGCCGGTCAGAGCGTTCAGATAGGCCGGCAGCGTGGCCACCAGCGTCTTGCCCTCACCGGTCTTCATCTCGGCGATGCGCCCCTGATGGAGCACGATGCCGCCCACCAGCTGCACGGGATAGGGGCGCATGCCCAGCACGCGGTCAGCGGCCTCCCGCACGGTGGCAAAGGCCTCCGGCAGGATGTCGTCCAGCGTCTCGCCGTTGGCCAGACGCTCCTTGAACTCCGGGGTCTTGGCCTGCAGCTGGGCATCCGTCAGCTTTTTGTAGTCCTCCTCCAGCGCGGTGATCTTGTCCACGATGGGGTAGATGCTTTTCAGCTCCCGCTGGCTGTAGGTGCCGAAAACCTTGGTAAACAGTCCCATATATCTGTATCCTTTCTGTGTAAAAAGATATTTGTACAAAATAATACCAATACAGTATACCACACTCTTTTGTCTAATGCAAAAGAATTTCTGTGAACAGTTGTCGGGCAGACGCACCGGTTTGCGGTTGTGCAAAGGAGAAAAACGTGGTATACTGCACAATAGTAAGAAGCAACCCCACCCCCACAACGAAAAGAAGGAGTTTACGCCATGAAGCTGAGTTTTTACGGTGCAGACCGGTGCGTCACCGGCAGCTGCCACTGTCTGGAGGTCAACGGCAAGCGGATATTGGTGGACTGCGGCCTGCAGCAGGGCAGGGACGAGGTGGACAACACCGCGCTGCCCTTCCATCCCGGCAGCATCGACGCGGTGCTGGTGACCCACGCCCACATCGACCACTCCGGCCGCATCCCCATGCTCATCAAGAACGGCTTTCAGGGGAAGATCATCACCACACGGCTCACCGCCGACCTGCTGGATATCATGTTACAGGACTCCGCCCACATTCAGGAGCAGGACGCGGAGTATCAGAACCGCAAGAACAAGCGCGCCGGCCGCCCGGAGATAGAGCCCATCTACACCGTGGCCGACGCCCTGCGCGTCCGCGAGTTCGTCCAGACCTGCGAATACGGGCAGGACGTGCCGGTGGTGGACGGCGTAACGGCGCAGTTCATCGACGCCGGACATCTGCTGGGCAGCGCCAGCATCAGGCTCACCTGCCGGGAGGGGGACGAGGAGCGCACCATCGTGTTCTCCGGCGATATCGGCAACGTGGATCAGCCTATCATCCGCGACCCGCAGTTTTTCACCAGCGCCGACTATGTGCTGACGGAGTCCACCTACGGCGACCGCAACCACACCGAGGTGTGGAGCTACACCGACGAGCTGGCGGAGATCATCGACGAGACGCTGCGCAAGGGCGGCAATGTGGTCATCCCCTCCTTCGCCGTGGGCAGAACGCAGGAGCTGCTGTACTTCATCCGGGAGATCAAGGACAAGGGGCTTGTCACCTCCGTGAAGGATTTCCCCGTGTATGTGGATAGCCCGCTGGCGAAGAAGGCCACCACCATTTTCTGCGGCGACCTGCGGGGCTATCTGGACGACGACGCGCTGGCGCTGGTGCAGGACGGCACCCACATGTTCAACTTCCCCGGCCTGCACCTGACGGAGACGGTGGACGAGTCCAAGCTGCTGAACATGGACAAGACGCCCAAGGTCATTATCTCCGCCTCCGGCATGTGCGATGCGGGGCGCATCCGCCACCATCTGAAATACAACCTCTGGCGCGCCGACAGCGCCGTGGTGTTCGTGGGCTTCCAGTCCCCCGGCACGCTGGGACGCAACCTGCTGGACGGCGCCGAGAGCGTGCGGCTGTTCGGCGAGGATATCGCCGTCCGCGCCAAGATCGTCAACTTCCAGGGGCTTTCCTCCCACGCGGATCACGACCATCTGATCGACTGGATCAAGCACTTTGACCCGGCCGGGACCACCCATGTGTTCGTGGTGCACGGCGACAGAGATGTGGCGCCGGTGTATGCCGACACGGTGAAGTCCCTGGGCTTTGCCGCCCACGCGCCCCAGTACACCGAGGAGTACGACCTGATCGCCGACAAGCAGCTCTCTCCCGGCTATCTGCCGGAGCGCAGGACCCGCGCCTACGAGGGTGCGCCCAAGACCACCGGCGCGTATCAGAGGCTGGTGCAGCTGGGCGACATGCTCGTCGGCCTTATCCGCCGCAGCAAGGGGCGGGACAACAAGACGCTGGCCGCCTTTGCCGAGGCCATCAGCAAGCTCATCAGCAAGTTCGAGTTCTGACCCATGCCGGAGAAGAACAGAACATACCGCGCCCGCATCGAGGGCTATACCTCCGAGGGGCTGGGCGTGGCGCGTATCGACGGACAGGCGGTGTTCGTCCACCGGGCGCTGCGGGGCGAGGACTGCGACGTGCTCATTCTCAAGGTGCTGAAAAACGCCGCCTTCGGCAAGGTCGTGCAGGTGCATGAGCCGTCCCCTCACCGCCGTGAGCCGGACTGCCCGTGGTACGGGCAGTGCGGCGGCTGTGACTTCCGCCACATGGACAGGGAGGAGGAGCTGTACGCCAAGCGGCAGCGGGTGCAGGACGCCCTGCACCGTATCGGCGGCAGCGACGTCTCCGTGGAGGCCATTTACAGCGGCGAGCCGCTGCACTACCGCAACAAGAGCCAGTACCCCGTGTCCGCCGACGGGCAGGTGGGCTTTTACAAGGCGCGCAGCCACCAGCTGGTGCCCGTGGAGCGCTGCCTGCTGCAAAAGCCCCCGGCGGACGCGGCGGCGGACGCCCTGCGGCGGTATATCGAGACGTATCGGGTGCCCGGCTACGATGAAAAGACCCGCCGCGGCCTGCTGCGGCATCTGTACATCCGCACCAACCAGGCGGGGCAGTCGCTGATCTGCGTGCTGGTCAACGGGAAGAAGCTGCCCCACGAGCCGGAGCTGGTGTCTCTGCTGCGGCAGGCGGTGCCGGAGACGGTAGGCGTGGTGCTGGGCGTGAACACCCAGCCCACCGGCGCTATACTGGGCGGCGAGTACCGCACCCTGTGGGGCGAGGACGTGCTCACCGACCGGCTGTGCGGCCTGACGTTCCGGCTGTCCGTGCCGTCGTTCTATCAGGTGAACCACGATATGGCGGAGGTGCTGTACCGCACGGCGCTGGATTTCGCCGGGCTGACCGGCACCGAGACGGTGCTGGATCTCTACTGCGGCGCCGGCACCATCACGCAGGTGATGGCGCGGCGGGCGGGGCGCGTCATCGGCGCGGAGATCGTTCCGGCGGCCATTGCGGACGCCAGAGAGAACGCCCGGCGCAACGGCATCGGGAACGTGGAGTTCTTCTGCGGCGACGCGTCGGCGGTGGCGGCGGACTTCGCCGCCAGAGGGCTGCGCCCGGACGTGATCTGCGTAGACCCGCCCCGGAAGGGGCTAAGCCCCGACGTGGTATCTGCCGCCGCGCAGATGCAGCCGCAGCGCATTGTGTACGTCTCCTGCGACCCGGCGACGCTGGCGCGGGACGTGAAGCTGTTTGCGCAGGAGGGCTACGGAGCCGTCCGCGCCGCCGCCGTGGACATGTTCCCCGGCACGGCAAATATAGAGACGGTAGTCTTGCTTTCCA
>DNFA01000058.1 GCA_003487665.1 Oscillibacter sp.
TGTGTCAGGCGGCCTTTAGGCGGTTCTTTTTTTACGCCTCCTGATTCAGCTTGGAGACGATATCCTTGAGAATGGCGGCGAACTTCTCGCCGTAGCCGGTGAGGGGCACATCCTTGGGGCGGATGACGCCCAGCCGCATGTCCGCCACGTCGCCCACCAGCGGCAGGGTCATCAGCCGGTCGTCGCCGTAGCCGTCCGGCAGCACGCCGCTGCCGGTGGACACGCAGTCCGTGTGCGCCATCACGTTGTAGGCCGTGGCGCGGTCGCTGACCGACACCACCCGGTCGAACTCCGCGCCGGTGCCCACCACCGCCTCCTCCGCGTAGTGGTAGTTGCTGTCGGACTGGGTGAACACCACATAGGGGTAGGCGTACAGCTGCTCCAGCCGCACGGCGCTCTCTCCGGACAGGGGATGCCCCTTCCGCAGAAATACACGGGGGCGGATGTTCACCAGCGGCTGGAAGAGCAGGCTCTTTTCCGACAGGATGCGGGTGATGAAGTGCTCCGTCCGGTCGGATACAAAGATCACACCCAGCGCGCTGCGGCGCTCGGCTACCTCGTCGATAACGGCGGCCATCTCCATCTCCTTGAAGCTCACCTGTATGTGCGGCTCGTCCAGCAGGTGCAGGAACTCCACAAAGGCCATGGCGCAGAAGGGATAGCGCTGGGAGGCCACGGACAGGGATGCCCGGTCGGCGGCGCGGCGCTCGCTGTAATAGCGGCTGAGCTTGCGGCTGCGATCCACCAGCGGCGCGATCTGCGCCACCAGCTCACGGCCCTCCTCCGTCAGCGTCACGCCCCGGTTGGTGCGCAGAAACACCGTCACGCCCAGCTCCCGCTCCACCTCCGCAATGGCGGCGGACAGCGCGGACTGGGACAGAAACAGGTTCTGCGCCGCCCGGTTCATGGAGCCGCAGCGATCCACCTCCAGAATGTAGCTCATTTGCAGCAGCGTCATGTACCAGCACCCCTTTCCTTGCCTGTGTAAAAACTATATCAAAAAATGCACCGGTTGTAAAGTTGACAGATGCGCCGCATATCCTGTATAATCGTCGGAGCGGAACCAGACTACTTTTTTAGGAGATGCAAGATGAAAAAGACGATCGCGGCGCTGCTGGCGCTGGTCATGGCGCTGAGCCTGACGGCGTGCAGCAAAAACGAGACAAAGAAGCTGGTGGGCACATGGCAGTACGCCATGGATCTCACCCAGGTGATCAACGAGGAGATGGCCGAGAGCTATGAGCTGAAGGATCTGGACAGCGCGGCTGCATTCTGCGTGTACATGGACTTCACGGTGGCGGAGGACGGCGCGTATACACTGGGCGTGGACATGGACGCCACAGGCGAATCCCTCACCGGGTACTATCAGGCGCTGACGCCGGTGCTGGCGGAGCTGGTGTACGCCGCCGGCGAGGCGCAGGGCATGAGCCGGGAGGAGTACGACGAGGCGCTGGAGGCCATGGGTATGACCGTGGAGGAGTACATCTCCACCATTTTCAGCGCCGTGGACATGGGCGAGCTGCTGACGCTGATGCTGGGCTCCGACGCGGGCACAGAGAGCACCGGCTGGTGCAAGGCCGTGGACGGTCAGCTGTTCATGGCGGAGACGGCCGATGAGCTGGACGCCGCCGGTTATGTGGCCTATACGCTGAACAGCGACGGCACCATGAGCTGGACGGACGATGACGGGCAGCTCAGCGGTCAGCTGACGGCGCAGGAGCAGGAGCTGATCGCCTTCCCCATGGTGTGGACGAAGCTGGCATAAAAAAAGAAAGCCCGCAAGGGCTTTCTTTTTTTGCTGTTATTCGCCCATGGGCGCGCCGCAGTGGGGGCAGAACTTGCTGTCGCTGGCGGCGCCGCACACGGGGCAGACCTTGAAGGACACTTCCTCCTCGTTCACCACCGGCTCGTCCTTCTGGGGCTTGCTGGCCTCCAGCTGGGCGATGCGCTCCTTGGAGGCGGCGACGGCGGCCACCACGTCCTTCACGGCGTCGGGGATCTCGCCCTGATACTCGGACACGAACCACTCGCCGATGGCGCGGTAGTTCTTTTCCAGCTCCCGCTGCTCGCTCATGATGGCCATGTTGACCTTGGCGGTGTCGGTGAGGGCCTGCGCCTTGTCCGCGGCGACCTCTGCCAGATCCTTCGCCTTGTCCACGGCGATACCGGCGTACTCCTGCGCCTTCTTGCTGATATCATTGAGAATACCCATAATTGAAAACTCCTTTCCATATTTGCCTGTTGCCGTCAGTATAGCGCGTTTTTTCCGGACTTGCAAGCGCTATGTGACGAAATTTACACACTGTTCATTCAGTGCTCGATCCAGTCCGCCGCCCGGGATACCGCCCGCTTCCACAGGCGGTAATAGGCGTCGCAGTCCGCCTGCGGGCGCTCCGGCAGGAACACCCGCTGGCTGCGCCGCAGGGAGGACAGCTCCTCCATGCTCTGCCAGAAGCCGCAGCTCAGCCCCGCCAGCGCCGCCGCGCCGAAGGCCGTCGTCTCCACCATCTCCGGCCTGTCCACCGGGATGCGCAGCAGGTCGGCCTGCATCTGCAGCAGCACGTCCGACACGCTGGCGCCGCCGTCGGCGCGCAGCAGGGCGATGTCGCAGCCTGCGTCCTGCCGCATGGCCAGCATCAGATCCGTCACCTGCGCGGCGATGCAGGACAGCACCGCGCGGGCGATGTGCGCCCGTCCCGTGCCCCTGGTGATACCCAGGATCGCGCCGCGGGCGTACATGTCCCAATAGGGCGCGCCCAGCCCCGTGAAGGCCGGCACCACCACCACGCCGCCGCTGTCGGGCACCGTGGCGGCCAGCGCGTCGATCTCCGGTGCGGAGGAGATGATGCCCAGCTCGTCCCGCAGCCACTGGATGGTGCTGCCCCCGTTGAACACGCTGCCCTCCAGCGCGTAGGTGGTCTGTCCGTCCACCTGCCACGCCACGGAGGTGAGCAGCCCCGCCCGGGAGCGGACGGGCTTACTGCCCACGTTCATCAGGGTGAAGCAGCCGGTGCCGTAGGTGTTCTTGGCTTCGCCGGGGGCGAAGCAGGTCTGCCCGAACAGGGCGGACTGCTGGTCGCCCGCCGCGCCGCACACCGGCGTCCCCGCCAGCGATTCCAGACCCGGTATGCCCGGCTGCACCGTGCCGTACACCGTGCTGTTGGGCACCGGCGCAGGCAGCATGGCCGTGGGCACGCCCAGTATACCGCACAGCTCCTCGTCCCAGCAGAGTCGGTGGATGTCGAACAGCATGGTGCGGCTGGCGTTGGCGAAGTCGGTCACATGGCGGCCGGTGAGCTTCCAGATCAGCCAGCTCTCCACCGTGCCGAACAGCACCTCGCCCCGCTCCGCCCGGCGGCGGACGCCGGGCACGTTGTCCAGTATCCAGCGGATCTTGCTGCCGGAGAAATAGGCGTCGATCAGCAGACCCGTGGCCGAGCGGATGCGCTCCTCCAGCCCCCGGCGCTTCAGCTCCTCGCACAGCTCCGCCGTGCGGCGGCACTGCCACACGATGGCGTTGTACACCGGCTGACCGGTGGCCTTGTCCCAGAGGATGGTCGTCTCCCGCTGGTTGGTGACGCCGATGCCCGCCACGCCGCCCTCCGGCAGCCGGGCGATGACCTCCGCCGCGGCGCGGCGCTGGGTGTCCCATATCTCCAGGGGGTCGTGCTCCACCCACCCCGCCTGGGGATAGTGCTGGGGCAGGGGCTGCTGGCTCAGGGCGGCGATATTCCCCGACCGGTCAAAGGCGATGGCGCGGGAGCTGGTGGTGCCCTGATCCAGCGCCAATATGTACTGCGGCATGGCGAACCCTCTTTTCATTTCCGGATTTTTGTGGTACACTATATGATGATAAGAATTATACCATGAAAGGAGCGGATACACCATGACAAATTTGAGTGAATTCACGTTTCTGTCCAGCGACGGCAAGACCCAGCTCCACGGGATGCTGTGGGAGCCGGAGGGCGTGGCCGTCCGCGCTGTACTGCAGATCTGTCACGGCGTGGCCGAGCATATCGCCCGGTACGACGGCTTTGCCCGCGCCCTGAATGAACAGGGCATCGCGGTGGCCGGTCACGACCATCTGGGTCACGGGAAGTCGCTGCCGGAGGGCGGAACGCCGGTGTATTTCGGTCAGGGCAGCACATGGAATACGGTGGTGGACGATATCTATATCCTGCACCAGCGGCTGAAGCAGCGCTATCCGGACGCACCGCTGTGCATCATGGGGCACAGCATGGGCTCCTTCCTGACGCGGACGTATCTCATCCGCTATCCCGGTACGGTGAAGGCCGCCGTTATCATGGGCACCGGCTGGCAGCCCCGCGCCGCCATCACCGGCGGACTGGCTGTGGCCAACGCCGTGGCCGCCGTCGCCGGCGAGAGCGCCACCAGCGATCTGGTGACGGAGCTGGCCTTCGGCAGCTACAACAAGCTGTTTGCGCCCAACCGCACCAAGGTGGACTGGCTGTCCGCCGACGAGAGCAACGTGGACGACTACATCGCCGATCCCCTCTGCGGCGCGGATGCCACGGTGGGGCTGTTCCGCCAGATGCTGCACGGCATCCGCTTCAACCAGCGCATGAGCCACCTGCGGCAGATGGATAAGGACATGCCCGTGCTGTTCGTGGCGGGAGACAAAGACCCCGTGGGCAGCTGCGGCAAGGGCGTCCGGCAGACCTATGACGCCTTCCGGCAGGCCGGTATGCGGGACTGCACGCTGAAGCTGTACCCCGGCCTGCGCCACGAGATACTCAACGAAAAGGCGTATGCCGCAGAGATCACAAAGGACATCGAGACATGGCTGCTGAGCCGGCTGGAGAAATAAAGGAGAGACGACTATGAACGAGTGGGAAGCGCTGCGGCAGGAGTGCCTGAGCTGCCATGCCTGCACGCTGGCGGACACCCGGCAGAACGTGGTGTTCGGCGTGGGACGGCCGGACGCGGAGGTCATGTTTATCGGAGAAGCCCCCGGCGCCAACGAGGATATGCAGGGCGAGCCCTTTGTGGGGCGGGGCGGCAAGCTGCTGGACGACATGCTGCACATGATCGGACTGGACAGGAGCCGCATCTACATCACCAATTCCATCAAGTGCCGCCCGCCGGAGAACCGCGATCCGATGAATACGGAGAAGGACGCGTGCAGCGGCTTCCTGCGGCGGCAGCGGGCGCTGATGAAGCCCAAGATCATCGTGTGCCTCGGCCGCATCAGCGCCATGGAGCTGATCCGTCCTGATTTCAAGATCTCGCTGGAGCACGGACAGTTCTACGAGCGGGAGAACTGCCTGATGATGGCGATGTACCATCCCGCCGCCCTGCTGCGGGATCCCCGGAAAAAGCCGGAGACATTCGAGGATCTGAAGCGCTTGCAGGCGAAAATACGGGAGATATGCGTCCGCACGCCGCTGGATTTCTGACAAAACAGGGGACGACCGCCAGGTCGTCCCCTGTTTTTACGCGCTGTTCTGAAAAAATTTCAGGCAGCCAGACAAAAAGTCTTGTTTTTCCCGTTAAGACGCGCTAAGATAGCATTGTACCGTGGGTACAACAGCTATTCAAAAGGAGAAGATCACATGGAGCGCATTTTTCATCTGAAGGAGAACGGCACCACCGTGAAAACGGAAGTTCTTGCCGGTCTGACCACGTTCATGACGATGGCCTACATCATCGCCCTGAACCCCAACCTGCTGACCAACTTTGCCGTGGGCACCCCGCTGTGGAACGGCGTGTTTCTGGCCACCTGCATCGCCAGCGCCATCGGCACCGCTGTGATGGCATTCCTGGCCAACAAGCCCTTTGTCATGGCGCCCGGTATGGGTCTGAACAGCTTCTTTGCCGTCATCGCCGGCAACGTGGCCGCCATGCTGAACACCGACTACACCAGCGCCTTTCAGGCGGTGCTGTGCATCATCCTGGTGGAGGGCATCGTCTTCCTGCTGCTGAGCGTGTTCAATATCCGCGATAAGATCGTCACCGCCATCCCTCTGGGCGTGCGGCTGGGCATCGGCCCGGCCATCGGCCTGATGCTGATGAACATCGGCCTTGGCTCCAACGTGGGCATCTACGCCGAGGGCAACGGCTACGAAAGCCCCTTCTATGTCATGCGCGACTTCTTCGGCGCCATGACCCCCAGCGTCATCAAGGATCACATGGGCGCGGAGTACAGCCAGATGGTGCTGACCGTTGTGACCATGTTCATCGGCCTGTTCGTCATCATCCTGCTGGCCAAGAAGGGCATCAAGGCCGCCGTGCTGGTGGGTATGCTGGCCGCCTCCGTCATCTACTGGGCGGGCTGCTTTATCTTCCTGGGCACCAATCCCTTTGCCTCTCTGGAGGGCGCGTCCTTCCTGCCGCCCTTCCACGACATGGTGGAGACGACCCTGTTCAAGTTCGATTTCGCCGATTTCTTTAACATCGGCTGGTTCACGGCCATCAGCCTGATCATCACCTTCTGCATGATCGACATGTTCGACACCATCGGCACGTTGGTGGGCACCGCGTCCCGCGCCGGCATGACCGACAAGGAGGGCAACATGCCCAAGATGAAGGAAGCGCTGCTGTCCGACGCGGTGGGCACCGTGGCCGGCGCCTGCTGCGGCACCTCCACCGTCACCACCTTCGTGGAGTCCGCCTCCGGCGTGGAGGCCGGCGGCCGCACCGGCCTGACCTCACTGACCGCCGCCGTCATGTTCCTGGCATGCATGTTCATCGCACCCGTGGCCGCAGTGATCCCCGCCGCCGCCACCTCCTCTGCCCTGATCTATGTGGGCATCCTGATGCTGCAGGGTCTGAAGAACGTGGATTTCGACGATCTGGATCAGGTGGTGCCCGTGTTCCTGATGCTGCTGGCCATGCCCATCTCCGGCTCCATCGGTCACGGCATCGGCATCGCTATGATCACCTACACCGTGATCAAGGTGTTCTCCGGCCGCGCCAAGGAAGTGTCCGTGCTGACCTACGTCATTTCCCTGCTGTTCATCATCAAGTTCTTCGCAGTCGTCTGAGCCTGATGCAATAAAAATCAGCCCGCATCCAGACCGGCATACGTTTTGCGGAAACGCTTCTGCGTAAGATCACCTACATCGCCCGCAAGAATCATCGCTCCCTGAATGCCCAGCTGGAACATCTCGCCCAACTGTGTGTAGATGAGTACGAACAGCAGAACGGTTCTATCGAGTTTCCCACCGATGAAGAGTAACGCCCTGCATATAACGAGAGATTCTATAAGAATATTTGTTCCGCTGCGCCCGCTATACGGTGTGCCCGCCTATCCCTCCGTAGGGGGCGATGCCCACATCGCCCCCTGCGGCAAGTGCGCTGGTGTCCGGGCGGGCAGGATCATCCTCCCTACGACGGGACGTCGGGGACAGCATTCAGCCGAAGCACCGGCAACCAAAGAGCCGCCCATGGGCGGCTCTTTGGTTTACCTCGATCAAAAAAACGACCACCCTATTGGGTGGTCGTTTTGGCAGGGGCAGAAAGGCTCGAACTCTCGACACGCGGTTTTGGAGACCGCTGCTCTACCAACTGAGCTATACCCCTATATGGTGGGCCTTCGGGGACTCGAACCCGGGACCGGACGGTTATGAGCCGTCTGCTCTAACCAACTGAGCTAAAGGCCCAAGTCTACGCGGCTATGTAAAAGAAATGAGCCGCCACCTTTACGGATGGCGGCTCACCCTTCGTGGCTCCCCCTGTTGGGCTCGAACCAACAACCCTTCGGTTAACAGCCG
>DNFA01000021.1:0-4076 GCA_003487665.1 Oscillibacter sp.
CCTCACAAATTGGTGCCACCATCCTAACGTTTTATTAACAGATTGTCAACATTTCAGCAAAGCCGGAGGCGGGTAATTTTGAACAAATTATGAATCCGATTTTCTCCCTTTTCTCCAATTTTGGCGTGTTTTTTCGAAATCTTTGCAGCATTTTTATATTCCTTTACGCCGTCTTAACGCAGTTTCCGCGGCTCTTTTTTGGAAATTTATGTTTATTTCTCGTTAACTCTACCGGGTAACATGCCGGAATATCGCTATGCTCTCTGCAAAAAAAGAGACGGCAAATGCCGTCTCTTTTCCACATATTGGGTTCGCAGGGGATTTACTTAGCCAGAGCCTTATCCGCCTCAGCCATTTCCTGGAAGATGCCAGCGTGCTTCTTGGCAACGATGGCACGGATGACCAGCAGAGTGGCGATCATCAGCACCACAGCGATAGCCAAGTTGATGACCACGTTCTGGATCAGACCGGCCAGGATGAAGCTGACGAAGGACACACCGGCCACGGTCAGGGCATAGGGGATCTGGGTGAACACGTGGTTCAGGTGGTAGCAGTGGGCACCGGCAGAAGCCATGATGGTGGTGTCGGAGATGGGGGAGCAGTGGTCGCCCATAACGCCGCCGGCGCAGGCAGCCGCCAGACCGATGGTGCACAGGGTGGGCTGCACGTCATAGTTGAAGACCTGGACAACGATGGGAGCCATGATGCCGATGGTGCCCCAGGAGGTACCGGTGGCAAAGCCGATGGCAGCGCCGATGATGAAGATCACAGCGGGCAGGAACTTGGCCAGCTCGCCGGCGCCGGACATGGCGTTGATGACGAAGTCGGCGGAGTTCATGCCATAGCGGGTCAGGCCGCACAGCGTCCACGCGAAGGACAGGATCAGGATGGGGGAGATCATCTGGATGAAGCCGTTGGGCACGGACTCGAAGGACTTCTCGAAGCCGATGGAGCCGCGCAGCCAGAAGTACACAAACGTGAACACCAGAGCCAGCATGGAGCCGATGGCCAGGCCCTGACCAGAGGAAGCGTTGGAGAACGCGCCCATGAAGTCGCCCACGTACTCGCTCTCGGCATCAAAGAAGCCGCCGGTGTAGATCAGGCCGATGATGCAGGTGGCGATCAGCACGATAACGGGCAGGATCAGATCCAGCACGGAGGACTTGCCCTTGGAGCCGGTCTCGTAGTCGTCAGCGCCGGCGAAGGGACGCTCGGGAGTGGTGAACAGGTCGTCCTTGACCTGGGCATTGTACTCGTGGGTCAGCATGGGGCCGTAGTCAATGTTCAGGATGGAGATGACCACGATCATCAGCAGGGTCAGCAGGCAGTAGTAGTTCCAGGGGATCTGCGCCACGAACAGCCGGATGCCGTTCACGTTGTCGGACTGGACGTAGCCGGAAACGGCAGCGGCCCAGGAGGACACGGGAGCGATCATGCAGACGGGAGCGGCCGTGGAGTCGATGACGTAGGCCAGCTTCGCGCGGGAGATGTGATGGCTCTCGGTGACGGGACGCATGACGGCGCCCACGGTCAGGCAGTTGAAGTAGTCGTCGATGAAGATCAGCACGCCCAGCAGCATGGTCATCAGCTGCGCGCCGCCGCGGGTCTTGACGGACTTCTTCGCCCAGCGGCCGAAGGCCTCGGAGCCGCCGGTCTTGTTCATCAGATCCACCATGATGCCCAGGATGACCAGGAACACGATGATGGCGATGTTGCCGGAGTCAGAAACGGTGGTGACGATGCCGTTGTCACCCTCGACCAGCTGCACCAGCGTCTCCCAGGGCCGGAAGTTGCTGACCAGCAGAGCGCCAACGAGGCAGCCCAGGAACAGAGAGGAATAGACTTCCTTGCTGATCAGAGCCAGAACGATGGCCACGATGGGGGGCAGCAGGGACCAGAAGGTACCTGCGAACGGGGTGGCAGCGCCTTCGATCAGGATGGGAGCGTCCTTATAGCTGATGCCCAGAACGGCCAGCAGCACGATAAAGACACCCAGCGCAACGAAATACGCTATCTTTGTGCTTTTCTTTTCCATGTGTGTGATTTACCTCCTCACAAATTGGTGGCATGATGCCATCCGCCGGCGCAAGCAGGCGCACCTGCTCCCGCTGACTGTTGTATCATACCCTTGCGCTAAGAAATTGTCAAGTTCTTAACACCATGTTCCACTTTTTTAACAAATTGTGAACTCACTTTTCGTCGTTTTTACAATAGAACCGGGGGCATCACACGGAAATAATTGGCTGCAAGCCTTGAAAACACGCGGCTTTGCGCAAAAAAGACGCCGGTGCTCACGCACCGGCGTCTTTATACGGATATCGTTAATTTTCCGTTAAGTACCGTTTAGAAGAAGAACTCCTTGATCTGGCCGTACAGGATCAGGATCATGCACAGCGGGGTGATGAACTTCACGCAGATCTTGAAGAAGCTGTAGCTGCCCATGGCGTGGCCGGACTGCTCCACCTCTCCCTTGATCACCTCGGGTCCGATCTCCCAGCCGATCATCAGAGACATCAGCATTGCGCCCAGCGGCATCATGATGCCCTCGGACAGCATGTCGAAGAAGTCCAGCCAGTCGGCCGCCCATGTGGGCAGATCACCTGTCATGCCCAAGAGATTGCCCGGTGCGAAGCCGGTGGTGCCCAGCGCGTCGGCGCAGACCAGAATGCAGCCCAGACCCACGCAGGCCGCGGCGATAAGAGTGTAGGCCTTACGCTTGTCGCCCTTGCCCTCGTCACGCGCCTTGTCCACGAAGTGCGCCACGATGACCTCCAGCAGGGAGATGGAGGAGGAGATGGCGGCAAAGACCACCAGCAGATAGAAGATAATGCCGAAGATGGGACCCACGGCATCCATGCGGTCGAACACGTTCTGCATGGTGATGAACAGCAGCTTAGGACCGCCCAGAGCGCCGTTGGGATCCAGAGCGAAGCGGCCGGGCAGGACGCACAGGCCGGCCATCAGAGCCACCAGCGTATCCATAACCACGATCAACAGCGCGTTTTTCTGGATGTTCTCCTTCTTCTGCAGATAGGAGCCGTAGGTGATCATGGCGCCCATGCCCAGAGACAGGGAGAAGAACATCTGGCCGCCGGCGGTGGCCAGCACCGTCAGGAAGTCGGGCGCCTCCTCAATAACGCCGTTGGCGACCGCCCAGCCGGGCACGAACATGTACTTCAGGCCGTCCACAGCGCCGGGCAGGGTGCAGGCGCGGATGATGCAGATCAGCAGCGCCACAAACAGCGCGGGCATACCCACGGAGCAGACCTTCTCGATACCGCCGCCCACACCGCCGAGAACGATGAGCATGGTCAGCGCCACGAAGATCAGGCCGTAGATGATGGCCTCGGTGGAGTTGCCGAGGAAGGCTCCGAACACCTCAGCGCCCACGGAGGTGTCGTTGGCCGCGGCCAGCTCAGCGGCTGCGCCGGAGCCGAAGGAGGCGTTGAACAGGTCACCGATGTTGACAACGGTGTACTTGATGCAGTAGCCGCCCAGCGCGCAATAGAAGAACAGGATCAGGAACGCGGACAGAATGCCCATCCAGCCCATCCATTTGAACTTCTTGGAGATGGCATGGTACGCCGCCACAGCACCCTTGCCCGTCTTGCGTCCGATAGCCAGCTCGCCCACCATAACGATGAAGCCGCAGCAGACCGCCAGAATGAGGTAAATAATGAGGAACGTAAAGCCGCCGGAGGCGCCCATTTTATTGGGGAAGCCCCAGATGTTGCCCAGGCCGACCGCCGAGCCGACCGCGGCCATCAGGAAACCGAAATTGGTTCCAAAGCCTTTTCTTTCTTCCATTGTTTTCTCTCCTTCACAGATTTTTCCCGCCGCACCCGGCGGGCGTGGTTGTATCTTACCGTGAAAAAAAGACGGTGTAAATGGGGGCACACGTTCCTTAACGTGCCGGTGGCGCTGCGCCGCTTTTTCTTTATCCATCTGTTATAAAGGATGCGTAAAGCGGCGTTTTACCTCGATGGAAATTTTCTTTTCGAGAAACCGCTTTTGTCGAAAGGCAGACCTCTCCCCAGCTTGTCGAAAAAGTCCGGATGGACTTTTTCGACAAGCTG
>DNFA01000021.1:4237-16690 GCA_003487665.1 Oscillibacter sp.
GGACTTTTTCGACAAGCTGCCTGTAAAATCGCAAAATAAAAAACTGCGGTGGTTTTCGTTTTCACATCCGTTGCGAAAGAAGCGGAAATGTGCTATACTATATGCTCAAAATTACGAAGCGAGGCGTGCTATGACTACCCAAGACTACCGTACCCGCAGCCCTCTGCGGATATTTCTCTCCTATTTCAAGCCCCACCGGAGGCTGTTTGCGCTGGATATGACCTGCGCGTTCCTGATCGCGTGCATCGACCTGGCGTTCCCGCTGGTGTCCCGCGCCGCCATGTACTCGTGGCTCCCCCAGCGGCAGTTCCGGACGTTTTTCATCGTTATGGCCGTGGTGGTGGCCGCCTATCTGCTGCGGTCGGGGCTTTATTTCGTGGTGGCCTACTGGGGTCACACCTTCGGCATCCGGGTGGAGGCGGACATCCGCCGCGACCTGTACCACCACATTCAGGAGCTGGGCTTCGATTTCTACGACCGCAACCGCACCGGCCAGCTGATGAGCCGGTTGACCAGCGACCTGTTCGAGCTGACGGAGCTGGCGCACCACGGGCCGGAGGATCTGTTCATCTCCGCCGTGACCATTCTGGGCGCACTGGCGGTGATGTTCTGCCTGCGCTGGGAGCTGGCGCTGGTGCTGCTGCTCCTGCTGCCGGTGCTGCTGGCCGTGGCGCTGCGCCGCCGGCGGCAGATGAGCGCCGCGTCCCGCGCCGCCAAGCAGAAGACCGGCACCATCAACGCCGCCATCGAGTCGGGGCTGTCCGGCGTCCGCACCACCAAGGCCTTTGCCAACGAGGAGGCGCAGCAGCGCCGCTTCGATGAGGCCAACGAGGTGTTCAAGACCGCCAAGCGCGGCTTCCACAAGGAGATGGGGCGCTTCAACGCGGTGATGGAGTTCTGCACCGGCATACTGCCGGTGGCGGTGATCGCCGTGGGCGGCTGGCTCATTATGAAGGAGAAGATGGACTATGTGGATCTCATCACCTTCTCCCTGTATGTCACCACCTTTGTCAGCCCCATCCGCAAGCTGGCCAACTTCGCGGAGATGTTCTCCAACGGCTTTGCCGGTCTGCACCGGTTCATCGAGCTGATGGGCACCGACCCGTCCATTCAGGACGCGCCGGACGCGGTGGAGCTGCGGAAGGTGAAGGGCGACGTGGACGTGGAGCACGTGTCCTTCGCCTACGGAGAAAAGACCGAGGTGCTCCACGACGTGACGCTGCACATCCCCGCCGGGGAGACGGTGGCGCTGGTGGGGCCCTCCGGCGGCGGCAAGAGCACCCTGTGCCAGCTGCTGCCCCGGTTCTATGACGTGGACAGCGGCAGCGTGTCCGTGGACGGGCACGACGTGCGCTCCCTGACACAGCGCTCCCTGCGCCGCGCCATCGGCATCGTGCAGCAGGATGTGTTCCTGTTTGCCGACACCATCCGGGAGAACATCCGCTACGGCCGTCCCGACGCCACCGACGCGGAGGTGGAGCAGGCGGCGCGGCAGGCGGAGATCTATGACGACATCTGCGCCATGCCCGACGGGTTCGACACCTATGTGGGCGAGCGGGGCGCGCTGCTGTCCGGCGGGCAGAAGCAGCGGGTGGCCATCGCCCGGGTGTTCCTGAAATCCCCGCCCATCCTGATACTGGACGAGGCCACCTCGGCGCTGGACAGCGTGACGGAGGCGCGGATACAGGGCGCCTTTGACCGGCTGGCGCAGGGGCGGACGACGCTGATCATCGCCCACCGGCTGTCCACCATCCGGGCGGCGCACCGCATTCTGGTGATACAGGACGGCGTGATCGCCGAGGAGGGCAGCCACGCCGAGCTGCTGGCGAAAAACGGCGTGTACGCCCGGCTGTACCGCACGCAGAATCTGGGAGAGTGACCATGGACAGACGGGAATTGCTGGACAGGACGGCGCAGGACGCGGAGGAGCGGCTGCTGCTCAGCCGCGTGTGGGACAAGCGGGAGCAGTGCCGCCAGAGGAACATCCCCGCGGCCACGGACTTCCTGTCGCCCCAGGAGCAGGCGGCGGCACAGCGGCTGCTGAACGCGCTGGGCATGCGGGAGGGCTATGCCTTCTCCGGCGGCTATGAGGGCGCGGAGCGGCGGCGGCTGGTGTTCCTGCCGGACTGGAAGGACGCGCCGGACGAGCAGGAGATCACGGCGGTGGAGGCACGGTGCCGCAGCGGAAGCAGCCTGACACACCGGGATTTTTTGGGAAGTCTGATGGCTCTGGGATTGACCAGAGGAAAGATAGGGGATATACTGTTGACAGAGGGCGGCTGCCAGGTGATCGTGGAGCCGTCCGTGGCGGAGCATCTGGTGCAGAGCTGGGACTCCGCCGGACGGGAACGGCTGACCGTGGCGGCGCTGCCGTCGCTCACCGCCCTTGCGCCGCAGGCGCCGGTATTTACCGAGGTGCGGGACACGGTGGCCTCCCTGCGGCTGGACGGTGTGGCGTCCGCAGGCTTCGGCGTCAGCCGGGGCAAGGCGGCGGAGGCCATCCAGCGGGGCGCGGTGCAGGTGAACCACACCGTCTGCCTGAAGCCGGACAAGCCGGTGGCGGCGGGGGATGTCATCACCTGCCGGGGCTGGGGACGCTGCGTGCTGGGCAGCGTGGGAAGTCCTACCCGGAAGGGGCGGCTCCCCATCGTCATACAGCGGTATTCATGATATGATCAGACGCATATAGACGCACATCTGAGAAACGAGGTGGAACGTATGGAACAGAGCAGGATCGACCGCATCAACGAGCTGGCGCGGAAGGCCAAGGCCGAGGGGCTGACGGACGCAGAGATCGAGGAGCGCGCCGTGCTGCGGCAGGAGTACCTGAACGCGGTGATGAGCAACGCCCGCGCGGTGCTGGAAAACACCTATATCGTGGACGAAAAGGGCAACAAGCGGAAGCTTCAGGGGAAGGGTGAGCCGGAAGAATGAGCTACGAATACGACGGGAGCAGCGGCCCGCAGCCGCAGCCTCCGAAAAAGAACAATAACAACGACCTTGGCTCGTGGATCCTCATCGCGGTGATGTTCGCCGTGGCGTGGCCGGTGGGTCTGATCCTGCTGCTGAGCAAGCTCAGCGAGGGCGGCGGCAGAAAAATGCGCCAGCAGGCGCGGGAGGCATGGCAGCGGACGGCGGCGGGCAGCGCCGAGGCGAAGCCCGCGCAGGCGCGCGCCTCTGCGGCGAAGAACACCGTGCGCAAGGTCACGGAGACGCCGAACTACTCCGACAAGGGCGCCAAAACCATGAAGATCATCGGCGCGGTGGTAGCCATTCTGGGCGCGTTTTTTCTGGTGCAGCAGGTGGACTACTTTGAACTGCGCTACGCCATCAAATGGCATGACTGGATGGGCCTGCTGCGGCAGGTGTTCTATCCCATGGGCATGATGGCCGGCGGCGTGTCCCTGCTGCTGGGCAGCGGCGCCATGAAGCGCCGCCAGCGGCGGTTCGCCACCTATCTGCGCACGGCGGGGCAGAAGGCCGCCGTGCCGCTGGATTATCTGGCAAGAGCCGCCGATGTGTCCCGGAAGCGGGTGGAAAAGGATGTCAACCTGATGCTGGAAAAGGGCATGTGGGGCGACGAGGCCTACATCGATCTGGGCAGCGGGATGCTGTTCAAGTCTCAGGAGGCGGCCACGGCGTATTTTGACGCCGCCCACCGCGCCAAGGCGGAGCAGGAGCAGCCCGCACAGGCTGCGCCCGCGCCGGAGGGCTACGCCGCGATCCTGGCGCAGATACGCGACCTTAACGACCGCATCGCCGACGAGCACCTCAGCGCGCAGATGGATCGCATGGAGCAGGTGGCCGGACGCATCTTCAGGCTCATCGAGGAGGACGAGAACAAGCGGACGGCCGCCGGTACGTTCCTGAGCTACTACCTGCCCACCACGCTGAAGCTGCTGGAGAACTACGCGGCCTTTGAGGAGGCCGGCGTCAGCGGCGAGAATCTCAGCCAGGCCAAGGCCAAGATCGAAAAGACCATGGACAGCATCGTGGCGGGCTTCGAGCACCAGCTGGATGAGCTGTACCGCACGGACGCCATGGACATCGACAGTGATATACGGGTGATGGAGACTATGCTGCGGCGCGATACCGCCAGCGTAGCGGATGATTTCGGCCTGAACGGGGGAAGCGCCGTTCAGCAGAAGGAGTCATAATGAGGAGGGAAACGCAGGTGCTCTGCGTTTCCCTTTCGCGTTTTTCACACACGGCGGGGGTTGCGTGTTGACGGAACGGACAAAAAGAGGTACAATGTTCGGTAACGATACCGGACAGCGAAAACGACCTGTTTCGCCGCTCTCGGCGCGGCAGGAGTGCTATACTGACACAGTGAAAAAGGAGCGGAGAGCATGATGCAGCATCCGGCGCATGACGCCTATACCTACTTCGGCGCACACCCGACCGGCGAGGGCTATACCTTCCGGGTGTGGGCGCCCAACGCCCGCGCTGTGGCGCTGGCCGGTGACTTCAACGGCTGGGCGCCCTGCCCCATGACGCGGCTGGACGGCGGCGTATGGGAGGCGGCGGCAGAGAACGCCAGGGTGTACGACGCCTATAAGTACGTCGTCACCGGCGCGGACGGCCGGGTGGTGTGGAAGGCCGACCCCTATGCCTTCCACGCGGCCACGCGGCCGGGGACGGACAGCAAGGTATACGACATCGCGGGCTTTTCGTGGCGGGATGAGAAATGGCGGCAGCAGCGGCTGGAAAAGCCGCCGGTGGACGGCGAGCTGCTGATCTACGAGGTGCATCTGGGCTCGTGGAAGCGCCACGAGGACGGCACGTCCCTGAGCTACCGGGAGCTGGCGCGGGAGCTGCCGGGGTATGTGAAGTCCATGGGCTACAACTTCGTGGAGCTGCTGCCGGTGACGGAGTACCCGCTGGACGACAGCTGGGGCTATCAGTGCACCGGCTACTTCGCCCCCACCAGCCGCTACGGAACGCCCCACGACTTCATGGCGCTGGTGGACGCGCTGCACCGGGCGGGGCTGGGCGTGATACTGGACTGGGTGCCCGCCCACTTCTGCAAGGACAGCCACGGGCTGATCGAGTTCGACGGGACATGCCTCTATGAATACGGCGACCCGCTGAAATGGGAGCACGCCGGCTGGGGCACCCGTGTGTTCGACTTCGGCAAGCCGGAGGTGAAGGAGTTCCTTCTCAGCTCCGCCGTGTACTGGCTGCGGGAGTACCACATCGACGGGCTGCGGGTGGACGCGGTGGCGTCCATGCTGTATCTGGACTATGACCGGCAGGGCGGCGCGTGGCGCCCCAACAAGGACGGCGGCAGAGAAAATCTGGAGGCCATCGAGTTCCTGCGGGAGCTGAACCGGGCGGCCTTCGCCGCCGACCCCGCGGCGCTGATGGTGGCGGAGGAGTCCACCGCGTGGCCGCTGGTGACATACCCGCCGGAGCAGGGCGGTCTGGGCTTCAACCTGAAGTGGAACATGGGCTGGATGAACGACCTGTGCCACTATCTGAAGATGGACCCCTACTTCCGCCAGTTCCACCACCGGGATGTGACGTTCTCCATGTTGTACGCCTTTTCCGAGAACTACGTACTGCCCCTGTCCCACGACGAGGTGGTGCACATGAAGGGCAGTCTGCGGGGCAAGATGCCCGGCGACGACTGGCGGCAGCTGGCCGGTGTAAGGGGCTTCTATACCTACATGCTGTGCCATCCGGGAAAAAAGCTGCTGTTCATGGGCAGCGAGCTGGGACAGTGGCACGAGTGGGATTTCCGCAGCCAGCTGGACTGGTATCTGCTGGACGACCCCGCCTGCCGCGCCACCCACGAGTGCATCCGCCAGCTGAACCGGCTGTACAGGCGCAACCGCTGCCTGTGGGAAAACGACCGGGACTGGGAGGGCTTCCAGTGGCTGGTGGCCGACGACAACCACAACAACGTGCTGGTGTTCCTGCGGCGGGACAGAAAAGGACACGAGATGATCTGCGCGGTGAATTTCGCGCCGGTGCCCTGGGACAACTACCGCTTCGGCGTGCCGAAGGCGGCGGGGTACGAGGTGCTGTTCAACACGGACGATACCTGCTGGGGCGGCAGCGGCTGCGGCCTGAGCGCCGGCGGCAGGATCAACGTGGACGATATACCCTCCCACGGGCGGGAGCAGTCCCTGTCGCTGACGGTGCCGCCGCTGGGCGCGGTGCTGCTGCGGCGGGCGAACACAAAGAAGCGGCGCAACGATGAAGCAGGAGGTACACAACGATGAAGAAAGAGTGTGTGGCGATGCTGCTGGCCGGCGGTCAGGGCAGCCGCCTGTATGTGCTCACCGGCAGCATGGCGAAGCCCGCCGTGCCCTTCGGCGGCAAGTTCCGCATTATCGACTTTCCCTTGTCCAACTGCACCAACTCCGGCATTGACACGGTGGGCGTGCTGACCCAGTACCGCCCGCTGGAGCTGAACACCTACATCGGCAGCGGCCAGCCCTGGGAGCTGGATCGCATGAACGGCGGCGTACATATCCTGCCGCCCTACCAGAGCGCCGGCGGCGCCGTGTGGTACAAGGGCACCGCCAACGCCATCTATCAGAACATCGGCTTCGTGGATCTGTACGACCCGGAGTATGTGCTGATCCTCTCCGGCGACCACATCTACAAGATGGACTACTCCGACATGCTGCGCCGCCACAAGGAGACGGGCGCGGACTGCACCATCTCCGTGATGGAGGTGCCCTGGGAGGAGGCCAGCCGCTTCGGTATCATGTCCGTGGACGGCGGGGACAACATCACGGAGTTCGCCGAAAAGCCCAGGGAGCCGAAAAGCAATCTGGCGTCCATGGGCATCTATGTGTTCACATGGAAGAAGCTGCGGGAGTATCTAATCGCGGACGAGGCCGACCCCGCCAGCGACAACGACTTCGGCAAGAATATCATCCCCACCATGCTGAAAAACGGCGAGAAAATGGCGGCCTACCGCTTCGAGGGCTACTGGAAGGACGTGGGCACGCTGGACTCCCTGTGGGACGCCAACATGGACATGCTGTCCCCCGGCTCGGGGCTGAATCTGCTGGACAAGAAGTGGCGCATCTACGGACGCACGCCCACCTGTCCGCCTACCTACATCGGGGCGCAGGGCGACGTGGGCAACAGCGCCATCGCCAAGGGCTGCACGGTGCTGGGCGAGGTGAAGAACTCGGTGCTGAGCACCGGCACCTGCGTGGACGAGGGCGCGGAGGTGTCCTACTCCGTGGTGATGCCCGGCGCGGTGATCGGAAAGGGCGCAAAGGTATCCTACGCCATCATCGGCGAGGGCTGCCGCATCGGAGAGAACGCCGTGGTAGGCGGCGCGCCGGGCAGCGTGGACTTTGACCACTGGGGCATCGCCGTGGTGGGACCCCATGCGCAGGTACGCGGCGGACAGGTCATCCAGCCGAACATAATGCTGGGCGAGGACGGCAAGGAGGTACGGAGATGAAGGGACTGCACGGGATCATCTTCTCCTACGAAAAGGAGAACGGACTGCGGGAGCTGATCGAAAACCGGGTACACGGCTCCGTCCCCTTTGGCGGCGATTACCGGATCATCGACTTTATCCTCTCCAGCATGGTCAACGCCGGTATCACGGATGTGGGCGTGATCATGCACGGCAAGTGCCAGTCGCTGCTGGATCATCTGGGCAGCGGAAAGAGCTGGGATCTCAGCCGCAACTTCGGCGGACTGACGCTGCTGCCCGCCTTCGCCTATAACGAGCGCAGCCACGGCGACGGGCAGTTCCGCGGCCGGGTGGAGGCGCTGTACAGCGTGATGAACTATCTCAAGGGCATCCGGCAGGACTATGTGGTGCTGTCGGACAGCGACACGATCATCAACATACCGCTGGAGGACGTGCTGGCGCGGCATATTGCCACCGGCGCGGACATCACGGCGGTGTGCACCGCCGCAGGCGGCGACGGGCGGGACACCTATTTCCGGCTGGACGGCGGCGGGCGCATCACCGACACGGCCTATGAGCTGTATACCCCGTCGGGCTACCGCTGCCTGAATATCTTCGTCCTGCGGACGGAGCTGCTGGTGCAGCTGGTGACGGAGTGCATCAGCCGCAACGGATACAGCCTGCGGCGGAACATATTGCAGGAGATGGGGAATCGCCTGAAGCTGTACGGCTACGTGTACGACGGCTACGCCGCCCACATCAGCACATTGCAGAACTACTACGACCGCAGCATGGAGCTGCTGGATACCGGCGTGCGCGGACGGCTGTTCTGCCCGGAGCGTCCGGTGTATGGCAAGGAGAACGACTCGCCTTCCAGCTACATCGACCCGGAGGGCGGCTGCGTGAATTCGCTGGTGGCCGACGGGTGCGACATCCAGGGCAGCGTGAAAAACTGCGTGCTGTTCCGCAACGTGCGTATTGAAAAGGGCGCCAGTGTGGAAAACTGCATTTTGTTCAAGGATACGGTGGTGAAAAGGGGCGCGGTGCTGCGGGGCGTTATCACGGACAAGTATGTGACCATCAGCGAAAATGTGACGCTGATGGGGCACGAGCGCTATCCCATCGTGATCGCCAAGGGCGCCACGGTGTAAGGCAAGGAGGTACGGCATGAGAGTTCTGTATGTGACCAGCGAAGCGTACCCCTTCTGCAAGACCGGCGGTCTGGCAGACGTGGCGGGCAGCCTGCCCCCGGCGCTGGCACGCTCCGGCGTGGAGGCGGCGGTGATCCTGCCGCTGTACGACAAGATCGGGGAGCAGTGGCGGCGGCAGATGACGTTCCGCCGGTATATCTACGTGGATCTGGGCTGGCGGCACGAGTACTGCGGCCTGTTCTCGCTGGAGCGGCAGGGCGTGACGTGGTATTTCGTGGACAACGAGAAATACTTCCGCCGGGGACATCTGTACGGCGAATTTGACGACGGCGAGCGCTTCGCCTTCTTCAGCCACGCGGTCATCGACCTGCTGCCCAGCCTCGACTGGATGCCCGACGTGCTCCACTGCAACGACTGGCAGACGGCGCTGGTGCCCATCTATCTGAAGGATGTGGCCACCCGCTGGCCGGAGGTGCGGGGCATCCGCACGGTGTTCACCATCCACAACATCGAGTACCAGGGGCGCTACGGTGCAGACAGCGTGGATCAGCTGTTCGGGCTGGATCGGGGCTGGTATGACGACGGCACCCTGCGCATGGACGGCGACGTGAATCTCATGAAGGGCGCCATGCTCATGGCGGACGCCGTTACCACCGTCAGCCCCACCTACGCCGCGCAGCTCCACGATCCCCGGTACGCCGAGGGGCTGGAGAGCGTGGTGAACGCCATCGGCTGGAAAATGCACGGCGTGGTCAACGGCATCGACACCGTGGGCTACGACCCGGCCTCCGACCCGGCGCTGCCGGCGCACTATACGCCGGAGGACGTGGGCGGCAAGGCCGTGTGCAAATCGTCCCTGCAGACGGCGCTGGGGCTGCATCAGGAGCCGGACACGCCGCTGATCGCCATGGTGACGCGGCTGGTGGGGCACAAGGGGCTTGACCTTGTGCAGCAGGCCATGGACGGCATCATGGCCACCGGCTGCCAGTTTGTGGTGCTGGGCACCGGCGACAGGCAGTACGAGGACTTCTTCCGCTGGAAGGCGGGGCAGTACCCCGGACGCCTGTCGGCGCAGATCCTGTACGCCGAGGATCTGTCCCGGCGCGTCTACGCCGCCGCCGACCTGTTCCTGATGCCCTCCCGCAGCGAGCCGTGCGGTCTGAGCCAGATGATCGCCATGCGCTACGGCGCGGTGCCCATCGTGCGCAGCACCGGCGGCCTGGCGGACACGGTGAAGTCCTGTCAGGTGGGGCAGAGCGACGGCACCGGCTATCTGTTCGGCGACTACGACGCGGGCGCCATGCTGTCCGTCATCGGGCAGGCCACCGGATTGTACCGGGGCGACCGGGCGGGCTTTGATACCGTGCGGCAACGGGGCATGACCGAGGATTTCAGCTGGACGCGCAGCGCGGACAGCTACCGCCATATTTATGAGAACCTTTGACCATAGGAGGATACACCACACATGACCTACAACAAGGAAACGCTGAAGAACGCCATCGTCCAGAAGCTGCGGCTGAACTACGGCTGCACCGAGCAGCAGGCCACCGACGGCGAGATGATGAAGGCCTGCGCCATGGTGCTGCGCGACATCATGGCCGAGCGCGGCGTGCAGACCCGCGAGGAGACGGCCCACGAGGAGAAGCGGAAGGTACACTACCTGTCGCTGGAGTTCCTCATGGGGCGCAGCCTGATGAAAAACGCCTTCAATCTGGAGCTGCTGGACGAGCTGACCGCCGCCATCGGCGAGCTGGGCTTCAGGGCGGCGGACATTTTCGACATGGAGCCGGATGCCGGTCTGGGCAACGGCGGCCTCGGCCGTCTGGCCGCCTGCTATCTGGACAGCATGACCACGCTGGAGATACCGGCGGCGGGCTATTCCATCTGCTATGAGCTGGGCATCTTCAAGCAGAAGATCGTAGAGGGTCAGCAGGTGGAGCTGCCGGACGACTGGATGCAGCTGGGCGACGCGTGGCTGCTGCCCAAGCTGCAGGAGGCCGAGGAGGTACACTTCGGCGGCAAGGTGCGCACCCGCTGGGACAACGGGCACCTGATGGTGGTGCACGAGGACTACACCCGCGTGCTGGCCATCCCCTGCGACATGGAGATCGCCGGCTACGACACCGACCACGTGAACACCCTGCGCCTGTGGCAGGCGCGCAGCCCCAAGCCCATCGACATGAAGCTGTTCAGCGAGGGGCAGTACCTCCACGCCGCCGAGGAGCGCGCCATGGCCGACGCCATCAGTCAGGTGCTCTATCCGGAGGACAACCACTACGAGGGCAAGTCCCTGCGGCTGAAGCAGCAGTATTTCTTCGTGTCCGCCACCATCCAATCCATCACCCGCAAGCACATCCAGCAGTACGGTACGCTGAAGAACTTCCACGAGAAGAACGTCATCCAGATCAACGACACCCACCCCACGCTGGTGATCCCGGAGCTGATGCGTATTCTGGTGGACGACGCCGGTATGAGCTGGGACGAGGCGTGGAACATCACCACCCACTGCGTGGCCTATACCAACCACACCGTGCTGGCCGAGGCACTGGAGGTGTGGCCGCAGCAGCTGTTCGAGACGCTGCTGCCCCGTATATGGCAGATATTGCAGGAGATCTCCCGCCGCTGGCAGCTGAAGGTGGAGGAGTTCTATCACGACCCGGCCAAGACCGCGAAGCTGGCCATTATCTGGGACGGCGGCGTGCGCATGGCCAACCTGTGCATCGCCGGCAGCATGGCCGTCAACGGCGTCAGCGCCCTGCACTCCGAGATCCTGCGGAAGGATCTCTTCAAGGACGCCTGTCAGATGCAGCCGGATAAGTTCAAGAACGTCACCAACGGCATCGACCACCGCCGCTGGGTGCCCCAGATCAACCCCGGTCTGGACGGGCTGATCCGCGACCTGATCGGCGAGGGCTATCTGACCCACCCGCAGGAGCTGAAAAAGCTGGAGCAGTACGCCGGGGACAAGGCGGTGCTGGCGCGGCTGGAGGACATCAAGAAGCAGAACAAGCTGGCCTTTGCCGCCTTTGCCAGGAAGCATCAGGGCGTGGTGCTGAACACCGACGCCATCTTCGACGTGCAGGTGAAGCGGCTGCACGAGTACAAGCGCCAGCTGCTGAACGCTTTGCAGATCATCTATCTGTACCAGCGGATGCAGGACGATCCCACGCTGGACATCCCGCCCCAGACGTTCCTGTTCGGCGCCAAGGCCGCGCCGGGCTATGCCGTGGCCAAGCGCATCATCCACCTGATCAACTCTCTGGCCGATCAGGTAAACAGCGACCCGCTGTGCAAAGACCGCTTGCAGGTGGTGTTTCTGGAGAACTACCGCGTGTCGCTGGCGGAGGTGCTGATGCCCGCCAGCGAGGTCAGCCAGCAGATATCCACCGCCGGCAAGGAGGCCAGCGGCACCGGCAACATGAAGTTCATGATGAACGGCGCGCTGACCGTAGGCACGCTGGACGGCGCCAACGTGGAGATGCACGACCTGCTGGGCGACGACAACATGTTCCTGTTCGGTCTGAAGGCCGACGAGGTGGAGCATCTGCGCCACACCTACGACCCCAACCTGCTGTACCAGCGCGACCCGGTGCTGCGCCGGGTACTGGATCAGCTGAAGGTGGGCTTCCGGGACGGCGTGACCTACGAGGATCTGTTCCAGCGGCTTGTCACCGGCGTGGACGGACAGGCGGATCAGTATATGGTGCTGGCCGATTTTGCGGCCTACTGCGAGGCGGAGAGCCGCATGCGCCACACCTACACCGACCGGGAGACGTGGAACCGCATGAGTCTGACCAACATCGCCCGCAGCGGCGTGTTCGCCGCCGACCGCGCCATCGCCCAGTACGCCGATACCATCTGGCACGTGCCCTATAAGAAATAAGGCTGAAAGGAACCGCCCGCGGGCGGTTC
>DNFA01000021.1:16901-19778 GCA_003487665.1 Oscillibacter sp.
CCTGTCATTCCGAACCAGTGACCGATGTCACTGGTGTGGGAATCTGTTCCCCTTGTAGGGCGGGACCCATGTGTCCCGCCGGGAAATGCGTTTTCGGCGGGGCACGCGGGTCCCACCCTACAGAGTCCGGAGGCCAACGGGACGCTGGGGACGGCGTCCTCGACGTCCCTTGTAGGGGCGGACGACTCTGTCCGCCCTTACAGCACCTTGCCATGCCTTTTTCCACCGCTTCGACAAAGGCTCCCACTTCCCTTTTTCCGATAGATGTGGTATACTGACGCAGACTATGTGCAAGGAGGTGGGGCGCATGCGGCGATTTTCGGCGGCGCTGCTGGCGGCGGTGCTGCTGCTGACGGCGGCCGGCTGCGGGCGGCAGACGGATACGGCGGACGATGGGCGGCTGCAGGTGGTATGCACCCTGTTCCCCTACTACGATTTCGTGCGGCAGATCGGCGGCGACGCGGTGGACGCGGTGCTGCTGGTACCCGCCGGGCGGGAGACGCACAGCTTCGAGCCCACGCCGCTGGACGTGATCACCATGAGCCGGGCGGATGTGTTCATCTGGAACGGCGGCGAGAGCGAGCTGTGGGTGGAGGATGTGCTGGACGCGGCGGGCGAGGATATCCCCTACCGGCTGGCCATGATGGACTGCGTGGAGACATACCGGGAGGAGTACGCCGAGGGGATGCAGGGCGGTCACGACCACGACCACGATGACCACGACCATGATCACGACGACCACGACGACCACGACGACCATGACGGCCATCTGCACGACGGCCACGAGGAGGACATCGAGTACGACGAGCACATCTGGACGTCGCCGGTGAACGCCATGGTGCTGTGCCGCGCCATTTGCGACACGCTGTGTCAGGCCGACCCGGACAACGCCGACGGCTACCGGGCGCGGCTGGAGGACTATCTGGGCGAATTGCAGGCGCTGGACAATACGTTCCGGGACATTGTGGACGGCGCGGCGCGGCGGCTGGTGGTGTTCGGCGACCGGTTCCCGCTGCTGTATTTCTGCAAGGAATATGATCTGGATTACCGGGCGGCGTTCCACGGCTGCGCCGGGGACACGGAGCCGTCACTGGCCACGCTGAAGTATCTCATCGATCTGGTGGGCGCGGAGGACATCCCGGTGGTGTACACCATCGAGCTGAGCAGCCAGAAGGTGGCCAACGCCATTGCGGAGACCACAGGCGCGCAGGTGCGGACGTTCCACTCCTGCCAGACGGTGAGCCGGGCGGAGTTTGACGGCGGCGCGACCTATATCAGTCTGATGACCGCCAACGCCGCGGTATTGAAGGAGGGGCTGTCCTGATGGAGAAAAAGATATTGCTGGACTGCCGGGACGTGACGCTGGGCTACGAGGGCAGGCCGGTGTGGGAGCACCTGCGCTTTCAGGTGCACAGCGGCGACTATGTGTGCATCGTGGGTGAAAACGGCAGCGGCAAGTCCACGCTGGTAAAGAGCCTGCTGGGGCTGCTGCGCCCTATGGCGGGCGAGATCGTGCGCGCACCCTCCCTGTGCTCCGGCGCTATCGGCTATCTGCCCCAACAGACGAAGGCGCAGAAGGACTTCCCCGCCACGGTGACGGAGGTGGTGCGCAGCGGCTTTCTCAGCAGCCGGGGCATGCGGTTTTTCTACACGCCCAAGGAGAAGTCCGAGGCGCTGATGAACATGGGCAAGCTGGGCGTGCTGGAGCTGAAGGATCGCTGCTACCGGGAGCTGTCCGGCGGGCAGCAGCAGCGGGTGCTGCTGGCGCGGGCGCTGTGCGCCGCCGGGGAGCTGCTGATACTGGATGAGCCGGTGACGGGGCTTGACCCGGCGGCGGCGCAGGAGCTGTACCGCACGCTGGACTATCTGAACAAAAAAGAGGGCATCGCCATCGTGACGGTGACACACGACATCCGCAGCGCCCTGCGGTACGCCACCCACATCCTCCACGCGGGGCACGGGACGTACTTCTTCGGCACGGCGGCGGAATATCTGGCCTCCCCCTGGGGGAAGCGGTTCGGAGGTGACGGCGTATGAGTCTGCTGTGGGAGATGTTCACCTACCCGTTCATCCTGCGGGCGTTCGTGGTGGGTATTCTGGTGGCGCTGTGCGCCGCGCTGCTGGGGGTACCGCTGGTGCTGAAGCGGTACTCCATGATCGGCGACGGGCTGAGCCATGTGTCCTTCGGCGCGCTGAGCATCGCGCTGGCCTGCGGCTGGGCGCCGCTGCCGGTGTCCATACCGGTGGTGATACTGGCGGCGCTGGGGCTGCTGCGGATGACGGAGAAAAGCCGCATGGGGGCGGACGCCGCCATCGCGGTGGTCAGCGCCTCGGCACTGGCCATCGGCGTGGTGGTCACCAGTCTGACCACCGGCATGACCACGGATGTGGACAGCTTCATGTTCGGCTCCATTCTGGCCATGGATCGGGCGGATGTGGCGCTGAGCGTGGTGCTGTGCGCGGCGGTGCTGGTGCTGTATATCCTGTTCTACCACCGGCTGTTCGCCATCACCTTTGACGAGAGCTTTTCTCGCGCCACCGGCGTGCGGGTGGGGCTGTACAACACCATTCTGTCGGTGCTGACGGCGCTGACCATCGTGCTGGGCATGCGGATGATGGGCGCCATGCTGATCTCCAGTCTGGTGATCTTCCCGGCGCTGACGGCCATGGGGCTGCTGCGCAGCTTCCGGGGCGTGGTGCTGTGCGCCGCCGGGCTGAGCGTGGTGTGCTTCTGCATCGGCCTGACCGGGTCGTACCTGTGGGGCACGCCGGTGGGCGCCACGGTGGTGCTGGTGAATCTGGCGGCGTTCCTGCTGTCGCGGGGCGTTATGCGGATAAAGAGAGCGGCGTGAGCCGCTCTCAGCTTGTCAAAAAAGT
>DNFA01000021.1:20120-21709 GCA_003487665.1 Oscillibacter sp.
GGTTTTTTGACAGTCTGAGAGCGGCGTGAGCCGCTCTCTTGCTTCGTTTATGACACTTTTTCCCCTATTTCGCGGGAGTTTTGTAGGGGCGGACGACTCTGTCCGCCCTGTGCAGCCGCTGTACTTTGTAGGGCGGGACCCATGTGTCCCGCCGGAAGCAGCTCAGATCTCGCGGCGGGGCACGCGGGCCCCGCCCTACAGGTGCGGGGGTCATACAAACCGCCCACCCCCCCATGGGATGACGGCGGGACGGAATTGACCCTTTTCCACCTATTTCACGGGAGTTTTTCAAGAAAAAGGCTTGCACTTTGCGCATTTATATGGTATGCTGTGCGTGTAAGTAAGGTATTGACTGGGAGTGGACGATGTGTCCGCTCTTTTTCTTGAGCATTTTTCATCTGTTAAAATCAGGAGGGACGCCTGTGAAGAAGATCACCGATATCGTGTGGGAGCTGGCGGAGCCGGCGGTGCAGGAGCAGGGCTGCCGTATCTGGGACGTGGAGTACGTCCGGGAGGCGGGACAGTGGTACCTGCGGCTGTATCTGGACAAGGACGGCGGCGTGGACATTCTGGACTGCGAGGCCATCAGCCGCAAGGTCAGCGACCTGCTGGACGAGGCCGACCCCATCGAGAGCAGCTATGTGTTCGAGGTGGGCTCCGCCGGACTGGAGCGGCAGCTGAAGCGCCCCGGCGATTTTCAGCAGTTCATGGGCAGCCCGGTGCTGGTAAAGACCTATCAGCCCAAGGACGGGCGGAAGGAGTTCGCCGGAAAGCTGGCGGGCTATGACAACGGCGCGGTGCTGCTGGACATGGGCACGGCGGAGCCGGTGCGGTTGGAGAAAAACGAGGTGGCGCTGGTGCGCCTGCGGGTGGAATTTTAAGACGACTTGATATAAGGAGAAACGACATGAAGTGTGACGAAATTTTTGCGGCGCTTGCCATGCTGGAAAAGGAGCGGGGCATTCCCCAGAGCTTCATGATGGGCAAGATCATTCAGGCGCTGACCACCGCCTACAAGCGTGACCACGAGGGCGTGGAGTACGTTGTGGTGGACGTGGACGAGGAAAAGAAGGATCTGAAGATGTACGTCCAGAAGGAGATCGTGGAGGAGGTAGAGAACCCCGCCAGCCAGATCTCGCTGGAGGATGCCAAGCGTATCTCCGCCAAGAATGAGCTGGGCGGCATGGTGAATTTCCCGGTGGAGTCCGTGGAGTTCGGCCGCATCGCCGCCGGCAACGGCAAGCAGGTCATCATTCAGGGCCTGCGGGAGGCCGAGCACGGCATGATCTACGACGAGTGGGGCAGCAAGCAGCACGAGATCCTCACCGGCACCGTCAGCCGTATCGATCCCCGCAGCGGCAACGTGATGCTGCGCATCGGCACCGGCGCGGAGGCCACCGACGCGGTGCTGACCATGAACGAGCAGGTGCCCGGCGAGGAGCTGCACGAGGGGCAGATGGTCAAGGTGTATCTGGTAGAGGTGCGCCGCTCCACCCGCGGCCCGCAGGTGCTGATCTCCCGCACCCACCCCGGTCTGGTGAAGCGGCTGTTCGAGCTGGAGGTGCCGGAGATCTACGACGGCACCGTGG
>DNFA01000021.1:21857-38571 GCA_003487665.1 Oscillibacter sp.
GAGATCTACGACGGCACCGTGGAGGTGCGCTCCATCGCCCGGGAAGCGGGCAACCGCACCAAGATCGCCGTGTGGTCGGACGATCCCAACGTGGATCCCATCGGTGCTTGCGTTGGCCCCAGAGGGCAGCGCGTCAACGCCATCGTGGATGAACTGCGGGGCGAGAAGATCGACATCATCAAGTACAGCGAGGATCCCGCCGAGTTCATCGCCGCGGCGCTGGCACCGGCGGACGTGGTCAGCGTGCAGCTGGCCGACGAGGGCAAGGCCTGCCGCGTAACGGTGCCCGCCGACCAGCTGAGTCTGGCCATCGGCAAGGAGGGTCAGAACGCACGTCTGGCCGCCCGGCTCACCGGCTACAAGATCGACATCAAGGCGGCCAACGCCGAGTAAGAAAGGAGCGGCAGCTATGCAGAAGCCCCGCAAAATACCGCAGCGGCAGTGCGTGGGCTGCCGCGAGATGAAGGACAAAAAGGCGCTGCTGCGCATTGTGAAAACGCCGGAGGGCGAGATCCTGCTGGACGCCACCGGCAAGAAGTCGGGGCGGGGCGCGTATGTGTGTCCCGATCCGGAGTGTCTGAAAAAGGCGCGGAAAAGCCGCGCACTGGAGCGCGCGTTCGACACCGCCATCCCCGCGGAGGTCTATGACGCGCTGGAAGGGCAGATGGTGGCGCTGTGACAGAGCATTTGTTATCCACATTGGGACTGGCGCTGCGCGCCGGCGCGGTGGCCGTGGGCGAGGAGCCTGTGGGCGCGGCGGCACGGGGCAAGAAGGCGCGGGTCATCTTTACGGCGCGGGACGCGGCAGCGTCCTCCGTCCGCAGGGCGTACAGCTTTGCCCACGCGGGCAGCTGCCTGTGCCTCCCCTTCCCTGCCGATAAGGATGCCTTCGGCCGGGCGCTGGGACGCACCAGTGTGGCCATGTGCGCGGTGACGGACATCGGCTTCGCCCAGTCGCTGGTGAAAAAGCTGGCGGCGGCGGACGGCGAGACCTACGGCGCGGCGTCGCAGGCGCTGGACATCAAGGCCAAGCGCGCCAGGGAGCGGAAAGAGGAGCAGGTGCAGCACGAGAAGAACCTGCGGCAGGGCAAGCGGCGCGTCCACGCCGCCAAGCCGCCGGAGGAGCCGGCACACCCGCCGGAAGGCCGTCCGGAGCCGGAGCGCAGACCGCCCCGGCGGGCTGACCGCCCGGACAGGGTATATAAGGAACGCAGCAGCCGCGATGCGAAAAGCAGACGGCCGCAGAGGAAGGAAGCGCCCGGACAGCGGTATGAGAACGCTCTGCCGGTGAAGAAGGGCAAGGGAAGCCGGAAGCCGTCCGGCGAGTAAGGAAGAACACAGCGCGGCGCGAAAGCGGCGCGATCAACTGAGATGGAGGTGGCTTTATTTGGGTAGTATCGCTAACAAATACAGAGTGCATGAGGTGGCCAAGGATTTCGGCGTGTCCACGAAGGAGATCACGGAGATCCTGACCAAGTACGCCGAAACGCCCAAGAATCACATGCAGGTGCTGGAGGATCGGGAGCTGAGCCTCATCTTTGAGTATCTGACCCAGCACAACCCGGTGAGCAGCATCGCGGTGATCTATGCCGAGGGTGCGAAAGCCGCGGAAAAGAAGCCTGCGCCGGCGGCCAAGCCCGCCCAGAGCGCGCCTGCCCAGAGCAGCGGCAAGCCCCAGCAGCAGACCCCTGCCGCCGGGAACGCCAAACCCGCCGAGCAGCCCAAGCAGCCCATGTCCCGCGTGCCCCAGCGTCAGGTGGTGGATACCCGCAAGGCCACCAATGTGAACCTGGACAAGTACGACGAGAAGCTGCAGGACATGGCCGACGCCCGCAGCAGCGGCAAGCGCGACCAGCAGGCGCCCCAAGGCAAGGAGAAGTTCCGCAATAAGCAGCGCCGGGACAACAATTTCAACAGCAACAAGCGCAAGCAGGAGGAGGCCGACCGTCTCCGCAAGCTGCGGCTTGAGGTCATTAAGAAGACGCCCGTCACCGTGCAGATCCCCGATGAGATCTCCGTGGGTGAGCTGGCCAGCCGGATGAAGAAGACCGGCGCCGAGGTGGTCAAGTGCCTGATGAAGAACGGCATCATGGCCTCCCTGAGCCAGATGATCGACTTCGACACCGCCGCCATCATCGCCGAGGAGCTGGGCTGCAAGGTGGAGAAGGAGGTGGTCGTCACCATCGAGGAGCGTCTGATCGACGACCATCAGGACAAGGACGAGGATCTGGTGCCCCGCGCCCCCGTGGTGGTGGTCATGGGTCACGTTGACCACGGCAAGACCAGCCTGCTGGACTACATCCGCAACGCCCATGTAGCCAGCGGCGAGGCCGGCGGCATCACCCAGCACATCGGCGCCTATCAGGTGGAGATCCACGGCAAGCCCATCACGTTCCTGGACACCCCCGGCCACGAGGCCTTTACCTCCATGCGCGCCCGCGGCGCCATGGTGACGGATATCGCCATTCTGGTGGTGGCCGCCGAGGACGGCATCATGCCCCAGACGGTGGAGTCTATCAACCACGCCAAGGCCGCCGGTATCCCCATCATCGTGGCCATCAACAAGATGGATAAGCCTGAGGCCAACCCTGAGCGCATCAAGCAGCAGCTCACCGAGTACGGGCTGGTGTGCGAGGAGTGGGGCGGCGACACCATCGTGTGCCCCATCTCCGCCAAGACCGGCATGGGCGTGGACAATCTGCTGGAGATGCTGACCCTTACCGCTGAGGTGGGCGAGCTGAAGGCCAACCCCAACCGCGCGGCGCAGGGCACCGTCATCGAGGCCCGTCTGGACAAGGGACGCGGCCCCGTGGCCACGCTGCTGGTGCAGAACGGCACGCTCCATCAGGGCGACATCATCATCGCAGGCACCTCCGTGGGTCGTGTCCGCGCTATGGTCAGCGACAAGGGGCAGCGCATCACCGAGGCGGGCCCCAGCGTGCCCGTGGAGATCACTGGCTTGAGCGAGGCGCCCTCTGCCGGCGCCACGTTCAACGCCGTGGCCGACGAGAAGCTGGCGCGCGAGCTGGTGGAGCAGCGCAAGGCCGAGGAAAAGGCCAAGGCCAACGCACCTGTCACCAAGGTGTCGCTGGAGGATCTGTTCAGCCAGATCCAGGCCGGTGAGATGAAGAACCTGAACCTGATCGTCAAGGCTGACGTGCAGGGCAGCGTGGAGGCGGTGAAGGCCTCGCTGGAGAAGCTCAGCAACGAGGAGGTGCGCGTCCGCGTGATCCACGGCGGCGTGGGCGCTATCAACGAATCCGACGTGATGCTGGCCTCCACATCCCAGGCCATCATCGTGGGCTTCAACGTCCGCCCGGACGCCGCCGCCCGCGAGAGCGCCGCCCGCGCCAACGTGGACATGCGCATGTACCGCGTCATCTACGACGCCATCAACGAGATCGAGGCCGCCATGAAGGGCATGCTGGCTCCCAAGTTCCGGGAGGTGCTGCTGGGTCACGCCGAGGTACGGCAGACCTACAAGGTGTCCGGCGTGGGCACCGTGGCCGGCTGCTATGTGCAGGACGGCAAGCTGCAGCGCAAGGACTGCCAGGTGCGTCTGGTGCGGGACGGCATTGTGATCCACGAGGGCGTGCTGGCCTCCCTGCAGCGGTTCAAGGACTCCGTCAAGGAGGTGCAGGCCGGCTACGAGTGCGGCCTGAGCATCGAGAAATTCAACGACATCAAGGAAGGCGACATCGTGGAGGCCTTCACCATGGAGCAGATCGAGGTATAACAAACAGCCGATGGGTGGGCGAGCGCCCACCCATCTTTTTCTTGAAAGGAGGAGCGCCCTATGGCCGGAAACCGCATCGGACGCATCAATGAGGAGATACGCAAGGAGCTGAGCGCGCTGCTGCGCACCGTGAAGGATCCCCGCGTGTCGGAGGGCATGCTGACCATCACGCGGGTGGACACCACCAGCGACCTGCGCTATGCGCGGGTGTATATCAGCGCCCTGAACTGCACGGATGAAAAGGGGCTGATGAAGGGTCTGAAGTCCGCCGCCGGGTATCTGCGGCACGAGCTGGGGCAGGCCATCGACCTGCGCTACACGCCGGAGCTGCAGTTCTTCATGGACGATTCCATCGCCCACGGCGCGCACATCCTGGATCTTCTGAACCATGTGAAGCCCGCCAACCCCGCCAACGCGGATATCGTGCTGCCGGAGGATCGGGAATGAGCGCCCGCCTGACCGTACAGGAGACGGCGGACTTCCTGCGGACGCTGGACGAGGTGCTGATACTGACCCACGTCCGTCCCGACGGCGACACCGTGGGCTGCGCCGCCGCCCTGTGCCGCGCCCTGCGGGGCATGGGCAAGGCTGCTTATCTGCTGCCCAACCCGGAGATCACCGGCACCTACGAGCCTTACGCCGCGTCCCTGTGGGCGCCGGAGGGCTATGTGCCGCAGAGCGTGGTGTCGGTGGACATCGCCGCGCCCAATCTGCTGCCGGACAACGCGCTGCCCTATAAGGGCGGTATCTGCCTGGCCATCGACCACCACGGCTCCCAGGAGTTTTTCGCGGAGCGCACCTGTCTGGACGCGGATGCCGCCGCCTGCGGCGAGATCGTATACGACGTGATCCGGGCGCTGGGCGCGTCCGTGACGCCGGAGATCGCCATGGCGCTGTATGTGGCCGTGTCCACGGACACGGGCTGCTTTGTCTACACCAACACCACCGCCCGCACCCACCGCATCGCCGCGGAGCTGATGGACTGCGGCATCGACGTGGGCGCGGTGAACAAGGCGCTGTTCCGCACCAAGAGCGCCGTCCGTCTGGCTATGGAAGCCCGGATGGTGGCGGACATGGAGCTGTACGACAACGGGCGGGTGGTGGTCATGTCCATCCCCCTGTCCCTGTGCCGGGAGCTGCACGCCACGGAAGCGGACATCGAGGAGCTGAGCAGTCTGGCCGCGCTGGTGCAGGGCACCGACTGCGGCATCACCCTGCGGGAGCTGAAGCCGGGCAGGGTGAAGATCTCCCTGCGGACAGGCCCCCGTGTGGACGCCTGCGCCGTGTGCCGGGTGCTGGGCGGCGGCGGCCACAAGGCTGCGGCGGGCACCACAGTGGAGGGCACCATGGACGAGGTCAAGGCCGGTATACTGGCCGCCTACCGGGAAGTGGTGGGCTGAGCCATGGCGAACGGCATCATCATTATCGACAAGCCCGCCGGCTGGACGAGCATGGACGTGTGCGGCAAGCTGCGGGGCATACTGAAAACAAAAAAGGTCGGTCACGCCGGAACGCTGGATCCCATGGCCACCGGCGTGCTGCCGGTGTTCGTAGGCAGCGCCACCCGCGCCGTGTCCTACGCCGAGGCCGGGGACAAGGAGTATATCGCCGGGCTGCGGCTGGGTCTTGTGACCAACACCCAGGACACCTCCGGCGAGGTGCTGGAGCAGCACCCGGCGGAGGGCATCACCCGCGGACAGCTGGAGGCGGTTCTGGCACGGTTTACCGGCGAGATACAGCAGGTGCCGCCCATGTACTCCGCCATCAAGATCGGCGGGCAGAAGCTCTATGAGCTGGCGCGGAAGGGGCAGGAGATCGAGCGCCCCGCCCGCACCGTGACCATCCACGGGCTGGAGCTGCTGGAGCCGGGCGGCGACTGGCGGCTGCGCGTCCGGTGCAGCAAGGGTACCTATGTGCGCACCCTGTGCCACGACATCGGGCGGGCGCTGGGCTGCGGTGGCTGCATGAGCAGCCTGCGGCGCACCATGGCCGCCGGGTTCACACTGGCGGAGTGCCGCACCATCGAGGAGGTACAGCAGCAGGGCGAAAGCCTGCTGGCGGCCACCGACTCCCTGTTCCGGCAGTACCCGGCGTACCGCATTCCCTCGGAGCAGGCGGACAGGCGCTGCCGCTGCGGGAATCCGCTGACGGCGGAGGGCTTGCAGCCGGGGCTGTACCGGGTCTACGGCACGGACGGGACGTTTCTGTGCCTGAGCCGGTGGGAAAACGGGGTGCTGACCTCGGAGAAAAACTTTTTCGGAGCGTGAAGGATTTGGAAAAAGCAGTCATAGCCCTCGGTTTTTTCGACGGCGTACACCGTGGGCACGGCGCCCTGCTGGAAAAAACAGCGGAGCGGGCGCGGGAATTGCAGGCCGTGCCCACGGCATTCACCTTTGACAGGCCGCCCAAGGAGGTGGTCACGGGGCAGCCCGTGTATCTCATCAACTCCAGCCGCGACCGGCAGGGGCTGATGGAGCGGCTGTACGGCATCGAACGGGTGGTGTTCGCGCCCTTCGACCGGCAGATGATGACCATGCCGTGGGAGGAGTATATCCGGATGCTGATCCGGGACTACGGCGCGGTGCATTTTGTGGCCGGGCACGACCACCGGTTCGGCCATAAGAACGCCGGGAACGTGCAGCTTTTGCAGGAGAAATGCGCCCAGCTGGGCATCGGCTGCGACATTATCCCGCCGGTGCAGTGGGACGGCATCACCGTCAGCTCCACCTATATCCGCACGCTGGTGGAGGCGGGCGACATGGAGCGGGCGGCGGAATTCCTGGGGCACCGCCACTGCCTGAGCCAGACGGTGCAGCACGGTCAGCGCATCGGGCGCACCATCGGGATCCCCACGGTGAATCTGGCGGTGCCGGAGCATGTGCTCGCGCCCGCCCATGGGGTGTATGTCACCTGCGTGTACCTGCCGGACGGCCGGATGTACCACGGCGTGACCAACGTGGGCACCCGCCCCACCGTTACCGACGGCGACGCCGTGTCGGTGGAGACGTTCCTGCTGGGCTTTGACGGCGACCTGTATGGGCAGGAGATACGCATCGAGTTCTGCCGCCGTCTCCGGGGCGAAAAGAAATTCGCCTCGCTGGAGGAACTGCGGCAGGAGATACAGCACAACATCCGCGAGACGAAGCGGTATTTTGGGGAATGAAAAAAGAGACAGCCGGCGGGCTGTCTCTTTTATATTCTCATCTGTACTTCGATGGCCTGAATGATCTCGTGGGGCGGCACATCCAGCGCCTGAGCGAGCTTGAACAGCGTGTCCAGCGTGGGGCTGCGCAAGCCGCGCTCCAGCTTGCTGTAATGTGTTCTGTCCAACCCAGCCAGTCCGCTGAGCACCTCCTGCGACATTCCCTTGCGCGTCCGATAGGTCTGCAAGACCCGCCCTACCAATACTGCATCTACCACTCGACCACCTCCGCTGCGTTTATGATAACAGGAGCGGCCTTTTTCTATGAGGTCACTTGACCTCATGCCGGAAATCGTGTATAATAATCGTGGATAGAGCGCCCATGCAGCCTGTTTTCTCTCTGAAGGATGGCCAAAAGCCGGGGGTATTATGCAGAGAGGGCTGCAAAGGGTATATCGCTTTCACCGACAGGGATGCTGGCACGGGGGGAGGTATAAAAAAGACCGCCGGGGGCGGTCTTTTTTCATGCTTTTTTATATCTCTCTTATACCTTCAGGTCGGTTCCGGCGGCGCGGGTATGCTCCCGCATGGCCTGCTTCGCGGCGGCATCGTCCCGGCGGCGGATGGCGTCCAGTATCTCCCGGTGACGGCCGAGGATGCGGCGCGCCAGCGCCAGCTGCTGGACATCGTTCAGCGTGGACATCTTCTTCAGCAGCACATGCTGCTCCACCTTGCCCAGCACCTCGGTGACGATCATGGCCACCTGATTGCCCGTGGCGCGGGACAGCAGGCTGTGGAATCCTACGTCCAGCTCCGCAAAGCGGCGGCTGTCGCCCAGCGCCTGCTCCGCTGCCAGCAGACACGCCTCCATGTCCGCCAGATCCGCCTCGCTGCGGCGCAGCGCCGCCCAGCCCGCGATGGTACCATCGTTGACGGCGCGGTATTCGCCCAGCTCCTCCAGCGATATCTGGTTCAGCCGGAGCATGGCCGTCAGCGGCTGCTCCACCCCGTCGATGGTCAGCTCCTGCACCACCGCGCCGCTGGCGCCGTGGGTGGAGGCCACATAGCCGCCCTGCTCCAGCATGCGCAGCGCCTCCCGGATGGTGGGGCGGGAGCGGTGCAGCTGCTCCATCATGGCGCGCTCGGAGGGCAGACGGTCGCCGGGGCGCAGTGTGCCGGAGGTGATGAGCTCCCGCAGCTGCTCATAGATGGCTTCACTGGCGCGCCTGTCTCCTATGGGCTGCCAGTCGATATGTACGGCTTCCGGCATGGGTCGTCCCCCCTTTCCGAAAAAATATGGGCAGTATTATAGCGCATTCCGGCGCAAATGGCAAGTGCCGGGACGAGAAAAGCCCGAAGCCGGCGGCTCCGGGCTTTTCCCTTTGTGGGGAGGGAGAATATCTTACTTCTTCAGCGCCTTCATTTCCTCGATCATCATAGGCACGACCTTGAACAGGTCGCCGCAGATGCCGTAGTCCGCCACCTCGAAGATGGGGGCCACGTCGCTCTTGTTGACGGCGATGATGCACTCGGAATCCTGCATGCCGGCCTTGTGCTGGATGGCACCGGAGATGCCCAGCGCCACATAGATGCGGGGATGGACGGTCTTGCCGGTCTGACCCACCTGATGGTCGGCGGTCATCCAGCCGGAGTCCACCACGGCACGGGACGCGCCCACCACGCCGCCCATGAGGGCGGCCAGCTCCTCGGCCATGGCGATACCCTTCTCCACGTCCTTGGCGATGCCGCGACCCACGGAGACCACCACCTCAGCGCCGGTGAGATCCACCATGGCGCGGGCGGCCTTGACGATCTCCAGCACCTTGGTGTGGATGTCGGCCTCGGTGAGGGTGAAGGCGGGATGGACGATCTCCACCTTGCTCGCGCCGGCAGCGTCGAAATCGCGCTTCTTCATGACGCCGGGGCGCACGGTGGCCATGGCGGGGCGGAAGCGGGGGCAGACGATGGTGGCCATCAGGTGACCGCCGAAGGCGGGACGGGTCATCTTTAGGTTGGTGTTCACGTCGAAGAGCTTCGTCTCGAAGTTCATGGAGTCCACGTCCAGAGAGGAGCCGGTACGCAGGAAGTTGATATAGCCGTTCAGATCAACATCCAGATGGGTGCAGTCGGCGCACAGGCCGGTGTGCAGACGGGCGGCGCAGCGGGGCGCCAGGTCGCGGCCGATGTGGCTGGCGCCGAACAGCAGGATCTCGGGCTTGAACTCATGCACCGCGTCGGTGATGACCTTGGTATAGGCGTCGGTGGTATAGTCCTTCAGCAGGGGGCTGTTGTAGACGTACACCTTGTCCGCGCCGTAACCGCCCAGCTCCGCGGCGATGCCGTCCACGTTGTCGCCCAGCAGGATGCCGGACAGCTGGACGCCCAGCTCGTCGGCCAGCTTGCGCCCCTCGGAGATCAGCTCGAAGGTGGTGGGCATCATCACGCCCTGACGCTGCTCACAAAAGACCCACACGCCGGAGAACGCCTTGGGGTCAGTATTCATAAAAGTAGACATATCGTTTCTCCCTTCTCAGATAATGTGCTTGGCAGACAGGATGCCGAACAGCTTCTCCACGGTCTCCTTGCCGCTGCCCTCCAGCATCATGCCGCTGCCCTTGCGGGGAGGCGTAAAGCTCTTGTAGATATTGGTGGGAGAACCCTTCAGGCCGATGGTGTCCACCTCGATGAGGGGATCGTCCTTCAGCGCGTTGTAGTCCAGCACGGTGACAGGCTCCTTGTCGCAGTCCAGAATGCCCCGGATGGTCATATAGCGGGGGGTGTTCAGCTCCTTGATGCAGGTGAGCAGGCAGGGCGTCTGCACCTGCACGGTCATATAGCCGTCCTCCAGCATCCGGCGGACGGTGAGGGTGTTTCCCTCCTTCTTGATGTCGGCCACATAGGACACCTGGGGGATCTCCAGCTTCTCAGCGATCTGGGGGCCCACCTGGGCGGTATCGCCGTCGATGGCCTGACGGCCGCAGAAGATGATGTCATCCTCGTCCACGCCCAGATTCTTGATGGCAGCCGCCAGGATCTGGGAGGTGGCGAAGGTATCGGAGCCGCCGAACTCGCGGGCGGACACCAGCACGGCCTTGTCCACGCCCATGGCCTTCAGCTCCAGCAGCATGCCGGCGGCGGGAGGGGGACCCATGGACACGGCGATCACGGGGCAGCCCAGCTGATCCTTCAGGGTCAGGGCGGCTTCGATGGCGTTCATATCATCGGGGTTGATGATGGTCTGCATGGAGGCGCGGTCGAGGGTGCCATCGGCGTTGACGGCCACCTTGCCGGAGGTATCCGGCACCTGCTTGACACATACGATAAGCTTCATTCTATTCTTGCTCCTTTCCGCGTTACTTCAGCAAATTGCCGGAGATGACCATCTGCTGCACCTGAGAGGTGCCCTCATAGATGGTAAACACGCGGCAGTCACGGTATTTGCGCTCCACGGGATACTCCTTGATGTAGCCGTAGCCGCCGTGGATCTGCACGGCCTTGGCCGCGATCTCGTTGCAGGTCTCGGAGGCGAAATACTTGGCCATGGAGCAGTACATGGAGGCGTTGGGGTCGTTTCTGTCCTTCATCTGGGCGGCCATATAGACCAGCTCCTTGGCGGCGGTCAGCTTGGTGGCCATGTCCGCCAGCATGAAGGCGATGGCCTGGTTCTTGCAGATGGGTTTGCCGAACTGGACGCGCTCCTTGGAGTACTTGATTGCCTCGTCCAGGCAGCCCTGCGCCAGACCGATGGACTGGGCGGACACGCCCAAACGGCCGCCGTCCAGCGTCTTCATGGCGTTGATGAAGCCCATGTTCTCCTTACCCAGCATGTCGCTCTTGTGGACGCGGACATCCTCCAGTACCACGTCGGAGGTGGCATAGCCCACCAGACCCATCTTGGCCTCGTGCTTGCCGCAGGAGACGCCGGGCGCCTTCATGTCCACGATAAAGGCGGAGATGCCCTTGTTGCCCTTCGTCATATCGGTCTTGGCGTAGACGATGCAGTAATCCGCCAGCGGTGCGCCGGAGATAAAGCACTTGCGGCCGTTGAGGATATAGTCGTCGCCGTCCTTCACGGCGGTGGTGACCATGCCGCTGGCGTCAGAGCCGGCGCCCGGCTCGGTGAGGCCGAACACGATCTTCACCTTGTTCTCCACGGAGGGGCGGAGGTACTTTTCCAGCTGCTCAGGGGTGCCCGCCTGCATCAGGGGGCCGCCGCCCAGGGAGTTGGGGGTGTTGGCGTACAGGCTGGCCACGGCGGAGACACGGGCGATCTCCTCGATCATGATGATATAGGCCAGCGTGTCGGCACCGGCGCCGCCGTACTCCCGGGGGATCTTCAGACCCAGAAAGCCGCACTTGGCCATCTTGTCCACGATCTCCTCGGGGAACTCGCCGGTCTCCTCCACCTTGTCCAGAACTTCGGTGGTCAGCTCGGTCTCGGCAAACTGGCGCACCAGCTTGCGGATCATTTCATGCTTTGCGTCGAAAATCATAGTTTTCCTCCTGTTCAGTATAGCTGCTGTTTGCTCAGCAGGGGATCTCGTGCCGGGACTTGCCCTCCGTCAGGATCTCGTAAATGCTGTTGACGCCGCACTCCGCCATCTGCTCGGCGGCCTCCTCGGTGAAGAAGGCCATGTGGGGCGTGTGGTACACGTTGACGAAGGAGCGCAGGTACTTCAGCTTGAAGTAGGGCATGCCGGGGGTGCGGATGATGTCCTCGTCGTGGGGGACGTGGATGATGCCCGTTTCGCCGGGGAAGGCGTCCATAAACAGGGCGCCGAACTTGCCGGACTCCACCGCCTCGGTGACAGCGTCGATATCCACCAGCTCGCCCCGGGCGTTGTCGATAAACACCACGCCGTCCTTCATCTTGGCGATGGTCTCCCGGTTGATCATGCCGGTGGTCTCGGGCAGCAGCGGGGTGTGGATGGTGATGATGTCGGACTCCCGGTACAGAGTATCCAGATCCACGTACTCGGCATACTGGCGGACGGCGTCGTTCTCATAGACATCGTTGGCGATGATACGGCAGCCGAAGCCGCTGAGGCACTTGATGACGGTGAAGCCGATCTTGCCGGTGCCCATGACGCCCACGGTCATGGTGCGCAGCTCGCGGCCCATCTTGCCCTTCAGGGTGAAGTCGTTGTCGTTGGTGTTGTAGAGCGCCTTCTTGAACTTGCGGATGCACATCAGGATGGCCATAACGGTGTACTCCGCCACGCCGTTGGGCGCGTAAGCGCCGTTGCACAGGCGGAAGCCCAGAGAGCGGGCGTAGTCGCAGTTCATGTGGTTGTAGCCCACGCAGCGGCTGGCCAGCACCTTGACGCCGTAGCCCTTCAGCTCGTCCAGCACCTCGTTGCAGTAGTCGCTCTGCCCCAGCGTGGTCACGCCGTCGCAGCCGGCGGCCATGCTGGCGGTGGTCTTATCCAGATTAGCGGGAGTGGAGATCAGGTCGATGCCATATTCTTTGCACAGGTTCTCGATAACGGGCTTTTCGTCGGGACGTACTTCGTAAGCAGCGATTTTCATGATTCTTCTCCTTCATATTTTTGGGCGGCGGCGCGCTCCTCAACGCGCCGCGCCCCTATATTTTGCTTTTCCTCAAGTCGTCAGGGTGATCACTTTCGAAGCCCTCCGCGCACGGCGGAGAGATTTTTCGTTCTGCCGATGGCAAACCGGCGATGGCGTACCGTGTGTACGTCGAGACGGTTTGACGATGGCAGGGCGGAAAAGATCCCGCCGCAATCAGTCCTTCAAGGCCGGATCCATGGGCACCGCCTCGCCGGCGGCTATCATGGCAGCCACCTGCTCGTCGGTGTAGCCCAGGTTCTTCAGCACCAGCTCGGTCTGCTCGCCCAGATAGGGCCCGCGGTTGTAGGGAGGCAGCTCCGTCTCCTCGAAGATGACGGGAGGCCGCACCATGGTGCGCTTGGCGCCGTTGGGATATTCCATCTCGTAGAAGCAGCCGGAAGCCCAGGCCTGCTTATCCACCAGCAGCTGATCCCATGTCTGTGCTACGGCGTAGGGCAGGTCGTTGGCGTCCATGAGCTTGCACCACTCGTCCAGCGTGCGGCTGGCCATTTCCTTGACGAGGAAGTCGTAGAACTCCTCGATGTTGGCCTGCAGGTTGGTCTGAGGATAGTAGCGGGGATCCTCCGCCAGCTCAGGATGGCCGATGGCGTTCATGAAGATGGGATAGTGACGGTTGTACTGGGGCATGGCGATCTGGAGCCACTTGTCGTCCTTGGTCTTGTGCGCCACCACCAGCGGGTTGGGCAGGGTGCGGCGGGACAGAGGATACTGGGTGGTGGGATCGCCGTACTGGCTGGCCTGCAGCAGCAGGGACACGTCCCAGATGGCGCTGTGGAACAGGGACACCACCACGCGGTCGCCGATGCCCGTCTCCCGGGCACGGTACAGAGCCGCCAGCACGCCGGAGGCCAGATACATACCCACCTGATGGTCGCCGAAGCCGGCGATGGTCAGCATGGGCAGGCTGTCCTTGTCAAACAGGGTGCCCAGAATGCCGCCGCGGGCGAAGAACGCGGTGAAGTCGAAGCCGGGCAGATCCTTGTCGGGACCCTTCTCACCGTAGCCGGACACGAAGCCGTACACCAGCTTGGGGTACTTCGCGTGGAGCGTCTCGTAGTCCAGACCGGCCTTTTTCAGCGGGTTCTGCCGCCAGTTGGTGATGAAGATGTCCGCCTCGGCGATGAGCTTTTCCAGCGCCTCGCGGCCGGCGGGGGTCTTGGTGTTCAGGCAGACGCAGGTCTTGCCGGCGTTCTCCAGATCGTAGGAGGTATTCTCCTTCTGATCCTGGGGACGGCCTTCGTTGACGGCGGTGTAGCGCAAGGGATCACCGGCGGGGGCTTCTACCTTGATGACCTCGGCGCCCAGATCCGCCAGAAAGCGGGCGCAGCAGGGGGCGGCAATAAAGGTGGCCAGCTCCAGCACCTTTACGCCCTCGAGGGGACGCTTTACTTCACTCATATCGTTCCTCCATGTATGTTATAGGTTGTTGTTTACATTTTCAGCAGATCGCGGAAGGTCTCCAGATTGGTGCGCACCTGCTCGAAGCGTACCATCTGGCGATCCACCTCCACCAGCGTCAGGGGCAGGTCGGCGGCCTCGCAGGCCTTCTTGATCATCACATAGTCGAATTCCTCCGGGTCGCAGAACTTGGTCAGCACCACCAGAACGCCCTTGGCGTTTCTCGCCTTGGCGGTGTCCATGATCCATTTAATGCGGGGCTTATCCTGGTTATACAGCACGGAGCAGTTGTCCATGGCGGCGAACTTCTCCGCCAGCGCGTTGAGGGCGTCGGCGCGCTCCGGCGCGTCGGTGCGGTACTGGCGGGACTGGGCGGCCACGTCGTCGGCCACGATGTGCATATCCATCTCGTCCAGAATGGCGTTCAGCGCCGGGGCGTCCGTCAGGATACCGGAAATGACGATGGGCAGCTTCTCGGCGGCGGGGGTCTTGGCTTCCAGCTTCCCGATGAGCGCCTCCACCAGCTCCGTGTGCTCCTCCTTCGTCATGAAGAAGGCGCTCTTGAAGATGTCGCTGCGCTGGGCGGCGGTGATCTCCGGGTGCTTGGCCAGCACCTCGTCCACCTTCCGCATAGCGGCGTTGTGGCGGTTATAGACCTTGATGGAGGAGCGCAGCTTCTCCTCGGAGAAGGTGCCGCCCAGCTTTTCAAGGTCGCGGATGACCCGCTCATACCCGGCCTTGGTGTAGGCCACGCCGTAGGCGGGCTTGCGGTTCTGGGGATAGGTCATGGGGATGAAAGGGATGGACGGCACGGCGTACTTCCAGTTCTCGCCCACAGTCTTCAGGGTGTCGCACAGGGAGGGGATGACGATGGCGCTGGCGCCGTCATACGCGCCGTTGATGCCCAGCTCCAGCATGGACTGGACGATGGCGCACAGGAAGGCGGGACAGTACTCCTTGGCGCGGTTCAGCGCCACATCGCCGCCCCACGCACCCATGGGGACGAAGCCCATGGAGTGGATGATCTCCTCCGGGGTGTAGACGGGAGCGCACAGGACGATCTTTTTGCCCTGCGCCAGATAGCCGTCCATCTGCGCGCGGGGAGAGGCTGCCGCCTCATGCAGTTTGTTGAGGATCTCGTTCATGGCTTACTCTCCTTTCGCGCTCTTGTTGGCTTCCATGATCTCCGTCAGACCCTGTACGCGGGTGTCGTACTGCGCCTCGGAGAAGTTGCGGGGGTCGGCCTGATCGCCGTCGAAGCTGACCACGGGGATGTTGCACTCCGCGCCGATCTGGCGGCTCATCTCGTACATGAAGCCGCTCCACAGCTTGCAGGAGCGGTTGGTATGCACCAGCATACCCTCCACGTGGTTGTCCTTGCAGAGCTTGATGCGCTTGTCGCGGCTCATCTCCAGATTGATGGCGTTGGGAACCTTGCAGTAGGCGCGGATCATCTCGTCAAAGGTGTTGTAGTCGAAGCCGAAGGCGTCGGCGTAAATCGTCGTGACCATGTTGATGCCCCGGGACTTCAGGCCGGTGCTGGTGGCGCGGAGATACGGCCAGCAGGCGATGCCCTCGAACATGATACGGTACTTCTCCTCGCCCCGGAAGGTGGAGACGCCGTTCTTGTGGTTGTCCTCGTACTCCTTCAGCAGGGTCTCCATGGCGTCGGCGGCGGTGGACTTGCCGCGAGCCGTGACCATGACGGCCATGTGGTTCAGCAGGTCGAAGCCATTGAAGGGAGAGGGCACATACTTGGCGCAGCCGGTGGCCGCCAGCCATGCGCGGCTGGAGCGGCAGCTGAAGCCGGTGACCTCCTTGAATTTCTCGTCGGACCATTTCTTGCCGGTGATCTCCTCCAGCTGCTTCACGGCATCCCAGAACTGGCCGGTGACGTAGGCCACCTCCGCATCGGACACCTCATAGTCGGGGTTGAAGGGAATGTCCAGCAGGATCATGGGGATGTTCAGCTCGCGCGCCAGATTCTCGTACCACTTGATCATGCAGGAGCAGATGTTGCTGCAGCACAGCAGCACGTCGGGCATGGCCACGTCCTGCTCGGGACAGGATTTCAGCTTGGCGTAGGCCAGGGACACGCGGGCGTAGGCGCATATATCGTTGGAGTAGCCCTCGGACTCCGCCACCTCGCACATTCTCGTGCCCGCGCCGCGGGCGGCGATGCCGGCGGCCTGGTTCTCGGGGTACACGGTGGCGATGCCCATGGTCTCGGGGATCTCCACGGGGAAGTTGCTGGACACCCATGCCACCTTCTCGCCCCGCTTCTTGGCTTCGATGGCGTCCACGTAGGCGTCCGCCGCGATCTTGCCCAGCTTGTACTTGGCGGAGTTGGGATCCACCGGCTTCGGAGCCTTCTTCACTTCTTCTGCCATTTCAGTTCCTCCTCGTTCCTTTATGCAAAAATCTCCATCTTGCTTATACTTGCTGCTTATATGCCCACAGCGCCGCGCCGATGGCGCCGAAGTACTGCGCCAGAGGGTCAACGCTGACGGGGACGTTCAGCTCGTCGCTGAGAGCCTGCCGTACCGCGTCGTTCTGTGCCACGCCGCCGGAGAGACAGACCCGCTCCGTGACGCCGGCACGCCGCGCCAGTGCCGCCACGCGGCTGGCCACGCTGCGGCAGATACCCGCCACCAGATCGGGGCGCTTGACGCCGTTTGCCAGCTGGCTGATGACCTCGCTCTCGGCAAACACCGTGCAGGTGCTGGAGATGGCGGCGGGGGCGGTGGCCTTGGCCGCCTCGGTGTCCAGCGCGTCCACGTCCAGCCGCAGGATGGACGCCATCACGTCCAGAAACCGCCCCGTACCGGCGGCGCACTTGTCGTTCA
>DNFA01000021.1:38736-40758 GCA_003487665.1 Oscillibacter sp.
GGCGGCGCACTTGTCGTTCATGACGAAGTTCACCATTTTGCCGGAGGGCGACAGGGCGATGACCTTGGCATCCTGCCCGCCGATGTCGATGACCGTGCGCAGGTCGGGGAACACGAAGCGCCCGCCCAGCGCGTGCGCCGTCAGCTCGCTGATCTCGCCGTCGGCTCCCTCGTAGTTTTTGCGGCCGTAGCCGGTGACGAAGGCGCAGGCCATATCCTGCCGGGTCAGGCCGCAGGACTGCCACAGCTGCGCCATGGCCTCCTCAGGGCCGCCGGTGCCCAGACCGCCGGTCTGCAGGCTGTGCGCCACCAGCTCTTTTCCGTCCTTTATCACGGCGCACTTGGAAGTAGTGCTGCCGATGTCGATGCCTAAGGTATACATGCTTCCTCCTTGACCGGACGCGCAAAAGGGCGTCACTGGTCTTACCAGTTTACCTACATTATACGGGTTTGTTAAAAATGCGTCAATTGTGTGAATTGCCAAAGAAATAACAATTATCTGTGCATTGTACCGAGCCGCACTTTAAATGGTTAAAACTTTCGGCGCTTTTGCGGTCGAAATGTTGCACTTTTTGGAAATCGTCATGCCAGCACGAGAAAGCCGCATGGCGCTCCGCACCATGCGGCTGATGGCTCACGGCTCCAGATCGTCCTTATCCAGATGCATGTCCCGGTACGCCTTGGGCAGGCCGGGCGCGATCAGGGGAAACAGGTTCTCCGTGTCGGACGTGGGCTGGATGTTATAGGTGCCGTACATATTCACCACGTCGAAGCTGCTCCGGGGCACGCCGGGAAAGTGGTGTACATCCGGCGTGGCGTCGTAGGGGAAGCCCTCCCCACTGTGTCTGCGTTTGGGCATAAAAAATCACCTCCGGCCTTAGTATGGCCGAAGGTGGTCAGTTTATTGGTTCAGCGGTAGATCTCCGCGTCAAAATCCCGGACGATCTCGTCCCGCTGGGCGTCATGGACGTAGACGCAGTTCGTCTCGTCAAAGGCCAGGCGCATGGCGAAGTCCTTGGCCTCGAAAATATCGTTCGTCTCGAAGAAGTCGCGGTACGCGGACTCCGGCTCGTGGCTCTTGCGCCAGACAACATGAAAACGCATAGCATACCTCCGTGCAATAGGGGTGTATTGTTTAGTATACGCCCCGGCGTGTCAAAAAGCAACGGTGGGTTTTGCCAAAATTTCCGGAAAAACTTCGTTACATTTTCCCTGCCAAACCTTGCGATTTTTTCTTCCCCTGCTCCACAAGGTATAGTATAATGGGCAGGAATTTTGGAGAGACAGAGGTGTATCAGGGTGAAGATCGGATTTGACAATGAGAAGTACCTGCAATTGCAGGCGGAGCACATCACGGCGCGGCGGGCGCAGTTCGGCGGCAAGCTGTATCTGGAGTTCGGCGGCAAGCTGTTTGACGACTACCACGCCTCCCGCGTGCTGCCGGGCTTCCAGCCGGACAGCAAGATCCGGATGCTGCAGACGCTGAAGGACGATGTGGAGATCGTGGTGGCCATCTGCGCCGGGGATATCGAAAAGAACAAGATGCGGGGCGACCTGGGCATCAGCTACGACACGGATGTGCTGCGGCTGATCGACGTGTTCCGGGGTCTGGGCTTCTATGTGGGCAGCGTGGTCATCACCCAGTACGCCGGTCAGCCGGCGGCAGACGCGTTTATCAAGCGGCTGGGCGCGCTGGGCGTGAAGAGCTACAAGCACTACCCCATCGCAGGCTACCCCTCCGACGTGGCGCACATCGTGTCCGACGAGGGGCTGGGCAAGAACGAATACATCGAGACGACCCGCTCCCTGATCGTTGTCACCGCGCCCGGCCCCGGCAGCGGCAAGATGGCCACCTGCCTGAGCCAGCTGTACCACGACAACCGGCGGGGCATCCGGGCGGGCTACGCCAAGTACGAGACGTTCCCCATCTGGAACCTGCCGCTGAAGCACCCAGTAAATCTGGCGTACGAGGCGGCCACCGCCGACCTGAACGACGTGAATATGATCGACCCGTTCCATCTGG
>DNFA01000021.1:40911-42875 GCA_003487665.1 Oscillibacter sp.
TGATCGACCCGTTCCATCTGGAGGCCTACGGCAAGACCACGGTGAACTACAACCGGGACGTGGAGATCTTCCCGGTGCTGGCGGCCATGTTCCGGATGATCCAGGGCGAGTGCCCCTACAAGTCCCCCACGGACATGGGCGTGAACATGGCGGGCTTCGCCATCGTGGACGACGCGGTGTGCCAGGCGGCCAGCCGCATGGAGATCCTGCGGCGGTACTACGCCGGCTGCGTGGAGCGCGCCAAGGGGCAGGCGGACGAGTGCGTGGTGCGGAAGCTGGAGCTGGTGATGCAGCAGGCGGGCGTCACGCCGGAAATATGCCCGGCGGTGGCGGCGGCGCTGGAGAAGGAGCAGGCCACCGGCAAGCCGGCGGGCGCCATGGTGCTGCCGGACGGCAGCGTGGTGACGGGCAGGACCTCTCCCCTGCTGGGCGCATCGGCGGCGCTGCTGCTGAACGCGCTGAAGCACATGGCGGGCATCGGCCACAAGCTGGATCTGATCCCCGCATCGGTCATCGAGCCCATCAGCACCATGAAGACCGACTATCTGGGGCACCGGAATCCCCGGCTGCACTCCGACGAGGTGCTCATCGCGCTGGCCATCTCCGGGCTGACCAATCCGCTGGCGAACATGGTACAGGCGCAGCTGAAGAACCTGCGGGGCTGCGACGCCCACTTCTCGGTGATCATCTCTGAGGAGGACGCCAAGCTGTACAAGCGGCTGGGCATCAACGTCAGCTGTGAGCCGAAATACGAGATCAAGAGCCTGTATCACAAATAGGCGTCTGTGCCCGCGCCGTGCGCGGGCACAGTTTTCTGAAAGGAGCAATCATGCAGACTATCGCACAGATTTTGGCCACAGAGCTGGCACAGCCGGTGCAGTACGTGGAGAACGTCATCGCCCTGCTGGACGAGGGCAGCACCATCCCCTTTATTGCCCGCTACCGCAAGGAGCAGCACGGCTCCATGGATGACACCACCCTGCGGAAGCTGGAGGACAGATTGCAGTATCTGCGGAATCTGGACAAGCGGCGGCAGGAGGTGAAGTCCGCCATCGACGGGCAGGGCAAGCTCACCGATGAGCTGGCTGCCGCCATCGACAACGCCGGCACGCTGGCGGAGGTGGAGGATCTCTACCGCCCCTATAAGCAGAAGCGGCGCACCCGCGCCACCGTCGCCCGGGAGAAGGGTCTGGAGCCGCTGGCACTCCTGCTGCTGGCGCAGGAGAAGGACTGCCCGGCGCCGGAGGACGCGGCGCAGGCGTACATCGACCCGGAAAAGGGCGTGGAGACGCCGGCTGACGCCCTGCAGGGCGCCAACGACATCATCGCGGAGATCATCAGCGACGACGCGGACATCCGCAAGGCGCTGCGGGGACTTCTCATGCGGCAGGGACGGCTGAAAAGCGTCGCCGCCACGGAGGAGGACAGCGTATACCGCCTGTACTACGACTTCGAGCAGCCGCTGCCCAAACTGGCGGGGCATCAGATACTGGCCGTCAACCGGGGCGAAAAAGAGGGCTTCCTCTCCGTCACGGTGCTGCTGGACAGGGACGCGGCGCTGCCCCTACTGCGGCGGGCGGTGGTCAAGCCCGGCTCATCATCCATGGCGTTTCTGCGGGACGTCTGCGAGGATGCCTACGACCGGCTGATCTACCCCTCGCTGGAGCGGGAGGCCCGCTCCACACTGACGGAGAACGCCTGCGAGGGCGCTATCGGTCAGTTCGCCCTGAACCTGAAGCCGCTGCTGCTCCAGCCGCCGGTGAAGGGGCATGTGACCATGGGGCTTGACCCCGGCTATGCCCACGGCTGCAAGGTAGCGGTCATCGACGGCACCGGCAAGGTGCTGGACACCACGGTGGTCTATCCCACCTACGGCGAGCGGCAGAAGAAGGAGGCCATCGCCCGGCTGACGGCCATGTGCCGCAAGCACGGCGTGGCACATATCGCCATCGGCAACGGCACCG
>DNFA01000021.1:43037-43175 GCA_003487665.1 Oscillibacter sp.
GCAACGGCACCGCCAGCCGGGAGACGGAGCAGATGACGGTGGAGATGCTGCGGGGTCTGCCGGGGGTCAGCTACATGATCGTCAACGAGGCAGGCGCGTCGGTATACTCCGCCGGAAAGCTGGCGGCGGAGGAATTCC
>DNFA01000079.1:0-613 GCA_003487665.1 Oscillibacter sp.
CCTCATTTCCGCGCCGTGATGCACAGCCAGCTTTTCTTTTTGTGTATCTGCACATCGTGAAAACCTGCCTGCTCCAGATATGCCTTCAGCTCGGCATCCTTGTAGATGGTCATGCCGCCGATGATCTCCGTCCACTTTTCGTCCTTGTCCGTGTCACCATTGCTTTCGTTGCAGATGAGAAATGTCCCGCCGGGCTTCAGCACCCGATAGACCTCCCGGAAGCACCGGGGCAGATCAGGCCAGAAATAGACGGTTTCAAAGGCTGTAATGGTGTCAAACCAGTCGTCCGCAAACATCATATTCGCCACGCTGCCGTGCAGAACGGCGCAGCGTCCCTCCGCTATGGCGGCCTCGTTAACCTTTTTGGATTTCTCCACACTGACGGGGGAATAGTCGATGCCCTTGACAATGCCCTGTGGGCATTTTTTCAGCAGCCTTTTCATGTTCGCCCCGCCACCGCAGCCGCAGTCCAGCACCTTGGCGTCCGGCGCAGCATTCAGAAATTGAAGCCCCCACCGAGCCACGGCGCTGTGCCCGACATTCATCATGGCGACCATAATTTTCCCGCCAAAGCCCACGGGCTTGCGGGTGTTTTCAAAGAATGACATATCAC
>DNFA01000079.1:786-1055 GCA_003487665.1 Oscillibacter sp.
AAGAATGACATATCACACCTCCATTTTTACACACTCGGCATAGGTCAGCGGGAACGAGGCTTTCAGCACAGCGCTTTTCCGCACCGTCCAGCCGTTTTGCCGCAGGAAGCGCAGGTACTCCTCGCTCGTCCATCTGCTGTGGAGCGGGAAGCCCGCCAGCCTCATAAAAAAGGCTTTGACCTTGCCGAAAAGCGAATTTCCCGCGTGGGTAAAGGTGGGCGCGATGAGCACGCCGCCCTCTTTCAGTACCCGCTTGATTTCTTGCAGGG
>DNFA01000079.1:1307-7695 GCA_003487665.1 Oscillibacter sp.
GGCGGAACATATCCTGCACGGAAAAGTGCAGCTTAGCAGAGCGGTTATCCCGCTTGGCCTCGGCAATCATCTCCGCGGAGGCGTCCGTCGCCTCGATGTGCGCTGCCGCGTTCACGATGTGCTTGGCGATCAGTCCCGTGCCGGTCGCCAGCTCCAGCACTGTCTTGTGCCGCACGACTGGCTGGATCATCTCATACATCATTTCGTATGCTGCCCCGTCTTTTCGCATAAACCGGTCATATAGGCCGGCATTCCTGTCCCAAAAATCCTTGCGTTTGCGCATTGTCATCACTCCTTTGAGCGTTAGATTTATCTAACGCATATATGCAGATCACATAGTTAGATGCGGCTAACCGGCGCTTGCGCATAAGCTGCCTTCCACTGCGCGGCACAGCGTTCGATTATAGTCCCTTCCGGGCAATCTGTCCCATGGTGAAATCGGTATTGATGAGCAGATGCTCCGCCCGACTTATTCTTCGTCCATGGATGTACAGGTTGACACTGCGCCGAAAACGGAGTAAAACTACCTTCTGTTTAGAGCGTATTGTATTTTTAGGTATCTCGCTGTTCATGGTTGCTCCTTGAAGCGATTAGCTTTTTTATGCAGCAATCAGCCAAATCAAAGAGCGATCCGTTGCATTTGCTCGGGGCTTTTTATATTATAAATCGCGGTTAGCGCCATCTAACCGGATTGTATCAAAAAGCAGGCGGAAAGTCAATCCGTCTGCCTACTGCAAAGAAAAAATCACTGTGAATAAATCATCTGCTCACAGGAGTATTTCTTCTATATCACGCTGGGCATCCCGTATATGCTTGGGCAGGTGATGAATTCAATCATTCGCGCGGACGGAAACCACAAAAGAAACAGGCTCAATTTGCGCACGCGAATCGAGCCTGCTTCTTTTGCTGGTGTGACCTACATCTCCCGCAGCTCCGGGATCGCGCCGCCGGCCACCGCCCACAGATACAGGCTCGCCACGCTGCAATAGGGGCTGAAGCGGCGGCGATACCGGTCAAACAGCTTGCGGTCGATGCGGCGGTGGTGATAGACCATGCGCAGCCCACGCTGGATGGCCAGATCGTCGTAGCTGAAAACATCCGGTCGCTGCAGGCAGAACAGCAGGATCATCTCCGCTGTCCAGACGCCGATCCCCTTCAGACTGCTTAGCGCCCGGATCGCGTCCTCATCGCTCATGTGCGCCACGGCGTCCAGATCAAATGCGCCGGTGCGGACTTTTCCAGCAAGATCCGTGATGTACTCTGCCTTGCGGAAGCTTATGCCCAGAGTCTGCAGCCGGGGGACGCCCGCCGCCAGAATGGTTTCGGCGTTCACCTGACCCAATGCGTCCTGCATCCGCTGCCAGATGGTGGCCTGCGCCTTGGTGGAGATCTGCTGGCCGATGATGTGGTGGACAACGGACGAAAACAAGTCCGTATCCACCGCGCGGTCGATGTGACCGATGCGGTCGATGACCTCGCACAGCCGCTTGTCCTTCCGCCGCAGATAGGCCAGCTCTTTTTCTCCGTACGCAAAATACATATCTGTCACCTGCCTGTGTGCTTTCTCTGGTGCGCCGTGTGCCGGCGCTTTCTTCTGCAAGCATACCACAAAAGAGGGACAATAGTAAAGGCAGCGCCGCACAATAAAAGCTGCTTACAACTGCTTTTGTCCCATTATGCGGTGTTGCCTAAAATAAAATGCTGCTTTTACATCTTTTATACTTCTAACGGTGTATTCTTAATTGCAAAAATTGACAAAGTATGCTATACTTTGACTAGGTATTTATATCAAACGGAGGGGGAGAACTGTTATGGCAAAAGAATGTTTAGCTTGTGGTAAATCAATGGGTGCTTTTACTGGTAAGGTTGCCATTGCCGATGGTCATGTATGTGTTGATTGTTGGGGCAAGGCTGGTATGGAAAATACCGTCAATGCTATGATGTCTGGTAATCTGTATAACAGTGCTACCATCAAGGAAATGATTGCTGTTAAGGAACGTAATCAAGCCTTGATTGATAACTTCAAGCCTACTAGCAAGGTCGGTATGCTCTCCTTCGATGATAACACTCAATCTTTTGTTATCTTCAAGTCTAAGAAGCAGCAAGACCTGTATTACTACAATCAGGTCGTTGATTTTGAACTTCTGGAAGACGGTGAAACTATCACTAAGGGTGGTTTAGGTCGTGCCGTTGCTGGTGGTCTGATCTTCGGTGGTGTTGGTGCTATCGTGGGTGGTGTCACTGGTGGAAAAAAGTCTAAGGGTGTATGTAAGTCCTTACAGATTAAGATTACCCTTAGAAACAGTCCTAAACAGACTGAATATCTCCACTTCATTACTACTGAAACTAAGACTAGCAGCTTTATCTATAAAACTGCCTATAAGTCTGCACAAGATGCTTTGTCTGCTCTGCAGCTTGCCGTTGATAAGGTAGATAACACCCCTGTTGAAGCTGCTCCAGTTATTCAGCAGGCTACTTCTGGTGCTGATGAAATCTTGAAGTATAAGGGTCTTCTTGATGCTGGTATCATCACCGAAGAAGAATTCAATGCTAAGAAGGCTCAAATCTTGGGCTTATGATAAGAAAAGGAACCTCGATATGAGGTTCCTTTTCGTTTTTAACAAGAAATTTATTGAATTTTCGAGGTCAAGGTTTTGGCTTATTCTGAACGGTTGATGCTATAAGTGCTTTAATATCAAGGGATTCAAGCATCAACTGATTATTGGATAATACAAGCTTTTATTCGCCCTCTTTTCTTTTGGGGCGTGATGGTGTATACTATACGGTGAATTGATATTTGTATGCACCAGGAGGTAGGACTATGTTTGAAAACCGCCGGGAGATCATGCAGGACGTGTTCCTGACGTATCTGCCCGCACAACATTTCAAGACGAGCCGTCTGACGCTGAATCTCATCGCGCCGCTGCGCCGGGAGACGGCATCGGCCAACGCGCTGCTGCCCGCCGTTATGCGGCGGGGCACCGTCCGGTACCCGGATATGGAGAGCCTGTCTGCGGCGCTGGACACGCTGTATGGCGCCAATATCGACTATACCGTGCGCAAGAAGGGCGAGCGCCAGTGCGTGGGCTTTGCGGCCGGATTCATCGACGACGCCTTCACGCCCCATGGCGAGAAGCTGCTGGAGCCGGTGGCGGAGCTGCTGGGCGAGCTGCTGCTGGAGCCTGTGACCCAGCGGGGGCGGTTCCTCAGCGAGTATGTGGACAGCGAGAAGGCCAACCTGATCGATGCCATCCGCGGACTGAAGAACGACAAGCGGGACTGGGCGGACATCCGGCTGATGCAGGAGATGTGCGCCGGTGAACCGTACAGCGTGCTGCGGCTGGGCGACGAGGAGACGGCATCGCGGCTGAACAACCAAACGCTGTATACCCACGGGCAGGCGCTGCTGTCCGGCAGCCGTGTGGAGCTGATCTACTGCGGCAGCGCGGAGGAGAAGCGGGTGGAGGACGCGGTGCTGGCGGCACTGGCGGCGCTGCCCAGAGGAACGCAGACGGAGCTGCCGCCGGTGGAGCGCGTACAGGCGCCCGCCCAGCCCCGGCTGGTGACGGAGACGATGGACGTGACGCAGGGCAAGCTGGCCATGGGCTACCGCTGCGGCAGCGACGACTATCCCGCCATGGTACTGGCCAACCTGATCTTCGGCGGCACCAGCAATTCCAAGCTGTTCCTGAACGTGCGGGAGAAGCTGAGCCTGTGCTACTACGCCTCCAGCAGCTATGCCCGCAGCAAGGGCATCCTCACGGTGTCCAGCGGCGTGGAGACGAAGGACTTCCGCCGGGCGGAGGAGGAGATCGGCCGCCAGCTGGCAGCCGTGCAGCAGGGCGACTGGGAGGACTGGGAGCAGGAGGGCGCATTGCAGGCCATCCGCGCGTCGCTGCTGTCCCTGTCGGATTCGCAGGGTGCGCTGGAGAACTTCTATCTGGGACAGATCGCCTCCGGAGTGGAGGAGACGCCGGAGGAGCTGGCTGCCGCGCTGGAGCAGGTAACGAAGGAGCGCATCATGGCGGCGGCACAGACGGTGAAGCCGGATACGGTGTACTTCCTGAGCGGAAAGGAGGAGGCGTAAATGGACAAGAAGCTGTATCCCCGCATCGGGGAGGAAGTGATATGGGTGACGCTGGACAACGGCCTGCCGGTGTGCATCGTGCCCAAGAAGGGCTTTTCCCGGAAGTACGCGCTGTTTGCCACCCGGTACGGCGGCATGGACATGCGCTTCCGGCTGAACGGCCAGTGGCTGGATACGCCGGCGGGCATCGCCCACTATCTGGAGCATAAAATGTTCGACACGGAGGACGGCAACGCCCTGCAGGAGCTGGCCATGAACGGCGCGGAGCCAAACGCCTTTACGTCCAACGCCATCACGTGCTATTATTTCGACTCCACGGAGAAGTTTTACGAGAATCTGGAGATACTGCTGTCCTTCGTGTCGGTGCCCTATTTTACCGACGAGAGCGTGGAGAAGGAGCAGGGCATCATCGGTCAGGAGATCGGCATGATCGAGGACAACCCGGAGTGGCAGGTGTACAAGCAGCTGATGCAGTCCCTGTACCACACCAGCCCCGCCCGGACGCCGGTGGCCGGCAGCGTGGAGAGCATCCGCGAGATCACGGCGCAGACGCTGTACGACTGCCACAGGGCGTTCTACACCCCGGCCAACATGTGCCTTGTGGTGGTGGGCGACGTGGAGCCGCAGCAGGTGCTGGACATCGCCCGGCGCGTGCTGCCCAAGGACAGCGGCGAGCTGATCGAGCGGGACTACGGCGCGGAGGAGCCTACCGAGGCGGCGCGAGCCTATGCGGAGGAGCACATGGAGGTGTCCATGCCCTCGTTCCTGGTGGGCTTCAAGTGCCCGCCCCAGCACGGGGGAGAGGAGAAGCACCGGTTCGCCGCCATCGGCGAGCTGGCCTGCGACGTGCTCATGGGCGAGTCCAGCCCGCTGTACGCCCGGCTGTACAGCCAGGGGCTGATCAACGGCTCCTTCGGCGCGGCGTTCGACATCCTGCCCGGCGCGGCCTACGCCTACGCCGGCGGCGACAGCAAGGATCCCAAGGCCGTGGCGGAGGCGATACTGGCCGAGGCGCAGCGGCTGGCGCGCGAGGGCGTGGACGAGGACTATTACAAGCGCATCGTCAACGCCAACTTCGGCGCGGCGCTGCGGGAGCTGAACTCCTTTGAGTCCATCGCCGTGTCCATGGCGGAGGGACGGTTCCAGGGGTACGACCCCTACCGGTTCCCGGAGATCTATGACAGCATCACGGCGGCGGACGTGCTGGCGTTCCTGCGGGAGAACGTGACGCGGAGCCACATGGCGCTTTCAGTGATCGCGCCCAAGGAGGAGGAAGCATGAGCATCATGACAGACAGCCCCATCCGGTTTCCGGGGCTTTTCGGGGACTGGGCGTTTACCGCCTCGTCCACGGCGTTCCACATCGGCGGCAAGGCCATCTACTGGTACGGTATCCTCATTGCACTGGGGGTGCTGGCGGCGCTGGCCTTCTGCGTGAAGCAGAGAGAGAAATACGGCATCAAAGAGGACGACCTCATGGACGGTGTGCTGTGGGGCGTGCCGCTGGCCATCGTGGGCGCGCGGCTGTACTATGTGCTGTTCTATCTGGACAGATTCAAAAAAGAGGACGGCTCCTTCGACTGGGCGGAGTCCGTGGCAATATGGGACGGCGGGCTGGCCATCTACGGCGGCGTGATCGCGGCGGTGCTGGTGTGCCTTGTGCTCAGCAAAAAGAGGGGCTTCAAGCTGGGGGCACTGACCGATCTGGTGGTGATGGGACTGCTGATCGGGCAGGCTGTCGGGCGCTGGGGCAACTTCATGAACCGGGAGGCCTTCGGCGCGGAGACGACGCTGCCGTGGCGGATGCAGCTGACCACCACCGCGGGGACGCTGGTGGAGGTGCATCCTACGTTCCTGTACGAGAGCCTGTGGAACGTAGTGGGGCTGCTGCTGATCGTCTTTATCGTGGCGAAGGGACGCCGCTTCGACGGCGAGAACACATGGTTCTACTTCCTGTGGTACGGCATCGGCCGGTTCTGGATCGAGGGACTGCGGACGGACAGCCTGTACCTGTTCAACTGGACCATCGGCGGCGAGCCCATTCGGGTCAGCCAGGCGCTGAGCCTTGTGATGGTGCTGGTGGCGGCGTTCATGCTGTTTTACAACATCAAGCTGCACCCCCACAAGCCGGAGGAGCTGTATGTGAACATGGCGGCGGCGAAAAAGGCCGCTGCGGAGACAAAGGACGAGACGCCCGCCGAGGGCGAATAAAAAACCGGCGCTCAGGCCGCCTGACATAAGAAAACATACGCCGCAAAAGGCGCGTTTGGCGCAGCCCCATCGTTGCGCCGCCTTGACAGAC
>DNFA01000066.1 GCA_003487665.1 Oscillibacter sp.
CGAGGAGCAGAAAAAGCTCCTGAATCGCCTGTGCCGCATCGAGGGACAGGTACGCGGCTTACAGGAAATGCTGAAAAGCGACGCCTACTGCCCCGACATTCTGATACAGGTATCCGCCGTGGGCGCGGCGCTGAACAGCTTCAGCAAGGAGCTGCTGGCCTCGCATATCCGCACCTGTGTGGCGGACGGCATTCGGCAGGGGGACGACGAGGTCATCGACGAGCTGGTGACCACGCTGCAAAAGCTGATGAAATAGGAGATGACAGTATGACAGATAAATTCGTCATCACCGGCATGACCTGCGCCGCCTGTGCCGCCCATGTGGAGAGAGCCGCCGCCTCGGTGCCCGGCGTACACAGCGCATCGGTGAATCTGATGCTGGGCTCGCTGGTGTGCGACTGCGACGATGGCACCGCTCCGGAGGCCATCATCGCCGCGGTGCAGGCCGCGGGCTACGGCGCGGCGCCGGAGAGCGCCGCCCGGCGGGATCTCCACGCAGAGCAGGACGCCGCCGTGAAGTCCATGGGCAGGCGGCTTCTGTGGTCGGTGATCTGCCTTGTGCCGCTGTTCTACCTGAGCATGGGGCACATGATGGGTCTGCCGGTGCCCATGTTCATGCACACGCAGCCGCTGCTGGCGGCCTTTGTGCTGCTGGCGCTGACGGTGCCCATCCTGATCCTCAACCGCAGCTACTTCACCGTGGGCTTCTCCCGGCTGCTCAAGGGCGCGCCCAACATGGACTCGCTGGTGGCGCTGGGCGCGGCGGCAGGACTGGTGTACAGCCTTATTGAAATGGGACTGCTGGCGGCGGGGAAGGTCACAGGCATGCCCGACCTGTATTTCGAGTCGGCGGGCATGATACTGGCGCTGGTGACGGTGGGCAAGTATCTGGAGGAGCGCTCCAAGGGCAAGACCACCGGCGCTATCACCGCGCTGCTGGCGCTGGCGCCCGAATCCGCCGTGGTGCGGCGGGACGGGCAGGAGGTCACGGTGCCCACGGAGGACATCCGCAAGGGCGAGACGGTCATCGTCCGGCAGGGCGGCCGCATCCCCGTGGACGGCACCGTCACCGCCGGCAGCGGCGTGGCGGATGAGTCCGCCCTCACCGGCGAGAGCATGCCCGTGGAGAAGAACGTAGGCGACAAGGCGGTGTCCGCCACCATCCTCACCGGCGGCTATCTGGAGCTGACAGCCGATCGCGTGGGCAGCGACACCACCCTGTCCCAGATCGTGCAGCTGATGGAGCAGGCCGCCAGCGGCAAGGCGCCCATCAGCCGTCTGGCTGACAAGATCAGCGCCGTGTTCGTGCCGGTGGTCATCTCCATCGCCGTGATCGCGGCGGTGCTGTGGGCCACGGTGGGCGGCATGGGCGTGCGGTTCTGCCTGAGCGTCGGTATCGCCGTGCTGGTGATCTCCTGCCCCTGTGCTCTGGGGCTGGCCACGCCGGTGGCCATCACCGTGGCCACGGGCAAGGCGGCGGAGCAGGGCGTGCTGGTGAAGTCCGCCGCCAGTCTGGAGCTGATGGGGCGCATCGACACGGTGGTGCTGGACAAGACCGGCACCGTCACCGAGGGCAAGCCCCGTGTAACGGACGTGCTGTGCGCGGAGAGCATGGACGAGAGCACGCTGCTGGCCGCCGCCGCATCGCTGGAAAAGCCGTCGGAGCACCCGCTGGCTGCCGCCATTGTGGAGGAAGCCCAGCAGCGGGCGCTGCCGCTCCAGCCGGTGACGGCGTTCTCCGCCGTGGCCGGCGGCGGCGTCACCGCCAAGGCGGAAAACGTGGCACTTCTGGCGGGCAACGAGCGGTTTATGGGCGACAGCGGCGTGGCTGTCAGCGATACGATGCGCTCTGCCGCCGCGAAGCTGGCGGAGGACGGCAAAACGCCGCTGTTCATCGCCGGTAACGGCGCGCTGTTGGGCGTGATCGCCGTGGCGGACGTGGTGAAGGAGGACAGCGCACAGGCCATCGCCGCCCTGCGGGATATGGGCTGCGAGGTGGTACTGCTCACCGGCGACAACCGCCGCACGGCGGAGGCCATCGCCCGGCAGGTGGGCGTGGATCGCGTCATCGCCCAGGTGCTGCCCCAGGACAAGGCCCGCTGCGTGCAGGAGCTGCAGGCCGAGGGCAAAAAGGTGGCCATGGTGGGCGACGGCATCAACGACGCCCCGGCGCTGGTGACGGCGGACGTGGGACTGGCTATCGGCGCGGGCACGGATGTGGCCATCGAGTCGGCGGACATCGTGCTCATGCGCAGCAGCCTGATGGATATCGTGGACGCGGCGGCGCTGTCCCGCGCCACGGTGCGGAACATCCGGCAGAACCTGTTCTGGGCGTTCTTCTACAACGCCATCGGCATCCCGGTGGCGGCGGGCGCGCTGTACCCGGCATTCGGTATCACGCTGAACCCCATGATCGCGGCGGCGGCCATGAGCCTCAGCTCCGTGTGCGTGGTCAGCAACGCCCTGCGGCTGCGGGGCTGGAGGAGCCGCCGGAAAAAGGCAGCCGCCCCTGTTGCAAAGGCGGCGCCGCAGGTGTATGATAGAACCGAAACAAACAGCAAGGAGGCTGACGATATGGATAAGAAAACCATCACCATCAAGGGCATGATGTGCGCCCACTGCGTCTCCCACGTGGAGAAGGCGCTGACGGCGCTGGGCGTGCAGGCGGACGTGGATCTGGCATCCGGCACCGCCGTCGTCACCGGCAAGGCCGACGACGAGGCGCTGCGCAAGGCCGTCACCGACGCCGGCTACGAGGTCGTGGACATCAAGTAAATACCCGGACGCAAAAAAAGGAAGCCCGCAGGGGCTTCCTTTTTTTGCGCCATTTTTACCACGCCCGGTGGAACAGGGCGGCCATATCCGCCGTCACGTCCTCCGTGAAGCTGCACAGCGTCACGCAGTAGATGTAGTCGCCGGACTGGATGCACACCATCCGCTCGTACATGGGCATGTCCTGCAGCTGCGCCGTTACCAGCAGCGTGGGGCAGTCCCGCTCCGCCGCCAGATCCTGGGCGGTGATCTGCACCTCCACGTCTGTAAGGCCGCAGGCCGCCAGATCGCCGGGCAGCGTCGCTGCCGCCTGCTCCACATACTCCTGCGCCGTCATGCTGGCGCCGGACAACAGCCCCAGATTCTGGTAGGTGACATTCATGGTCATCAGCCCGTCGATGGACGCGGCGTACATGTCGTACACGGCCTTGCCGCTCTCCGCCAGAGACGCCACGTCCCCGCCGCCGGCCTCGGTCAGCAGGCCGTTCAGCTCCAGCAGCTGGCTATCGTTGTAGAAAAGCCAGCTGTCGTCCAGCTTGCAGGTGATGCGGGCGGTTTTGTTGGTATACGTTCCGCCTGTCAGCGCGCCCGGCGCATCGTCGGGCGTATCGCCCGTTTCCTCCGGCACGGGGATCGTCACCGTACCGGCCGCCTTATTCTCGTCCATCGGCGTGGTGGTGCCGCCCTCCGGGGCGGGGGAGCCCGTACCGCAGGCGGTCAGAATACACACAAGCGCCAGCGCTGCCGCCGCCGCAAAAATTCGTTTCATAGGCGTGCCCTCCTGTCCTTCGACAGTATTTTACCAAATGGCGGCGGAAAATACAAGAGTGCGGAAATCAAACTCCTTTGCCATTTCCCGACAGGAGCCGCGGCTTTCTCCGTTTACAATAACGGGGACAAAGGAGGGACAAGCCATGAAACACCTGCTTGCGGCGGCGCGACAGTGCGCCCTGCGTATCCCGGCGGAGGCCGCCGTCTGCTGCGCGGCGGCTTTTCTTCTCACCGCCGTATCCACCGGAGGACAGTACGCGCCATGGGCGCTGGCGGCGGTGGCTGTGGCCGGTGTAGGCTGGCGGGGACTGGCGGCGACGGCATGCGCCGGTGTGGGCGCGCTGGCGTTTCTGGATTTCCAGCCGGGGCTGCGCCATGCCGCCGCCGCGGTGCTGATCTTCTGTGCCAACACCGCCTTCTGCCCCTCCCGGCTCTATCGCCACCCCCGGTTCCGCCCTACGGCCGCCGTCTGCGCCGCCGCGCTGACGCAGCTGCCCTACCTCATCGCCCGCAGCGGGCGGGAGTGGCTGCTGTGCGGCGCGTCGCTGGCGCTGCTGTACGGCACCGTGCGGCTGACGCTGGCCTCCCACGCCGGGGCGCGCCTGCCGGAGACGGCGGGAGCGGGCGCTGCCGCGCCCGCAGCGGCGTTTCAGGCGGTGTACGACAGTCTGGCGGCTGAAATGCCCCTGCTGCGCCCGGAGAACCCGGCGGTGCTGTTCGACCGGGCGGCGGAGCAGGTGTGCCGGGACTGCCCGCTGCGCGCCGACTGCTGGCAGAGCCATTACAGCGACACCTACAACGCCTTCAACGACGCCTGCCCGGTGCTTTTGCAGCGGGGACGGGCGCTGGCGGAGGATTTCCCGCTGTATTTCGCCTGCCGGTGCATCCGCTTTCCCCGGCTGCTGGAGGCGCTGGACAGCCAGCTGCGGGATTACTTGCAGCGGCGGCTGCACCACGCCCGGCTGGACGCAGCCTATCGTCTGGCGCGGGAGCAGTACCGGCAGGTGGCACAGGCGCTGACCCCTACGCCCAAGACCGCGCCGCCCCGCCGCAGCGCCATCACCTGCCGCACGGCCAGCGCCCTGCGCCCCAAGGACGGTGAAAAGCTCTGCGGCGACCAGTGCGACGCCTTTGACGTGGGCGACAGCGTGTATATGGCGCTGTCGGACGGCATGGGCAGCGGCGAGGCCGCCCACCGGGAGGCCGCCATGACCGTGCGGCTGCTGCGGCAATTTTTGCAGGCGGGCATCCGGCCGGAACCGGCGCTGCAAACGCTGAACGCCGCCGCCATGCTCCGCTGCCAGAGCGGGGCGGGCTTCACCACCATTGATCTGGTGCGGCTGGAGAAGGGCGCGGCCACGCTGACGCTGTATAAGTACGGCGCAGCGCCGTCCTATCTGAAGCGCCGGGGCACGGTGGTGCGCTGTCAGGGCAGCTCCCTGCCGGCGGGACTGGAGAGCGCCGACGGCCAGCCGTCGCCCCAGACGTACCCGGTGGCGCCGGGCACATGGCTGGTGCAGGTGTCCGACGGCGTGGCCGGGGACGACGACCAGTGGCTGCAGGATCTGCTGGCCGGCTGGGACGGCACGTCGCCCCGTGCGCTGGCGCAGGAGATACTCCGCCTGTCGTGGCAGCGCACCGGCGGCGCGGACGACTGCGCCGTGTCGGTGCTGGCCATGGACGGGCGGGAGGACGCCCGGCCCGTGTGAGCGCAGAAAACGGCAGAAAATTTTGCCTTCCGCGCCGTATAACCTGCCGCGTCCGCGGCGATACTATGCCTGTAACAACAAGCCCGGCGGCTGGTAAGGAGGCATCGGTTTTGGTAAAAGGCGTTTCCCGCCGCGTGATCGTCGTGGAATCTCCCGACCCGCGGATCTTTGAACAGGCGATCTTCATTCTGCCCACGGACGGCGGCGGCGTCAGCTCCCGCCAGCTGGTGGATCAGGCGGTGCGCATCGCCCGCAGCTATGCCCGCGGACAGGGCGGCGCACGGACGCGCTGGCGGCCTCCTGCCTGGCTGTGGGCGGTGTGGGGCGCGGCGGCCTGCGGCCTTGTGTGGCTGCTGGCGGCGCTTTTGTAAATGGCTTACCCGCAGCGGTTTCCCGCTGTTTCTGCCCTTATGGGTTCTGTTTTTTCTCCTCACTTGGGGCGGACGCATCGCGTCCGCCTTCTTTTTTGCCCGCGGCGATCTGCGGCGGGAACATTTTTCTGTCCGTTTTTCGGGACACTCTCTGTGGGAGAATAGGGAAAACACCACAAGGAGGAACCAAATATGACCGCTATCACCATGCTCTGCACCCTCTGCGGCGCCGCGGCGCTGTCCCGCGGCGTCCTGCGCCTGCTGGACGCCATCGACGGCGAAAAGCGCGGATAACTGCCCGTTGACAACCGGCCCGCCTGTCTATATAATATTTTTAACCGAAAAATACAATGGTATTTAATACGATATATTATGTAGAGAGGTCTTGTATGGACATTTTCGCAAAATGCTATGAGCCTTCGCTGGCCGGCGAATTAAAGGAAAAGGGCGTATACCCCTACTTCCACGCCCTCCAGTCCCGCCAGGATGTGGAGGTCATGATGGAGGGCAAGCGCCGCATCA
>DNFA01000020.1:0-1428 GCA_003487665.1 Oscillibacter sp.
TGGGAGCCGGGCTGCCGGTATGTGCTGCCTGAGCTGCGCATTGTCAACAAGGGCAATCTGGCGCTGAAGTACAAAATTTCTATTTCCGGTGCGAAGGACGCAACCCCCAAAAACGATAAGAACGACCTCAAGCTGCTGGACGTGATCGACTGGACTTATAGCGTCATCGGCGCTGGCGGTGATGCAACGGCTGTGCTGGGCACGGAGCGCTATCTGGCGGCTAAGACCGCTGATAGGGATGTTTTTGACACCTTGACCATCGAGGGACAGATGCAGAAGTCTGCTGGTAACGACTATCAGGGAATGGCTATCGAGGGCATTGCAATCACTGTTGTTGCCACGCAGGACACTGTTGAGAACGACAGCTTCGGCAACACCTATGATAAGGATGCTACTTACCCCGTTGTTGTTAGCCGGAATGAGCTGAACACCAGCCTTACGCTTGACGCACTCAAGGATGAGAACGGCAAGGTGTCTCCTGTGGAGGTCACTCTGGGTAATACGGCAGCAGCAGATATCAGTTACAGCGAAAACAACAGCGGCTACACCGGCAAGGGTGTCATGTTGGGCAGCACCAAGTTGAACAGCTACGCTGCTGCTCCTGCGGAGATAGGCGAGTATAAGTTCACCTTTAAGAACGGCATTATTACGAGTGAGGCAACCGGATACCAAGAGCCTGACGGCGGTAACGGACCGAAGAACTCCTCGGTGTATATGATGGTTCCCGGCAATAGCGATGTAGTGTTTGAAAACATGACATTTAACGGTGTAGTCAGCTTTGATATTCAGAAGTATACTTCTCCGTGGAGCAATCTGAATTCTATCACCTTTAAGAACTGCGTTTTCAACGGAATAATTGTCGGCACCTGCCCGGCGGATAATGTAACCTTTGACGGTTGCGTTTTCAACAACTACACCAACAGCCCTTATGCTAATAATTCCAACCCAATTTGGTGGCGTTCGGATACCGAGGGAACCGGTGCAAACGCCAATCCAATCAAGACCTTCACCTTTGTGAACAACAAGGTCACCAGCACACGCCCGGTAAAGATTGAGCGCATTGACGGCGCTACTCTCACATTTAAGAATAACTACTTTGACATTAGCAAGCAGAATGGCGATACTGTAACCAAAAATATGGCAATCAATATCGGACAGAGAACCAATACTTCTGCGTTTACTCTGATCGATGAAGGAAACACCATTTCCAAAAATACAGCATCTCTGTATACGGCAGCTCTTGGCAACGGAAGCAATCAGTATGTTGCAGTTTCCGGCAACAAGGTGCTGGATGGCAGTGGCAACGCGAAGGTCATCACCGCTATGGTCTGGAAGACGACCACCGGCGAGACGTTCGAGATGAAGAGCGTGAAGTGATTTTTCTCCCCGCGGTTCCCGCTCCAACCAAGCGGCGAATATAACCCTCCT
>DNFA01000020.1:1640-3356 GCA_003487665.1 Oscillibacter sp.
TTCAGGGGGCGCCGCGTTGTTTGTATCCGCTTATTTAATGGTACACAGGTTCACGTTTCCGCTGACCGTCTGGAACTCCCACGCCGCGTCCTGCACCGTGGTAAGGGTCACATCACTGCTGAGCTTGCCGCTGGTGGTCTTGAATTCCACAGGCAGGGGGGAGGGCAGCGTGCTGAGATCGCGCAGCTGCATGACGATGTTTCCGTCGGTGGTCTCGGCGTCGAGCTCCGTTGGCAGCGTGTCCAGCGTCAGGTCGATGCTGCCGCTGACGCTGTCCGTCTCCAGCTTCTGGGTGCGGACGCTGCCCTCAATGGCGCCGCTGGTGGTGGACAGCGCGATCTCCCCGGCGTTGGCCGCGTAGACGCTGATCGCGCCGCTGACGCTGGTCACATCCAGCTCGCTCAGCGACAGCGTGTCCTCGTCCGTCAGATCCACCGACACCCCGGCGCTGACCGTCTCAATGTCCAGCTCGTACAGCACCATGCTGCGCGGCAGCTGCACCGTCAGGATCTTTTCCTCGGCCAGGCTTACCAGCTTCGGCTGTGAGCGCACATCCAGCGTGCTGTCGTCCTCGTCCACGCGCCACTCCATGGCCTGTCCCACCGGGCTGCCGTCGGCAAGTGTCTCCGTCAGGGAAATGCCCTCGCCGTCATACAGCTCCATATTCACCTGCCCGCTGACCCATTTGATGTCGATGGAGCGGAAGCCGTTCAGCTGCACCACATCGCCGTTCCCAGCGGTGTAGCCGGCATCCGGTGTGTAGCTGCCGTCGGCGGCGGTGTTGTCTGCGGGCGGCGCGCCGCAGCCGGCCAGCACCGCGGCTCCTGCCACGGCACCCGCCAGCAGCAGTGCTCCTAATTTTTTCATAGCGATCCTCCTTGTTACCGTCTCAGCTGATCCCATATCGTGATCGTTCCGGTTTCTCGCGTCTTATTCATGTCAATGACCCGCTGGTTCCGGCTGCCCCGGAATTGGAGGGAGATGTCCTTCAGCTCCCGCACGAAGCGCCCATCCACCAGCACGTCGATGCAGGCCAGCAGCGCATCCGTCACCTCGCACCGGGGATAGCTGCCGTCTGCCAGCAGCTCGTCGTCCAGACGGAAGCCGGTGAAGCACCAGATCGTCTTATGGGGGTACTTCTCCCGTATTTCCCGCAGCAGCGGCAGCAGCTCCCGCTGGTTCCGCGGCTCGAAGGGCTCGCCGCCCAGCACCGTCAGGCCGTTGACAAAGGGCTTGTCCAGCTCGGCGAAGATCTCCGCCTTCGTCTCGCCGGTGAACTCTTTGCCGTAGTCGAAATCCCACGTCTGGGGCTGGAAGCAGTCCGGACAGTGGTTGGTGCAGCCGGATACGAACAGCGTCACCCGCACGCCCGTACCGTTGGCAATATCACATTTTTTCAGTTCTCCGTAATGCATGGAACGACCTCCTGACGGTGAGTATAGCCCACAAAGGTTAAAATAAAGTTAAAATCGGGAAAAAGGGCGGGCATAAGCCCGCCCCGCGTTTTAGGAAAATCACAGGTGCAGCACGCGATCCTTGATCTCCTGCGTCCGACCCTGGTTCCAGAACTGGGTGCCGATGTAGCCGCAGGTGCGCCGCGCCACGTTCATCTTGTCCTGATCCGTGTTGCCGCACTGGGGGCACTTCCAGATCAGCTTGCCGTCCTCCTCGACCACCTCGATCTCGCCGTCCCAGCCGCACACCTGGCAGTAGTCG
>DNFA01000020.1:3519-17445 GCA_003487665.1 Oscillibacter sp.
AGTCGCTCTTGGTGTTCAGCTCGGCGTAGATGATGTGGTCGTAGATGAACTTCATGACCTCCAGCACCGCGTCCAGATTGTTCTGCATGTCCGGTACCTCCACATAGCTGATGGCACCGCCGGGGGACAGGTGCTGGAACTGCGCCTCGAACTCCAGCTTCTTGAAGGCATCGATAGGCTCGGTGACGTGGACGTGGTAGCTGTTGGTGATGTAGCCCTTGTCGGTGATGCCCTCGATGATGCCGAAGCGCTTCTGCAGGCACTTGGCGAACTTGTAGGTGGTGGACTCCAGCGGCGTGCCGTACAGGGAGAAGTCGATGTTGTGCTGCGCCTTCCACTTCTTGCAGGCATCGTTGAGCCGGTGCATGATCTCCAGCGCAAAGGGCGTGGCCGCCGGATCGGTGTGGCTCTTGCCGGTCATGTACTTCACGCACTCGTACAGACCCGCATAGCCCAGCGAGATGGTGGAATAGCCGCCGTACAGCAGCTTGTCGATGGGCTCGCCCTTCTTCAGCCGGGCGCAGGCACCGTACTGCCACAGGATGGGCGCTGCGTCGGACAGGGTGCCCTTCAGCCGCTCGTGGCGGCACATGAGCGCCCGGTGGCACAGCTCCATGCGCTCGTCAAAGATGCGCCAGAATTTTTCGATATTGCCGCCGGAGCTGAGAGCGATATCCGGCAGGTTCACGGTGACAACGCCCTGGTTGAACCGGCCGTAGTACTTGGGCTGGCCGTTCTCGTCCACATAGGGCGTCAGGAAGCTGCGGCAGCCCATGCAGGGATAGCAGTGGCCTTCGCCGTTCTTGTCCACCTTCAGCTCCAGCATCTTCTTCTCGCTGATGTAGTCGGGCACCATCCGCTTGGCGGTACACTTGGCCGCCAGCTTCGTCAGCTCCCAGTACTTGCTGCCCTCGCGGATGTTATCCTCCTCCAGCACGTAGATCAGCTTGGGGAACGCCGGCGTGACCCACACGCCCTTCTCGTTCTTCACACCCTGATACCGCTGCAGCAGCGTCTCCTCGATGATGAGTGCCAGATCGTCCTTTTCCTGCTGGTTCTTGGCCTCGCCCAGATACATGAACACGGTCACGAAGGGCGCCTGTCCGTTGGTGGTCAGCAGCGTCACCACCTGATACTGGATGGTCTGCACGCCGCGGCGGATCTCCTCCCGCAGCCGCTTCTCCGCGATGGCGTTGATGCTGTCCTCGGTAACGGCCACGCCCACGGCGTCAAACTCGCTGCGGACGCTGGCGCGGATCTTCTCCCGGCTGATCTGCACGAAGGGCGCCAGATGGGTCAGGGAGATGGACTGCCCGCCGTACTGGTTGCTGGCCACCTGCGCCACGATCTGCGTGGCGATGTTGCAGGCGGTGGCAAAGCTGTGGGGCTTTTCGATCAAGGTGCCGGTGATGACGGTGCCGTTCTGCAGCATGTCCTCCAGATTCACCAGATCGCAATTGTGCATGTGCTGGGCGTAGTAATCCGTGTCGTGGAAGTGGATGATGCCCTCGTTGTGGGCGTCCACGATGTCCTGCGGCAGCAGGATGCGGTTGGTGATGTCCCGGCTGACCTCGCCGGCCATATAGTCCCGCTGGGTGGAGTTCACCACCGGGTTCTTGTTGGAGTTCTCCTGCTTGGCCTCCTCGTTGTTGCACTCGATCAAGCTGAGGATCTTGTCGTCCGTGGTGTTGGACTTGCGCACAAGAGAGCGGGTATAGCGGTAGGTGATGTAGTGCTTGGCCACCTCAAAAGCGCCGTGCGCCATGATGTGGTGCTCCACCATGTCCTGGATCTCCTCCACGGTGGGGGCGCGGTTCATCTTCTGGCACTGCAGCTCCACGGACTCCGCGATGCGCTGGATCTGCATGGGCGTCATCCGATCCGCCTCCGCCACGGACTCGTTGGCCTTGGTGATGGCGATGATGATCTTGGTGATGTCGAAGCCCACCTCGGCTCCGTTTCTCTTGATGATCTTCATGGAAAACTCCTCCTAACTGTATCTGCACGTACTCCCGGAGGGAGACGCGGTAAGTCGCCCATTGACATAATACACTACATCTTGTGCCGATGCAAGAGGCAAAAGCCAAAATGTAGGAGATCGGCTGCCAAAAAGCGGAGATGTTTTTTGTGCAAATCGCCAAATGCACACAAGATATAGTGGGGCGCGCGCCGGTTAGACACACTAAATATAGTGACACGCGGCGGTTCCGCTGTCGAAATCGGCAGGCGGGGCCGTTAAGACGCGTCAAAAACCGCCGATGGAAAAATCTGTCGTTGCACAGGGACACAAAATATGGTAAAATCAATCAAATATGAAAGAATGTCGAAAGGAGGGGCGGCTATGCGAGGGGATACCCGTTCCCTGATCCACGGCATCATCAACCTGATCGTGCCGTTTTTCATCTATGACCTGGCGCAGCTGCTGGTCAGCGCCGTTACCGCGGCCAACTATGACCCGTGGCTGGCCTTCTGGCCCATGCAGATCCTGCTGTGGCTGCCCTTTTTGTCCGACGCGATCTGCGTGGTGGTGGCCGCTGTGCGCTTCAGGCGCCGGGGACGCACCCGTGCGCTGCTGGGGCTGATCTTCTCGCTGGGCGCCGCCGCGCTGTACTACATGCTGCGGTTCCAGATGCAGTTTACCCTGTCCCGGCTGCAAAATCTGTTCTGACGGAAGGAGCGTTCCATGCGTCCTGAATTTATCACAGTGGGCACCATCGTCAACGCCCACGGCATCCGCGGTGAGGTGAAGGTCAACCCCGCCGGGTTCGATCCGGAGTTCATCGCGGATTTCAAGACAATGTACATCGCCGGTCAGCCGGTGAAGGTCAAGGCCGCCCGCGTCCACAAGTCTACCGTGCTACTGGCGCTGCCCGGCGTGGACACCATGGACGACGCGCTGGCGCTGAAGGGCAGGGCGGTGTCCATCCGCCGCACCGACGCCCGGCTCCCCAAGGGCGAATACTTTGACCAGGAGCTGGAGGGCTGCGCCGTGGTGGACGATGCCACCGGTGAGGAGCTGGGCAAGCTGGACAGAGTGCTGCTCTATCCCGCCCACAAGGTCTATCAGGTGCGGGGCGGCGCGCACGAGTATCTGATCCCCGCCGTGCCCGGCGTGTTTATCGCCTCCATCGACCCGGAGGCGGAGATCATCCGCGTACACATGATGAAAGGATTGGCCACCGATGAGAATTGACATCATGACCCTGTTCCCCGACGCGGTCAACGCCATGATGGATTCCTCCATCATCGGCCGGGCGCAGGAGCGGGGCTTTGTCACCATCCGGACGCACCAGATCCGGGAGTATACCACCAACAAGCAGATGCAGGTGGACGATTATCCCTACGGCGGCGGCCGGGGCGCCGTGATGCAGGCCGACCCGCTGTACCGCTGCTGGCAACATATCTGCGACGAGGCGGGGGAGAGGGTGCACACCATCTACATGTCCCCCTGCGGCCACGTGCTGACCCAGCAGGTGGCGCGGGAGCTGAAGGCGCAGTACGACAGGCTGATACTGGTCTGCGGCCACTACGAGGGTGTGGATCAGCGGTTTCTGGACGAGTGCGTGGACGAGGAGATCTCCATGGGCGACTTCGTCCTTACCGGCGGCGAGATACCGGCCATGGCGCTGGCGGACTGCCTGTGCCGCATGGTGCCCGGCGTTCTGCCAGAGGAGAGCTGCTACACCGACGAGAGCCACTGGAACGGGCTGCTGGAGTATCCCCAGTACTCCCGGCCGGAGGAGTGGCACGGCCGCAAGGTGCCGGAGGTGCTGCTGAGCGGACACCACGGCAACGTAGCCGACTGGCGGACGAGGGAAAGCTACAAGCGCACCATGGCGCGCCGTCCCGACCTGTGGGAGAAATTCGATCTGACACAGGTACACAGCCGCCACGAGAAGAAGGTGCTGGCGCAGGCACTGGAGGAGTTCCGGCAGGAGCAGGGCAGCGCGGCGGAAACGGAAGAATAAATCTCAGGCGGCGGGCATGTGCCCGCCGTTTTTCCTGTTGATTTTCCCATTTTGCCAGAAAAACGACACTTCTCCTGAATTCGTTGTTGCAGGTCAGACAAAAATCAGCTATAATACAAAGGTAAAATCCGGCAGTATGCTGAAAATATGAGGAGGAACACCGAATGAACGAGAAATACAGCGCTCTGTTTACCCCCTGGAAGATCGGCAACGTGGAGATCAAGAACCGCATCGTGCAGCCCTCCATGGGCGGTACGTCCCTGTTCGGCTGGCTGGAGCCCTGTCACTTCGATAAGGAGGCCGCCTATCACATCCTCAACCGCGCCCAGAACAACGTGGGTCTTGTGCTGCCGGGTATGCAGTGCGTCCGCGACACCATGGGCGGCCGCTGGCTGTACCAGAACAAAAAGATGTTCAAGGATCTGGCCGAGTGGCTGCCTGAGTTCCACAAGACCGGCTCCAAGCTGTTCGTTCAGCTGTCCGCCGGTATGGGACGCTCCATGGCCATCAACGACATCATGGTGAAGATGCTCCAGAACAAGGCCTTTGGCGCTGTGGGCAAGCCCTTCCTGAACGTGGACTACATCACCGCCTCTGCCTCCGCTACCCCCAACCGGTGGTATCCCGAATGCAAATCCCGCCCCCTGACCGTGGAGGAGATCCACGAGATGGTGGACGCCTTTGCCAAGACCGCCAAGCTTTTGCAGGAGGCCGGCGTGGACGGCGTGGAGATCCACGCGGTGCACGAGGGCTATCTGCTGGATCAGTTTACCATCGCCAACATGAACTACCGTACTGACGAGTACGGCGGCTCCTTTGAAAACCGCTACCGCTTCGCCGTGGAGATCGTGCAGGCGATCAAGGCCGTGTGCGGCAAGGACTTCCCGGTGGCGCTGCGCTATTCCGTGGTGTCCAAGACCAAGGGCTTCGGTCAGGGCGCTGTCCCCGGCGAGGAGTTCGTGGAGTTCGGCCGCGACATGGCCGAGTCCGAGAAGGCCATCAAGTATCTGGAGGACGCCGGATACGACATGTTCGACTGCGACAACGGCACCTACGACGCGTGGTACTGGGCGCATCCCCCGGTCTATATGCCGGAGAACTGCAACCTCTCCGAGGTGGAGCACATCAAGAACTTTACCACCAAGCCCGTGGTCTGCGCCGGCAAGATGGATCCCGCCAAGGCCGCCGAGGAGATCGCCGCCGGCCGTCTGGACGCCGTGGGCATCGCCCGCCAGAATCTGGTGGATCCCGAGTGGGTCAACAAGATCCTGGAGGATCGGGTGGAGGACATCAAGCCCTGCATCAACTGTCATAACGCCTGCTTCAGCTTCAACAAGTCCGCCGGTACGCCCAACATGCAGCCCATGGACGACTCGCTGCATCTGGCGCGCTGCGCGCTGACCCCCAGCACCATGCAGCACAACAAGTACAAGATCGTCCCCACCCGCAAGCCCAAGAAGGTGGCCATCATCGGCGGCGGCATCGGCGGCATGGAGTGCGCACTGGTGCTCAAGCAGCGCGGCCACACGCCCGTGATCTTCGAAAAGACCGGCGAGCTGGGCGGCCTGTACATCACCGCTTCCGCCATGAGCTTCAAGGAGGCGGACAAGGCGCTGCTGCGCTGGTACGAGCGCGAGCTGAAGAAGAACGATATCGAGGTGCGCTTCCACATGGAGATCAACGCGCCCGCCACCCTGCGCCGCGAGTTTGACGAGATCATCGTCTGCACCGGCTCCCATCCCAAGACCCTGCCGGTCAAGGGCTTCAACAAGACCATCAACTTCACCCAGCTGCTGCTGAATCAGGTGGACGCGGGCGACCGCATCGTGTTCTTCGGCGGCGGACAGTCCTCCTGCGAGGCCGCCTACGAGATGGTTCTGCAGGGCAAGCACCCCATCATCGTGGAGTACGCCAACGACCTGATCGCCACACCCGGCACCTGTCTGGCCAACGCGTCCTTCCTCCGCGAGATGCTGGCCTTCAAGAAGGTGCCCGTGTACCTGAACTCCACCATCACCGAGATCGGAGACGGCTTCGTCATGGTCAAGCAGAAGGACGGCACCGAGATCCGCATCGAGTGCGACAGCGTGGTGAACGGCATCGGCTTCGTGCCCGCACCCATTGCGGCTGACGACCACAAGGTATACCGTGTGGGCACCTGCGAGAAGTGGGGCAACCTGCGCAACGTCATCTGGGGCGCCTGGGACGTCTGCATGCACATCTGATATATAAGCGCAAAAAAAGAAAGCCCGCAAGGGCTTTCTTTTTTGCGCTTATTTCTGCTGCAGGGCATCTTTATCCAGCACGAAAGCGTACCGCATGGCCAGCGCCTGAAACAGCGTCTCCATCACCTGCTGGGAGATGGCGCGGATATCCATGCCGCTGATGAAGGCACGCACCTGCCCGATCTCCTCCTCCGGGACCTTGTAGCCCCGGAGACTCATGGTCAGGAAGACGTCCAGCTTCTTTTCCAGCGGGAAATACCGGTCGCATTCGCGCGCCATATAGCCCCGCATCAGACCGGCGGAGCCAAGCTCGCAGGCGTAGAAATCCTCCGGGGTCAGCTCTGGCTGGTAGGAGCCGAATATCCTGCGCAGCTCCTTGGCCGTCTGGCGGTGGATGTACTCCGCCGCCTCCTCGTGGGTATAGGCCTCGATGTAGATCTCCCGCAGGTTCTCGTTCAGCTCCGTCAGCGTCAGCTGTATGCATGTCTCCACGGCGTACACGAAAAGGGGAGACAGCTGCCCGCCGGTGGTGCGCCGCGCCATATCGAACTGCGTTTCGAACATGAACGCCACCAGCTCCGTCAGCACACCGTCCTTCGCCCGGAAGATATTCTGAAAGCTGCTGTTGGACACGTCGGCTTTCTGCACGATCTCCGCCACGGTGGTTTTCTTATACCCCTGCTCCAAAAAGAGCTTTACGCATACCGCCAGTATCCGGCGCTTTGCCGGAAGGCTTGCGTTTGTCAGTGCCATGAGGCAACTCCTCCTTTCACTGCGGCCTTTCTGCCGCCGTTGTGTTAAGCATCGCTGTCTGCGGATCGCTTTCGGCGCGGCATAATTCCTGCGCCTTGCGCTCCTCCTCGTGGTACAGCGTCGGGAACATGGCGCGCAGCAGGTTGTATGTCCGGTTGTGACTCTCCACCCAGTCGCCGTGCTCCGCCGCCAGCTTCTCCTTGTCGCCGCACAGCTCCAGCGCGTGGCAGGTGTCCACATAGGCCTTCTGCATCTGGCGCATCCGGGCGCTCATGTGCTGCAAAAGGCTCATGATCTTGGCGGGCTTCTCCCGGAAATAGGCGCTGAAGTTGTCATAGGTGATCTCGCTGACGATGGTGTTTTCCAGCGCCACCGCCGTGGTGTTCCGCTGCCGGGATTCCAGAAAGCTGATGACGTTGAAGAAATCGCCCTCCCGCAGCGTGACCACATCCACCTGCTCCGGCGTGCCGTAGTCGAAATAGATCCCCACGCTGCCGTAGAGGATGTTGTACATGCTCATGACCATCTCCTTGGGACGGCAGATGATCTCGCCCTTCTTGAACCGTTTTTCCGTATTCGGCATACCGCGCCTCCTGCACACAAATTCATCTGAATTATATCATGTTCTGCCGCCGATGTCGATACTTTTTCTTGCCAAATCCCTTCGGAGGTGGCATACTAAAGCAGAAAAGGAAGTGGAAGTATGAACTATTTTGAACCGCACCTGACGCCCGACGAGCTTCGCGCCATCAGCGCCATCGGTTTGGCGCACATGGGGGATGCCGTCTACGAGACGCTGGTGCGCACATGGCTGTGCGTTCACGGCAAGGCCACCGGCAAGGAACTGCACCGCGCCACCATTGCGCTGGTCTGCGCCCAGAAGCAGGCGGAGCTGGCGCAGCGGGTGCTGCCGCAGCTGACGGAGGAGGAGCTGGCCGTCTACAAGCGCGGCCGCAACGCCAATGTACACGCCATGCCCCGCAGTGCCACGCCCGCCCAGTACCACGCCGCCACCGGTCTGGAGTGTCTGATGGGCTGGCTGTATCTGCAGGGGAACAAGGAGCGCGCGGAGCAGCTGTTCCACGCCATGATGGAGGAGGAGTAACATGCCGCTGGATGCCGTATGCCTGCAGGCTGTGGTGGCGGAGCTGGCGCCCCAGATCACCGGCAGCCGTATTGAGAAGATCCAGCAGCCCGCCAGGGATCAGGTGGTGCTGCTGCTCCGGGGAAACCGCCGGCTGCTGCTGTCCGCCGGCGGCGGACAGCCCCGCCTGCACCTGACCGAACTGCCGCGGGACAATCCCGCCCAGCCGCCCATGTTCTGCATGCTGCTGCGCAAGTACCTCAGCGGCGGTATTATCGAGAGCATTCAGCAGGCGCCGCTGGAGCGGGTGGTCACGCTGACCGTCTCTGCCGCCGATGAGCTGGGCGAGCGCAGCCAATTTTCTCTGATTTTAGAGGCCGTTGCCCGCCGCGCCAACCTGATACTGGCGGACAAGGACGGACACATCATCGACTGTCTGCGCCGCATCGACTTTGAGATGAACCCCGACCGGCAGGTGCTGCCGGGGCTGTTTTATCACCTGCCCACGCCGCCTGACAAGGTATCTCCCTTCACAGTGACAGAGGAGGAATTCGCGGCTCTCGCCGCCGCAGCGGGGGAGGGCGCGCCCGCGGATCAGTGGCTGGTGCGTACGGTCAACGGCCTGTCGCCGCTGGTGGCGCGGGAACTGACTTTCCGCGCCTGCGGCAGCACAGATGCCCCGGTCACGGGGCATACTGCGGCGCTGTGGAGCGCTTTTGCCGCGTGGCGGGATACTGTGAACGAAAAGCACTTTACACATGCGATGCTGAAACGCTCCGGCGTGCCCATGGACTTCACCTACCTGCATGTGGGGCAGTACGGCGGCGCGGCGGAGGAGGAGACGTACACCAGCTTCTCCCGCCTGCTGGACGACTTCTATGAAAAGCGGGAGCAGGCCGAGCGCGTGAAGCAAAAGGGGCAGGATCTGGTAAAAACCGCCTCCAACGGCGCTGCCCGGCTCCGCCGCAAGATCGCCGCTCAGGAGCAGGAGCTGGCCGAGAGCAAAAACCGCGACAAATGGCGCGTGTACGGCGAGCTGATCACCGCCAACCTGTACCGCATGGAGCGGGGCATGAGCCGCCTGACGGCGCAGAACTACTACGACCCCGACTGCGCCGACGTGGATATCCCGCTGGATGTGCGGCTGTCGCCGCAGGAGAACGCGGCGAAGTATTTCAAAAAATACACCAAGGCAAAAACGGCGGAGAAGTACATCACGGCGCAGCTGGAAAAGGCGCGGGTGGAGCTGACCTATCTGGAAAGTGTCCTTCAGGAGCTGACACTGGCTGAGTCCGAGCAGGACTTCAACGACATCCGCGCCGAGCTGACCGACGGCGGCTACCTCCGGGCAAAGGGCAGAAAGCAGCCCCAGCGTCCCAGCAAGCCGCGGGAATTCCGCTCCACGGCGGGGCTGCGCATCCTTGTGGGGCGCAACAACCGGCAAAACGACCGCCTGACCGCCAAGGACGCGGAAAAGTGGGACATCTGGCTCCACACCCAGAGGATACACGGCTCCCACGTGATACTGTGCACCGGCGGCGCACAGCCGGACGAGCAGAGCCTGCTGGAAGCGGCATCGCTGGCGGCGTATTTCTCCCAGGCGCAGGACGGCACGAAGGTGCCCGTTGACTTCACCCAGGTGAAGTATGTGAAGAAGCCCGCCGGTTCGCCACCGGGATTCGTGAATTACACCAATTACAAAACCATTTTGGCCGACCCCAGCGAGGAGCTGGTGAAGCGGCTGGCGGCACGGTGAAAGGGAGGTATACGCATGCTGGCATACGCGATACTGATGTGGGGGATAGCGGCGTTGTTTCTGCTGCTGGGCATCCTGATTTATCGAGGAAAGACTGAACTGATCCACGAGTACCACCGGAAAAAGGTGAAGCCCGAGGACGAAAAAGCTTACGGACAGGCTTTTGCCAAGGGACTGTTTGTGATTTCCGCAGCGCTTATTGTCAGCGGTATGATCGCCCTATTTGCAGCATCCGGAATGGCGGCTGCGCTGGTCGTCCTCTTTGCCGGGCTGTTCGCCGCGTTTTTTGTTCTTTGGCGAGTTCAGCGGCGCTACAACGGCGGGGTATTTTGACTGTCAACGGGGAAAGTGTTGATGGGACGGAGGCGTTATGGGGCGCAAGAGGGAGAAACGGATCCTGTGAACCGAAAACTCTGAAAAGACCGCCTTTCGGCGGTCTTTTCGTTATTCTCATGCCTCGGCGGGCGTATCGCGGAACAGAATGGTGATGCACCACAGACCGGCAAGCCCCACCAGCGCGTAGACGACGCGGCTGATGGGGGCGGCCTGGCCGCCGAAGATGGCCGCCACGCAGTCGAAGCGGAACAGCCCCACCGCGCCCCAGTTCAGGGCGCCGATGATGACCAGCGCCAGCGCGATGCGATCGAGTACTTTCATATATACATGACCTCCATTCGTTTGAGACTGCTGCTTACCGTAGCATTTCCCAGGGAAGTGGAGGATATGCACAAAAAATTTTTGAGATTACCTGAATAAAATTGGAAAAGCGATTGCAAAAGCCGCGGTAATTTGGTATTATCAGCGTAGAACAATTTGTACACGACCATGTACATACACTAAGGAGGAGACCATGAACAAGAAGTTTGACAAGCTGGGCTTTTATCCCGCCGACATCCTGCTGCCCAAGGATCAGGACATGACCAAGTGGGCGGTCGTCGCCTGCGATCAGTTCACCTCTGAGCCGGAGTACTGGCAGGCGGTGGAGGAGAAGGTGGGCGACGCGCCCTCCACCTTGCGTCTGATCCTGCCGGAGGCCAACCTGAAGGCTCCCAACGTGGACGAGTACATCGAGAATATCAACGACTCCATGAAGAAGTACCTGGCCGACGGCGTGTTCGAGACGCTGCCCGACTCCCTGATCTACATCGAGCGCCAGCAGTCCGACGGCAAGATCCGCCACGGCCTGATCGGTATGGTGGATCTGGATGCCTATGATTTCACCCCCGGTTCCGGCGCCCTGATCCGCGCCACCGAGGGCACCGTGCTGGATCGCATCCCGCCCCGCGCCAAGGTGCGCCGCAACGCGCCCATCGAGCTGCCCCACGTCATGCTGCTGATCGACGATCCCGACAAGACCGTTATCGAGCCGCTGACCGCCGCAGCCGACACCATGGAGAAGGTCTACGACTTCGACCTGATGCAGAACGGCGGCCACATCCGCGGCTTCAAGCTGTCCGACAAGCAGATCGACGCCGTGGCCAACGCGCTGGAGGGTCTGACCACCGACGCGGCTATGGAGAAGAAGTACAACGTCTCCGGCGTGGCGCCCCTGCTGTTCGCCGTGGGCGACGGCAACCACTCTCTGGCCACCGCCAAGGCCTGCTATGAGGAGCAGAAGAAGGGCAAGACCCCCGAAGAGTATCTGGCTCTGCCCGCCCGCTACGCGCTGGTAGAGGTGGTCAACAACCACGACGATGCCCTGCAGTTCGAGCCCATCCACCGGGTGCTGTTCGGCGTGGATCACCAGAAGTTCATGGACGCCTTCCGCGCCGCCTATCCCAACGCCTACGAGGGCAAGGGCGACGGTCACACCATCGAGTTCGTGTGGAACGGCGAGAGCCACTTCATCACTGTGCCTGATCCCAAGGTGCAGCTGGCTGTGGGCACGCTCCAGAGCGTCATCGACCAGTACCTGAAGGACAACGGCGGCGAGGTGGACTACATCCACGGCGACGACGTGACCCGCGAGCTGGGCAGCAAGCCCGGCAACATGGGCTTCCTGCTGCCCGCCATGGGCAAGGAGCAGCTGTTCAAGACCGTCATGGCCGACGGCGTGCTGCCCCGCAAGACCTTCTCCATGGGTCACGCCCAGGACAAGCGCTACTACATCGAGGCGCGCAAGATCGTCAAGTAAGGCTGGCGCAGTCTGCACCGGTATGCTATAATAGTGCTGCGGCATTGCCGCAGCACTATTTTTTGCGAGGGACGGCTATGAGATGCACGGAACGGGCGTATGCCAAGATAAATCTGACGCTGGACGTGGGCGCGAAGCGGGCGGACGGGTATCATGAGATCACCTCCGTTATGCAGCGCATCAGCCTGTGGGATACCGTGACGGTGGAGCGCGGTACGGGGTGTGATTCCCTGCTTTGCAGCGCACCGGTGACGGAGGACGTCAATGACAACCTATGTATGAAGGCGCTGCGGGTGTTCTTTGCGGAGACGGCGATGGAAAGCGGCGGTGTGTCCATCACGCTGGAGAAGCATATCCCCACCCAAGCGGGACTGGGCGGCGGCAGCAGCGACGCGGCGGCGGTGCTGCTGGCGCTGCGGACGTTGTACGCGCCGCGCATGACAGACATGCGGCTGGAGAGACTGGCGGAAAAGCTGGGCAGCGATGTGCCCTTCTTTATCCGCGGCGGCACGCAGCTGGCCATCGGGCGGGGGGAGATCGTCGCGCCGCTGCCGCCGCTGACAGCGGGCTGGTTTGTGGTGGTGAAGCCGGAGGAGAGCTATTCCACGGCGGAGATGTACCGGCGGCTGGACGCCTGCGGCGGGATGACCGCAGAGGACAGCCGCATGGAGGACGCCGTGGCCGGGAACAACGTCCACGCGATAGCGGCAGAGCTGCGCAACAGCTTTGAGCGTGCTGTGCCGGAGGACAGCCGCCTCTGGGATATCAAAGCGGCGCTGCGGGCGCAGGGGGCGCTGGGTACGCTGCTCAGCGGCAGCGGCAGCGCTGTGTTCGGAGTGTTCGATGACCGGAAGGAGGCGGCGGCGGCCGCGATGACGCTGCGGCGGACGTGGCCGCAGGTTTTTTTGACCCGGCCGGTATAAAACAGAAAAGCACCGTCCACAATGTAGGAAAATCAGCAAGGGACGGTGCTTTTTATGCGTACATATATAAAAAAGTGGAAGCCGGTGGAGCTGGCGCTGCTGGCGGCGCTGGCGCTGGCTCTTGTCAGCGGTGCGGCGTCACTGGGACGGCAGGATGCCCTGCAGGAGAAGATGATCCGCCTGCATGTGATCGCCAACTCGGACAGCGCCTCGGATCAGGCCATGAAGCTGCGGGCGCGGGACGCCGTGCTCTCCCGCGCCGAGGATATACTGCGGCAGGCGGCGGACAGGCCGGACGCACAGGCGCGGCTGCGCACAGCCCTGCCGGAGCTGGAGCAGGCGGCCTTCGACGCCTGCGGCGGGTCATACCCCGTGCGGGCGGAGCTGACCATGACGGAATTCCCACTGAAGGAGTACGACGGCTTCGCACTGCCGGCGGGGGAGTATCTGGCGCTGCGGGTCGTCATCGGCGAGGGCGCCGGGCGGAACTGGTGGTGCGTGGTGTACCCGCCGCTGTGTACGGCGGCCTGCACCGACCTGGAGGACGTGGCAGTGCAGGCCGGCATGGATGAATCGGACATGAAGCTCATCACCGGACAGGAGGGCTATGTGCTGAAATTTCGGGCGGTGGAGCTGTGGGAGCGCCTGCGCCAGTGGCTGGGGAAATAAAACTTTGAAAAGTCTGGCGAAAAAACTGTTGACAAATGCGGGAAAACATGTATAATAGTTTTTGTTCGTCAGGACACAGCGGGATTGTGTAAAGGTAGCACAGCGGACTCTGACTCCGTATGTGAGGGTTCGAATCCTTCTCCCGCTGCCAGCAAGAGGTCTGAAACCAATGGGTTTCAGACCTCTTTTCTTGTGTCTGACCCTTTATTTGACCCTTTAACCGTTTTGGGTCTTCTCATAGACAGTGCCCCGCATATAGGCTTCCATGCGGTTTGCGCTGTCTTGTTTCATTTTTTCAGAGACATGGCCATATATGTTGTTCCGCGTTCCCGCCTTGGAACAGCACGCAAAGCAGCACCACCAAACGGTGGTGCTGCTTTGCGTCAGCTTGTCAAAAAAGTCCGAACGGACTTT
>DNFA01000077.1:0-1215 GCA_003487665.1 Oscillibacter sp.
TCGCGCGACGCTGCCCGCTGCCGCGGTGGGTGCCTTGGTGCTCTACCGCGCGGGTACCGGCAGATATTCTATCACGGCGGACGACTCTGTCCGCTCCGCACGACCTCCGCACCCTGTAGGGCGGGGCCCGCGTGCCCCGCCGCACACTGGCGTGGGGATCCGCATCCCCCGCCCGCAGGGGCGGACAACTCGCCCGCCCCTGCCTCACGCTCCGTCAGTTGGCCTTGTCCTCGTCAGAATAGCTGCTGCCGCACTCCACGCGCACCATGTACTCATCGTACAGGATGGCCGCGGCGTGGATACCCTTCCAGCCCACGCTGGAGCGCTGATCCAGCGGGTCGGCGGTGCCGGAGCTGCCGCGGGGCTTCACGATGACCTCCGTGCCCTCGCTGAGATCCACCACGCCGTAAGCGCCCTTGCCGATGAACAGGCAGCCATACACGGCGCAGCCGTTCTTACCGCCCTCGCCGGGATAGATGGCGTCGCCCTCCGCCGCTGTCACCTCGGTGTCCAGCACCAGCTTGGCGGTGGTGTTGCTGATGACCTTGCAGCGGCTGCCGCCGATCATCACATAACGGCCTGCCAGCGCATTGGCTGCCACGGTGCCGCCCTGGAAGCCCACCTCCGCGCCGCTCACCGTGTTGCCCTTCACCTTCAGGCTGCGGACGTCGCCGGCCAGATTCTCACCGCGGTAGATCTTGGCCTCCGTGGTCTCCACAAAGCGCACACCGTGCAGCTCGCCGATCTCGCCGGAGAACAGCTCCGTGGCGGCGGCGTACTGATGGGCGGCGATCCACGCCTCGTCCTGGCGCAGGTCGAAGGCCACACTGGGGTGGATGATGCACACATACTTGCCGTCAAAGGTGGGCGCGTTCATCTTCTTCAGCTGGGTCGCGGCCTTGGCCACCAGCTCACTGGTCATGCGGCAGTCCTTGTCCAGTGCCGTGCGGCTGGTGATCTCCGTCTTGGCACCGTTGGCGCCCAGCTTGGGCGCATAGATCACCTGCTTGCCCTGCTGGATCTCGTTTCTGGTCACGGTGTCCAGGGTCAGGCCCATGTTGCTGCCGTGACGGTCGGTGATCTCCAGCACCACGTCGTCGATGGCCGTCAGATCCAGCATGTCGGACACGGTGGTGTAGTCGCCGTACTGCGCCAGCTCCTTGGTGATGTAGCTGACGGAGATGCCGCTGCCATCGGGGGTCACGCCCTCGGTCA
>DNFA01000077.1:1369-1491 GCA_003487665.1 Oscillibacter sp.
GGTCACGCCCTCGGTCAGGGGCTTGAGCGCCTTGTCAAAGGCGCCGAACTTGCGCCACTCCACCGTCTTGCCGCCGCCGGCAGGCAAACCCTTGGTGGCCGCGAACTGGTTGTGTACCAGCT
>DNFA01000077.1:1641-1899 GCA_003487665.1 Oscillibacter sp.
CGAACTGGTTGTGTACCAGCTGCGGCTTGGCGTTCTCCAGCAGCTCCATACCGTAGTAGGTCTTCATTTCCGCGCTCAGACCGCCCGTGGTCTGGGTATTTGCCTCCGCAAACATCTGCAAATTCATCTTCATATTCCTTTCTCCCTTCCTTTTTTCACTGTGTTGTTGTTTCCTGTCCGCCCCGCGTGACCGCTGCGCCCCTGACGTTCCCCACGTCCGCAAGTGCGGAGCCCCCTTTTTTGCCTCCGGCGGGTGAC
>DNFA01000077.1:2117-8895 GCA_003487665.1 Oscillibacter sp.
CCGCTTGAAACTGCGTTTCAAGACTTCCTCACGCGCGTCGGCTATGATTTCGCGCTGACCTGTCCCACGCGCAACCGGTTTTCCGGTTTTTTCCGGTTCAAAGGATTGTGCCTCCACAGCTTTCCGCGATGCGCTGTCGCGCGACGCTGCCCCCTGCCGCGGTGGGTGCCTTGGTGCTCTACCGCGCGGGTACCGGCAGATATTCCATCACGACGGACGACTCTGTCCGCCCCACATGACCACCGTGCCCCGTAGGGCGGGGCCCATGTGCCCCGCCGCACACTGGCGTGGGAATCCGCCCTAAAAAAGGAAAACGGATTGCCGCGTCGCTTCGCTCCTCGCAATGACAAGGCGTGTAGGGGACGGCGTCCCCGACGTCCCGCCGTAGGGTCGCACGACTCTGTCCGCCCCCCTGCACGTACCCTCTCGTGATTCCGTATGGGATGGCGTATCGGGTATACGCCGAGGCGGGTTAACGCAGGCAGGGCGGAAAAGATCCCGCCGGAGCCTCAGAAGCGGATCTTCTCCCCGCCCTGTACCCTCTTCCGTATCTCCGCCAGCTCCTTGCCGCTTAACCCCTTGGGATCCCACCGGCTGACGCTGCGGCGGCGTCCGCCGTTCTCCGCCACACGGCTGCCGCCGCTGGCGATGGCCTGGGTCATCTGCTGCCGCGCCCGCTCCACGGCGAACTCCATGGCGCGGCGCAGCTGCTCGTCCTGCTCCCGCTGCCGCAGCAGCTCTGTCCGCACCGCCTCCTGCCGCAGGCGCTCATTCTCCTGCCGAAGGCCGCGCAGCCGTCCATCCAGAATTTTCCGGACGCGGGCGTCAAACTCCCCCTTGTACCTTCCGCGGATCAGCGTCTCAAAATCCTCCCCGGCGTCGGGAGCCGTCGTATCGCCCGTCTGCTCCTCCGCCGCAGTCTCCTGCGCCGTCTTTTCCAGCTCGTCCATCCGAACTCTCCTTTCCGTGGTAGGTCACGACCCTATTTCCACACTCTCCGGATATTGCCCGGCCAGCATCTCCAGCCCGCACCGCACCAGCGCAAATTCCCGTGCACAGTCTCCCGCGCCCGTGATGTCCGCGTACCCCTCTCTGATGTCCCCCCGTGCCAGCTGTCCCTCCTCCTGCAATACCCCGGCCAATGCGTACACCAGCGCGGACACTGCCGCGCATACGATGTCCTGTCCCGGCTGCCCATGCCCGGCATGCCCCCGCACCGTCAGGTGCGTGCCGCCGCACACCGCCCGTATCATCGGGGGCGTACCGCCTGCCGCGTGGCCTGTCTCTGGCGCTCCACCGCACCGTTGACGCGTCTGTCCGCCTTACCGCCGCCGCTGTCCCGCTGCCGCAGCTCCTGCTCCAGCGTCTCGCTGAGATGCGTCCCCTGCGCCTTGTCCAGCAGCGCCACCGCCTGCCGCAGCGATGCCGTCAGCCACTCCTTCTGCTCCGTCTCCTTCTGTCCCTGCCGGATAACCTCCGTCAGCGTCTCCTTGTGGCGGAACTGCATCAGCTCCAGGCACCGCAGCGCCTGCTCTGCCATATCGCTGCGGAAGAATCCCATCTGGAACAGCTGCAAAGCCAGCTGGTTGTACTCCATGGTCTGATACGGCGTCTCATCCTGCGCCGTCACCTCCAGATCGAACTCCGGCACCCGATAGCCGCCTGTCAGCAGCGGACGGGGCTGCAGGCCCCTGTTGTCGAACATGGCGAACTGCCCGCCGTTCTTCCCCAGCAGGCGGAACTGCCGGGGCATGTCGTAAAACTGCCGTACAAGCTCGATGCACAGCGTCAGCACCTGGGAAAACGCCTCATACCCGTCGTCGATCATGTTGCGGGACAGCTTTCCGCCCGCCTCCTGCAGGGCGGCGATGGCCGTGGCCGCCGTGACGCCGCCGGCGGTGCCGCCGCTCATCACATCCCGGTTGCCCGCCGTCTCCTTCATCTCCGCGATCTTGTTCTGTAAAACCGCCACATACACGCTGTCCAGCGAAGGCACCCGAATGGGCGCGATGGAGTCCGCCCCCAGATTCCCGTTGGTATGTACGAAGGGTCTTGTCCAGTCCGCGTACTCGTTCTCGTTCACCGCCCCGTCGGAGCGGATGAAGAACCGGGGCGTGGCCGCCGCCAGCGTGTTTTTCAGGATGGCCTGGTTCATCAGGTCGATCTGCTTCTGCGCCGACTTGCACAGATCCACATACCCGTACCCGCCGGGCGTCCCCTCCTCCGGGAACAGCACGTCGAACACGAACGGGTACTTCCCGTGGTCGTACCAGCCGCGTTCCGCCATCTCCGGGTCGTTCTCCGTGGCGTACAGCACCTCCTCCCCCACGAACTTGCAGTACTGCAGCACCTGCCGCCCCTCCTGCTCCGTGTGATAGTACCAGTCCACCACCAGCGACTGCTCCGACGTGTCCACCTTGTCGTCATACAGATACCGGCTCACCTGCACGCCGCTGCGTCCCAGCTTCCCCTCCAGCTGCGGATATTCCCGCTCCAGCCGCCGGTTGGGCACCAGCTCCGTACAGAAGAAGCTCTCCGACTCCTGTATATCCTGCACCCCCGGCTCCCAGAACAGATTCAGCACGTCCATGCTGCGGATGCTCACGTCTCCCAGCCCGTGCAGCTTATCCCCGTCCCAGAACACGCCGTACACGGCGCATCCGGACTTCAGCTTGTTCCACCACGCCTGGGAATACGCCTTCTTGAACCGGTTGTTCTTCAGGATCACCGGCAGTATCCGGCTCAGCTCCTCCGCCTCCCGGCGGTCGTTAGGCTCTCTGGGCAACACCGTCGGCTCCGGATAGCAGTCCATGGCGTCCGCGTGCTTGCTGAGGATGCAGTTCACCAGCCACCCGCTGGCCGGCCTGATATCCTCCCTCCGGCCGCCCTCGCCGGCCTTGTCCATCTGCTCCCAGTGCCGCAGCTTCCAGAACTGCTCATTGTCGATGATGCGCCGGTCCAGATTCTGCTTTCCCAGCCGATAGCGCCGCAGCACCTCTGCCGCCGCCCTCACCTCCGCCGCGCCGATCTTCCCCGGTGCGCCCGTCTCCTTTTCTGCTGTCCGAGCCGTCTCACGCTCCATGCCAGCACCTCCCTTTCCTGTGTTCTGACCCTACCCTCTCCCCGCCCGGGAGTTGCCCATTTGTGTGCAACTCCCCTCATTTTTTCAAAAAATTTTTTTCGCCATGTTCAGCGGGTCGTCCCCGATCTGCCTCACCTCCGCCGTCCGCGGCGCGATAGGCCGCATCATGCAGAAATACCGGCTCTCGTCCGCCACATGATCCTCCTGACTGGTGTCCACGTCCTCCGGCGCCGTGCCGCTGTACAGCAGCCCCGGCACTGTCCGGATAAACGCCCGGCAGTTCTCGAACACATACAGCATGGGATATCCCTCCCCGTCGAAGGCCATCCGGTAGTGCATCTGCATCCACCCCGGTATCCGCTGGTTGTCCCCCTTCACGAAGTAAATGCGGTGCCGCAGCGCCGTCTCATAGATGCTCTCGCCCCGGCTGGCGTCCCAGATGGCGGGGTCGGCCACGCCGTGTATGGTGCGTCCCCGCAGATCGGGATGCTCCTCCTCGATGCGCCGTATCTCCGCGAACTGCTTCTCCGGCGTCCACAGCACGCCCTCGTCCGGCGTCCCCGTGCAGCCGTACAGCTCCGCGATCCGGTACACGCATCCGTCGTGATCCACCGCCCACCAGCCGCAGGAGAAGGGCTTGGCGTACCCGAAGTCGTAGCTTCTGTACACGTTCCACTCCCTCGGTATGCGGAACGGCCTGATCACATGGCTGTACCGCCTGTCCTCATAGTGCGCCGGGTCGTCCGTAAACTCCTGAAACACCTGCCCCGCCAGCACGTCCCACTTGCCCTCCAGCCACGCCGCGCGCAGCTTGGGCGGCAGCGCCTCCAGCTGCTTCACATACTCCGGCTGCCGCGCCAGCAGCACCCGGTTGTCCGTCACCCGCGCCGGTATAAAGACGTAGTCCTCTCCGTTCTCCCCCGGCTCATACCGCCTGTCGATAAACAGCCGCTTGATGTACCCGTGTCCCGGCCCACCCGGATTACAGGTGTAGTAGATCCGCTTGGGAAAGCCGTTCACCCCTCGCACGCACGCCGCCAGCTGCCGCATCCACCGCTCCTGTAATTGGGTGGCCTCATCGAAAAAGATCACGTCGTACTCCGCACCCTGATACCGCTCCGCGTCCCTGTCGCTGCCGCAGTACCCGAACTGTAAGCTGCTGCCGTTGGCGAACACAAACCGTCTCTCTCCGGCGCGGTACGCCGCCGCCCCCGCCAGCTCCCGCCGCAGGAACGTCAGATGGTTGGCCTCGATCTCCGGCAGCGTCCGCCGCACCAGCAGCAGCCGTATGCCCGGATACCGCAGCGCCAGCAGCTTGGCCTTGCACCGCACCGCCCAGCTCTTTCCGCCGCCCCGCGCCCCGCCGAAGGCGATATACTTCTTCTCGCACCGCAGGAATTCCTTCTGCCTCTCATTGGGTGTCCCGATATAGATCTCCATTCTCTCCCCCTTTTCTCCTCCAAAAATCGCACCCTGCATGACACGCCCTCCCCGACGTCCCCCCAGCGCGAAGCGCTGTCATTCCGAGCCAGTGACCGATGTCACTGGCGTGGGAATCCGTTCCCCGCGCCCGCAGGCGCGGAACCCCATTCCGCAGGGCACGCCGCCCTCGATGTCCCGTCCGTAGGGGACGGCGTCCCCGACGTCCCGCCCCGTAGGCCACGCCGTCCCCGACGTCCCGCCCCATAGGGGGCGGATGTCCACATCCGCCCGTTTCTCGCCACCCCTTGTAGGGCGGGACCCATGTGTCCCGCCGCCTTACACCTGTCATTCCCAGCCCGTGTTCACATTGGCATGGCGATCCGTTTGCCCTTGCCTCCCTCTGCGAGGGAGGTGGCAGCGCGAAGCGCTGACGGAGGGAGTTCGTAGGGGCGGACGACTCTGTCCGCCCTCGCCCCCTACCTGCTCCATTCCTCCGCGTCGCCCAGCACCACCTGCACCGTCTCCGCCGCTGTCGGCTCCTCCTCCCGCAGCGTCTTTTCCAGCCCCGTCAGCGTCTGCAATACCCCCGCCATCTCCTTCAGCTCCTTGATGCTCACCTCGCCGTCCTCCACCTGCGCGGCTGCCTGCCGCGCGGCAGTCATCAGCGCCTTCGCCACCTGCCGCAGGTATCGCCTGTCATCGATGCTCTGATCTCTTCCCCGCGTTCTTCTCCCCTTCCAGCACTCCTTCTGCGCATGCGTCCAGATGCTCTGTATCGACACGCCGTATTCCTCCGCCAGCTGCCGGTATGTGCAGTCCTCCGTCTCATATCTCGCCCGCACTTCCTCCCACGGGGTACACCTTTTAGCCATCCGCCTCACCTCCCGTCACCTCATAGGCCGCCAATATCTGCGCCGCGAACTCCGCCAGACACCCCCGGCACACGTTCTCCCCGCTGACCCGGTAATACCGCTCCCCGCACCGCAGATCCCTGCCGCACAGGTCGCACACGCCGCACACCGCGTCCCGTTTTTCGTCTATTCTCCTGTACCTCATGTCTTCCTCCCCCTTGTGGATTTCTTCCCCATACCCACCCGTTCCGTCCTACTCCTCCCCCCGTTTCGCCCCGGAAGTTGCACACAAACGGTCAACTTTTACCCGTTTTTCCAAAAATTTTTTCTCCATCACGCCCGCACCACTGGATTTTCTCCTTCCTTCCCTGTATAATGATTATTTGTGCCGCCCTGCGGCCAATCGAGAGATATAAGGAGAGAGAACCGCCATGTCCGCCACAAAGAAACTTATGGGTCATGTATACGCCATTTTCACCATACTGGTCTGGGGCAGCTGCTTCGTCCTGACCAAGGAGCTGCTGACCGCCTACACCGCCGTGCAGATCATCCCCCTGCGCATGGGTCTTGCCTATCTGACCCTCTGGGTGCTCCGTCCCAAGACCATGAAGCTCCCGTGGAAGGATGAGCTGATGTTCATCCTCATCGGCATCACCGGCGGCAGCTTCTACTTCTTCCTGCAAAACACCGCCCTGACCTATACCTACGCTGCCAACGTCAGTATCATCGTGGCTCTGTCCCCCATCCTCACGGTCATTCTGGCACAGCTGTTCTCCCGCAGCGGCGAGCGTCTGGGCAAGTTCGTCTACATCGGCGCCGTCATCGCCATCGCCGGCGTGGTGCTGGTGGTGCTCAACGGCCAGCTGACCTTCCACCTGAACCCTCTGGGCGACCTGATCGCCCTGGCCGCCGCCCTCATGTGGGCGGTCTACTCCATTCTTATTAAGAAGTACACCGAGCGGTACGACAACTTCCTCGTCACCCGCCGCGTCATGCTCTGGGCATTCCTCACCGCCGTACCCCTCATGCTGCTGACGGACGGCATGCCCGACCTGACGCCCCTGTTCACCACCCCCCGCATCCTGCTGAGCTGGCTGTTCCTGGGCGTGTTCGGCAACGCCGTCTGCTTCGCCATCTGGAACATCGCCTTCCAGCGTCTGGGCGTGGTCATCACCAACAACTACCTGTACGCCTCCCCCTTCGTCACGCTGGTGGTGGGCTACCTCCTGCTGGATGAGCAGATCACCCTCATGAGCGTCATCGGCGCAGTGCTCATCACCGCCGGCGTCATCGTCGCCCTGAAAAAGCCCAAGGACGCATAATGAAGAACGCATAAAGAGAGAGGCTCCTGCGGGAGCCTCTCTCTTTATACCCTTCGTATGCCCCGCTCCCCGACATCCCATCCTGTAGGGGACGGCGTCCT
>DNFA01000007.1 GCA_003487665.1 Oscillibacter sp.
ATGGCCAAGGGCATCGACGGCGAAGCTCTCAAGGGTGCGCTCCGCGCCGGCGGCTTCACCGCTGCTGTGCTGGGCGGCGGAGCCGACGTGATCTACCCGGCGGAGAACCGCCGCCTCTATCAGGACATCGCCGCCACCGGCGTCATTCTGTCGGAGTACCCGCCGGGCACCGTGCCCAAGGCCGATCATTTCCCGGTGCGCAACCGGCTGCTCAGCGCCCTGAGCCTTGCCACCGTGGTGGTGGAGGCGCCGGAGAAGAGCGGCGCGCTGATCACCGCCACCACCGCGCTGGAGCAGGGCAGGGAGGTGTTCGCCGTCCCCGGCCCCTTCGACGCGCCTATGAGCCGCGGCACCAACGCCCTCATCCGCGAGGGCGCCGGCCTTGTGTGCGAGGCATGGGACGTGCTGAGCTTCTACGAGAGCCGCTATCCCCACAAGCTGCGGCCTCTCCGCGCCAAGCTGCCGCCCCTGCCCAAAGGGTCAACACCGCCGGAGGACGAAGCCGCGCCCGCCCAACCTGCGGCACCCGCCGCCCCATCCGCCCCGGCGCTGCCGGTGCTGGACATTTCCCACGACCCCGCCGGACTCACCGACGACCAGATCGCCGTGCTGTCCGTTCTGCAAACCGACGTTCCCACCCTTACCGATGACGCGGCGCTCCTGACCGATCTGCCCGTCCGCCGTGTTCTCTCGGCGCTGACGGTGCTGGAGATCGACGGCTATGTGAGCCGTCAGGGTACGCGCAGCTTCCTGCGCACGGTGGAGCTGAAAAAGGAGTAAATAGTAACTATGGCATCAAAGAAGAATCTGGTCATTGTGGAGTCCCCGGCCAAGGCCAAGACCATCGGCAAATATCTGGGACCCGATTATGTGGTCAAGGCCAGCATGGGACACCTGCGCGACCTGCCCAAGAGCAAGCTGGGCGTGGACGTGGACAACGACTTTGAACCCGATTACCGCCCCATCAAGGGCAAAGAGGACATCATCAAGGATCTCAAAACCACCGCCGGCAAGAGCAAGACCGTGTTCCTGGCCACCGACCCGGATCGCGAGGGCGAGGCCATCAGCTGGCATCTGCAGCACCTGCTGGAGCTGCCGGAGGACAAGGCGCAGCGCGTCACCTTCAACGAGATCACCAAAAAGGTGGTACAGGATTCCATCCAGCACCCCCGCGCCATCGATCAGGATCTGGTGGACGCGCAGCAGGCGCGCCGCGTGCTGGATCGCATCGTGGGCTATCAGCTCTCCCCGCTGCTGTGGAAGAAGATCCGCCGCGGCCTGTCCGCCGGACGTGTGCAGTCCGTGGCCATTCGTCTGGTGGCGCAACGGGAGAAGGAGATCGCGGAGTTCGTCCCGCAGGAATACTGGTCGCTGGACGTCCACCTGCAGAACAAGGCCGCCGCGCCCTTCACCGCCCACTACTACGGCGTGAACGGCAAGAAGTACGAGCCCAAGGACGAGGCCGACACCCAGCGCATCGTGGCGGAGCTGCAGGCGCAGACCTTCTCCGTCAAGAGCGTCAAGCGCACCGACAAGCAGCGCAGCCCCACGCCGCCCTTTACCACCTCCAGCTTGCAGCAGGAGGCCTCCCGCAAGCTGAACATGACGCCCCGCCGCACCATGGCCATCGCCCAGCAGCTCTATGAGGGCGTGGACATCACCGGCGAGGGCACCGTGGGTCTGATCACCTACATGCGTACCGACTCCCTGCGCATCTCCGACGAGGCGCAGGCGCAGGCCAAGGAGCTGATCCACTCCCGCTACGGCGCGGCCTATTACCCCGCCGCGCCCCGTGTCTACAAGACCAAGGCCGGCGCGCAGGACGCCCACGAAGCCATCCGCCCCTCCGACCCGTCCCTGACGCCGGAGCGGGTGAAGTCCGACCTGACGCAGGAGCAGTACCGGCTCTATCGCCTGATCTGGAGCCGCTTTCTGGCCAGCCAGATGGCCAACGCCGTCTACGACAGCATCTCCGTGGAGATCGCCGCCGGCGACCACACCCTGCGCTGCTCCGCCAGCAACCTGAAATTCGCCGGCTACACCGCCGTGTACGAGGAGAGCCGCGACGACGACAAGGAGGAGAAGGAATCTCCTCTCCCGCCGCTGACCGAGGGGGAGGAGGTCACGCCCACCGGCTTTGCGCCCCTCCAGCACTTCACCCAGCCGCCGGCGCGCTATACGGACGCCACCCTCATCCGCACCATGGAGGAAAACGGCATCGGCCGCCCCTCCACCTATGCGCCCACCGTCTCCACCATTCTCGACCGCGAGTATGTCATCAAGGAGGGCAAGTACCTGCGTCTCACGCCGCTGGGCGGCGTGGTCAACGACCTGATGTGCCAACGTTTCCCGGACATCGTGGACGTGAAGTTCACCGCCCGCATGGAGCAGAAGCTGGACGACGTGGAGTCCGGTCAGGTGAAATGGAAGGATCTGATCCGCCAGTTCTACGTCCCCTTCCACGAGAATCTGGAAAAGGTGGAAAAGGACATGGAGGGCGTCTATCTCAAGGTGCCCGACGAGGTCACGGAGGAGAAGTGCGACCTCTGCGGCCGCAACATGGTCATCAAATCCGGGCGGTTCGGGCGGTTCCTGGCCTGCCCCGGCTATCCGGAGTGCAAATTCACCAAGCCGCTGGTGGTGGAGATGCCTGGCCGCTGCCCCAAGTGCGGCGGACGCATCCTGAAAAAGACCTCCCGCAACGGCTATACCTACTACGGCTGCGACAAGTTCCCCGCCTGCGACTTCATGACCTGGGACGTGCCCGTGAAGGACGACTGCCCCGTCTGCGGCCACACCATGTTCAAAAAGGCGGGCAAGGGCTTCAACAAGCCCTTCTGCGCCAATCCGGAGTGCCCCAACTTCCTGCCGGAGGACAAGCGCGGCTACCGCCGCCGCAAGACCGAGGACGCGGCGGCAGCGCCTGCGGAGGGCGCTTCCGCTCCCGCAGCGGAGCCGGCGGCAGAGGAAAAGAAGCCCGCCGCCAGGAAGCCTGCGGCGAAAAAGACCGCGGCGGCCAGGAAAACCACCACCAAGAAGGCGACTGCCGCGAAAACCACCGCAAAGAAAACCACCACCAAAAAGACCACGAAGAAGGCGGAGGAATAAATGGAACCTGTAACTGTGATCGGCGCGGGTCTGGCCGGCTCCGAGTGCGCCTGGCAGCTGGCGCAGCGGGGCATTCCCGTCACCCTGCGCGAGATGAAGCCGGAAAAGACCACACCCGCCCATGTAACGCCCTATTTCGCGGAGCTGTGCTGCTCCAATTCCCTCCGGGGCGCCGGACTGGAAAACGCCGTGGGACTGCTGAAGGAGGAGCTGCGCCGTCTGGACAGCCTGATCCTCCGCTGTGCCGACACCACCGCCGTTCCCGCCGGCGGCGCTCTGGCCGTTGACCGGGAGGGCTTTGCCCGCATGGTCACGGAGTCCCTGCTGGCGCACCCCCTCGTCACCCTTGTGCCCGGCGAGGTCACCGCCATCCCCGACGGCACGGTGGTCATCGCCTCCGGCCCCCTGACCTCCGACCCGCTGGCCGATGCCATCGCCGAAAAGCTGGGCGGCGGTCACACCCTGAATTTCTTCGACGCCGCCGCCCCGCTGGTGTCCTACGACAGCGTGGACATGACCAGCGCCTACTTCGCCTCCCGCTACGACAAGGGCACCCCCGACTACATCAACTGCCCCCTGTCCAAGGAGGAATACCTGACCTTCTGGCAGGAGCTGGTGAAGGCGGAGGAGGCCGAGGTACACGGCTTCGAGGACGCCAACGTGTTCGAGGGCTGCATGCCCGTGGAGGTCATGGCGCGCCGGGGCGAGGATACCCTCCGCTTCGGCCCCCTGAAGCCCCGCGGCCTGCCCGACCCCAAGACCGGTCGGGAGCCTTACGCCGTGGTTCAGCTGCGGCGGGACAACGCTGACGGCACCATCTACAATCTGGTGGGCTTCCAGACCCACCTGAAATGGGGCGAGCAGAAGCGCGTGTTCTCCCTGATCCCCGCCCTGCACGACGCCCAGTACCTGCGCTACGGCGTCATGCATCGCAACACCTATCTGGATTCGCCCCGGCTCCTTGACCGCTACTACCGGCTCAAGAGCGATCCCCGTATCGCCTTTGCCGGTCAGATGACCGGCGTGGAGGGCTATGTGGAGTCCTGCGCCAGCGGCTTTCTGGCGGGCGTGGAGCTGGCGCGCCGCCTGAAGGGACAGACGCCCATCGACTTCCCGCAGGAGACAGCCATCGGCGCGCTGGGACTGTACATCAGCAACGAGACGGTGGCTGACTTCCAGCCCATGAACGTGAACTTCGGCATCATCCCGCCGCTGGATCACCGGGTCAAGGGCAAGCGCAACAAGAACGCCGAGCTGAGCCAGCGCTCTCTGGCCATTCTGGACACCGTGAAGGAGGAGGTGCTCTCTCTGTGAACATCATCATCGACGCCATGGGCGGCGACAACGCCCCTCTGGAGATCGTCAAGGGCGCGCTCAGCGCCCACGCCCGCTTCGGCTGCGACATCACCCTCACCGGCGACGAGACGGCCATCCGCGCCGCCGCCGCCCAGTGCGGCGCGGCGCAGCTGCCCGCCGGCGTTGCCATTCATCCCACCACCGAGACGGTGGACATGTGCGACGATCCCTCCACCGTGTTCCGCCGGAAGAAGGACACCTCCATGGGCGCGGCGCTGACGCTCCTGCGGGACGGCGCGGGCGATGCCGCCGTGTCCGCCGGCTCCACCGGCGCGCTGCTCACCGGCGCTACCCTCATCACCAAGCGCATCCACGGCATCCGCCGGGCGGCTATGGCGCCCGTCATCCCCACCACCACCGGCTCCGCCGTGCTCATCGACTGCGGCGCCAACGCCGAGTGTACCCCGGAGTACCTGCTTCAGTTCGCCTATCTGGGCAATTTCTACGCCCAGCGGGTGCTGAATGTGGCGCGTCCCCGGGTGGGACTGCTCAACATCGGCGCCGAGGACTCCAAGGGCACCGACCTTCAGAAGCAGACGCTGGCGCTCCTGCGGGAGGCCGACAGTCGGGGCGACCTGCATTTCATCGGCAATATCGAGGCCAAGGATGCCATCAAGGGCGGCTGCGACGTCATCGTGACCGATGGCTTTTCCGGCAACGTCATGCTCAAGACCATCGAGGGCGTGGGCTCCTTCGCCGGCAGCGCCCTGAAGACCATGTTCAAAAAGAACCTGCTGACGAAGCTCGCCGCCCTGCTGGTCATGCCCGGCCTGAACGAGTTCAAGGCGCGTCTCGACCCCAACAAGGTGGGCGGCACCGCCTTCATCGGCATCTCCCGGCCGGTGATCAAGGCGCATGGCGGCTCCAATGCCGAGGCCATCGAAAACGCCGTGGGACAGGCCATTCAGGTGGCGCAGAGCGGCATCACAGAGGCCATCGCGGAGCACATAGACAAAATGCAGCTTCCCACCGCATAATTTTCCCAAAAAGGTATTGACACTGCACGGGGATTGCCGTATTATTTTCGGAGAAAACAAGCAAAGAAGGAGGAATACCCGTACTATGGAGGAGATCTTCAAAACGATGCAGGATCTGATCGCCGAGCAGTTTGCTATCGACGCGGATGAGATCAGCATGGACAGCTCTTTCGTGGACGACCTGGGTGCCGATTCCGTGGATCTGGTGGAACTGGTCATGGCGATGGAAGAAGAATTCGACATCGGCGAGATCGACGAAGAGGATCTGGCCGGTCTGAAGACCGTCGGCGACTGTGTCCGCTATCTCAACAGCAAGCTGGGCTGATTCAGTTATATACTCTATAACACAGAAAATACGACCCCGCGGGGTCGTATTTTTTCAGGAGGCACAACATGGAAATCTTGGAAAAAAAGCTGGGCTATACCTTCCGCGATCCGTCCCTGCTCCGCGCCGCTCTCTACCACAGCTCCTATGCCAACGAGCACCGCGCCGCCGGCATCCGCAGCAACGAGCGGCTGGAGTTTCTGGGCGACGCCGTGCTGGGCTTCGTCACCGCTGAATACCTGTACGCAAAGCACCCCGATCTGCCGGAGGGCGACCTGACCCGCCGCCGTGCCGCCCTCGTCTGCGAGGAGAGCCTCCACGAGGTAGCACAGGCGCTGGATCTGGGCAGCTGCCTGCAATTGGGCAGGGGAGAGGAACAGGGTGGAGGCCGCCATCGCCCCTCCATTCTGGCCGACGCCACGGAGTCCGTGTTCGCCGCCGTCTATCTGGATGGCGGCATGGACGCCGCCCGCGACCTGATCCACCGCGTCCTGCTGGACAAGGAGCGGGAGGAGCAGGTGGAGGAGCGCCGCCGGGACTACAAGACCGAGCTGCAGGAGCTGGTGCAGCGCAAGAGCGACCAGCTTCTCCGCTACGAGCTGACCGGCTCCTCCGGCCCCGACCACGCCAAGGAGTTCGCCTTCCGCGTCACCCTCAACGGCGCGGAGATCGGCACCGGCACCGGCCGCAGCAAGAAGGAGGCGGAGCAGTCCGCCGCCTGCGCCGCGCTGGAGCATTTGAAGAACGAGAAATGAGAAAAAGCAGACGGCATCGCCGCCTGCTTTTTTCTTGCATCTCCGTGGGTTTTCCTCTAAAATCGTGTATAGTCCCATAGAGGAGGTGAAACGCCTTGGACGAAAAAGACCTGATCGACCGTCTCCGTCAGGGGGACGAGGAAGCGCTCCGGGCGCTTCTCCGCCGCCACACGCCGCTGCTGCGCTACGTCCTCAAGCCCCTGCTGCCGGACGAGCGGGACAGGGAGGAGTGTCTGGCGGACATATCCATGAAGCTGTGGCAGAATGCGTCGTTCTATGACGAAAAGCGCGGCAGCTTCCGCACATGGCTGACGGTTCTGGCGCGGAACAGCGCCCTGAACCGTCTCCGCGCCCAACATCCGGAGGACGTCACCCTGCACGAGGGGCTGCCCCACGGCGACGGCAGCGCTGAGGATGCCCTGCTGCGTCGGGAGCGCCAGCAGCAGCTGGCCGCCGCGCTGTCGCGTCTCCCCTCCGATGAGCGGGCGCTGTTCTACCGCAAATACTGGTACCGCCAGCCCACCGCCCAGATCGCCGCCGAGCTGGGCCTGTCGCCCCGCGCCGTGGAGGGTCGGCTCTACCGCATCCGACAGAAGCTGCGTCAGGAGCTGGGAGGTGATTTCTGTGGAGAATGAACGGAATTTTGAAAACATGCTTTTTGCGGACGCCTCCGCCCTTCCGCCGCCGCAGGATACCGTCACCCCGTGGCACACCGCCATGCACTATATCCTGTGGGGACTGGGACTGACCACCATCACGCTGCGTTTCCTGAACCTGGATGTGATCCTCACCGCCGTGGGCGCGGCGCTGCTGGTGCTGGGCTTCCGGATACTGCGGCGGGAGAACGCCTCCCTCCGCTGGGGCTTCCGGCTGGCGCTGGCGGCTCTGGCTGTGCGCAGCGCCTGCTATGTGCTGGCAGCGCTGCCGGTGGAGGCGGGCATGGCGCCGGCGTACACCGCCATGGCGCTCCAGCTGGCCGTGTACGTCTGCCTGTGGCGGGGCATGATCGGCGTATCCCGCAGCGCCGGCGCGGAGAAGCCCGCCGCCCCTGCCGCCGGTGCGCTGGTGATCTTCTATATTCTTCTCGCGGCGCTGGCCATTATTGGCACCCATACGCTGCTGGTGCTGCTCCTCCTGCTGGTGTATGTCCTGATCCTGCGGAATCTGGCCAGGCTCTTCCGCTCGCTGGCGGACACCGGCTACGCCGTCACCGCCGCCCCGGTGCGCGTTTCCAACGGGGTGCTGCTGTGGTCGTATCTGGGTGCGCTGCTGGCCGCCGTCCTGCTGTGCATGTTTCTGGGGCAGCGCTTCCCCACGGCGCTGCACCTCCGTGATGACGCGCCGCAGGATGAACAGATCCGGCAGGAGCTGCTGCAAAAGGGCTTTCCCCGGAATGTTCTGGACGACCTCACCGCCGACGAGGTGGCGAAAATGGCGGGAGCCAGAGCGGTGTACCGGGAGACGGATAAACTGTACAACGACACAGAATACCGCGAGATCACCCTGACCCACTATATCGCCGACCCCGCCTATCCCCTGTGGTTCGACCGCACCGTCACCACCAAAAACGACGATGGCACCCGCAGCTATACCTACGTCTACCGGGCGTATGACACGCTGGAGCAGACCATGACCGGCGTGGCGGTGGAGCTGGCGGATGGACAGTATATCGTTATTCACCACCTGCGCTACGACACCCAGCCCGCCGCCCGCTACACCGAGGGCATGACCGTCTGGCCGGCGTGGAAGGTGGAGCAGGACTGGACGCGGGGTACTCTTTGCAGCGGGCGGCTGCTGTGTACCCGGCAGGGGCAGGAGCAGACCGCCGCCCTGCACGGACTGACCTATGACGACGGGCAGATCACGGACATATTCGGCACCAGAAGCGCGGACTCCTTCGTGGCGCAGTGGTCGCGTCCCTCCCGTGCCGAGGATGTGCGCGTGTATGTGCTGTATGACACTTTCCGCACCAGCGGAGCCGACGTACTGACCAGCTACGGCAACTATATCTGCCAGACAAAGCCGGTCTATCCCTTTGACGGGCGGGTGCTCCAGTGGGGCTTCGGCCAGGAGCGCGCCCGCACGCGCCACATGTCCGCCATCCAGCTCTGGCTGGGCGAGAGCGGCGATTGACGATGCCGTCCCATACAAAAAAGGAACCGCCCCGGCGGTTCCTTTTTTGTCTGCTCCCGATGGCGGTGTACGCCCGGCAGGGTGGGTGACAGCAGCGTCACAAATAAAAGGTGGCATTTTCTCCGCCGCTGTGGTATACTCTGGTTATATTGGAACAGTATTCCCCTCTGCCGGGAAGGTATAATAGGTCGTATCACAAGGGACGTGAGGTGCGTAATGACATATCTGAAGGCTTTTCTGCTGGGACTGGTACAGGGTGTGGCGGAGTTTCTGCCCATCTCCAGCTCAGGACATCTGGCGATCGCCCGGAACCTGCTGAACATGGAGGGCGCGGGCGACATCCCGGAATTTTTCGACGTGCTGCTGCATCTGGGCACGCTGATCGCCGTATTCATCGCCTATTGGAGCGATATCAAGGACATGGTGGTGGAGTTCTTCCGCGGCATCCGCGATTTGGCGCACCGCACCACGCCCACGCCGGTGCCTCCGGCGCGGCGGCTGATCCTGCTGATCATCATCGGCACGCTGCCGCTGTTCGCCGTGCTGCCCATCCGCAAGGCGGTGCAGGGGCTGGGCGACAACATGTATTTCGTGGGCGCGGCGCTGATCTTCACCGGCTTCCTGCTGTTCCTGTGCGACCGTGTGCGCAAGGGGCGCAAGACCGAGCGCAGCGCCGGCTGGATGGATGCCCTGCTGGTGGGCGTGGGACAGGCGGTGGCCACGCTGCCCGGCGTGTCCCGCTCCGGCATGACCATCACCGCCGGCTGCTTCGTGGGCTACGAGCGGAAGTTCGCCGTGCGGTTTTCCTTCCTGCTGAGCATCCCCGCCGTGCTGGGCGCCAACATCCTCTCCATCGGCGACGCGGTAAAGACCGGCATCGTGGGCGCGGAGGTGCCCATGTATCTGGTGGGTGTGGTCACGGCGGCGGTGGTGGGCTACCTGTGCATCCGGCTGCTGAAATTCATCGCGGAAAAGGGGCGCTTCGGCGCGTTTGCGTATTACTGCTGGGCGGTGGGCGTGCTGACCCTCGTCCTGCAGGGCATCAAGTGAGGTAAACTATGGCATCGACACAAAAGAAAGGAAACGGACGCAAAAAAGCACCTGCGCCGCCTCCGCCTCCGGCGTACAACGCCGCCGCGCGGCTGGCGGGCGGCATCGTGTGCGCGCTGCTGGCGCTGTGCGTGCTGGTGAGCTATTTTAACGTAGACGCCCTGCTGCTGACGTGGATCGCCCGCGTGCTGCGGGGCACACTGGGCTGGGGCTATTATCTGACGGCACCGGCGCTGGCGGCGGTGGCGGTGATCCAGCTGGGGCACAAGGGACGGCCGGTGATCCTGCGCACGGTGTGCGTAGCGGTGCTGCCGCTGCTGATCGGCGTGCTGTGCCATCTGGCGCTGTGCCGCACCGCGTATGAATTCGGCGGCGGTCTGGCCGGGAAGCTGTGGGCGGACGGGCAGGCGCTGCGCTGCGGCGGCGTGGTGGCCGGCGGTCTGGCCGTGGGCTGCGAGGCGCTGCTGAGCAAGGTGGTATCCATCGTGGTGTTCGTGGTGCTGCTTCTGGCGGCGCTGCTGGGCGCGCTGCACATGACGCCGCAGGAGGCGGCGGAGCGCGTCCGCAGCTATGGCGAGAGCCTGCGCCGGGACGAGGACGACGACTTTGACGACCTGCCGGAGGATTTCACCCCGGCATCCGCCCCGGTATCGGAGAAAAAGCCGGCGGCGAAGCGGAAAAAGCGCCCCAGCATCGACATTCCGCTGGACGGGGAGAACGACGGCGCGGCCATCCCGCCCGCCACCTCCTTCTTCCCCCGGCGCAGCGAGGACGTGCGCACGCCGGATCAGGTGCTGCGCCCGCCGGTAACGCCTCCCGCGCCCATCGGCGGCGAAGAGACGGCGGCTGCGCCGGAGGCACCTGCACCGAAAAAGCCCCTCAGCGACAAGCAGAAAAAAGCCCAGCTGCAGCAGGAGGTGGAGACGGCGGCGCAGGAGGTCAGCGACGCCATTGAGCAGGAGCTGGCGCAGGGCGAGGAGACATACCGCTACCCGCCCATCACCCTGCTGGAGGAGAACCGGGGCGGCAACTACACCGAGGTGGGCGCGGAGCTGCGGAACAACTCCAAGCGCCTGGCGGACACCCTGCGCTCCTTCGGCGTGGACGCCAAGGCCGGGGAGGTCATCCACGGCCCCAGCGTCACCCGCTACGAGTTCACGCTGGATCAGGGCGTGAAGCTCAGTAAGATCACCAACCTGCAGGACGACATCGCCCTGGCGCTGGGCGCCAGCGGCGTGCGCATCGCCCCGGTGCCCAACAAGATCTCCGCCGTGGGCATCGAGGTGCCCAACCGCACCGTCACCGCCGTGCGCATCCGGGATGTCATCGAGTCCCGCGAGTTCATCAACCACCCGTCGCCGGTGGCGTTCGCGGTGGGCAAGGACATCGGCGGGAACAACATCGTGGGCAACATCGCCAGGCTGCCCCATGTGCTTATCGCCGGCACCACCGGTTCCGGTAAGTCGGTGTGTACCAACTCACTGATCGTCAGCATGCTCTACAAGTCCACGCCGGACGAGGTGCGGTTCATCATGGTGGATCCCAAAATGGTGGAGCTGGCGCCCTACAACGGCATCCCGCACCTGCTGATCCCGGTGGTCACCGACCCGAAAAAGGCCGCCGGTGCCCTGCAATGGGCGGTGTTCGAGATGATGAAGCGCTACAAGATGTTCTCGGAAAAGGGCGTGAAGGATCTGGCAGGGTACAACGCCCTGTCGGAGACGGACGAGGACGTGAAGAAGCTGCCCACGGTGGTGGTGGTCATCGACGAGTTGGCCGACCTGATGCTGGTAGCCGCCAAGGAGGTGGAGGAATCCATCTGCCGGGTGGCGCAGATGGGACGTGCCGCCGGGATGCACCTGGTCATCGCCACCCAGCGTCCCTCGGCGGACGTGATCACCGGCCTGATGAAGGCCAACATCCCCAGCCGTATCGCCTTCGCCGTGGCCAGCTCCATGGAGTCCCGCATCATTCTGGACACCACCGGCGCGGAAAAGCTGGTGGGCAAGGGCGACATGCTGTACTTCCCGCTGGGCGATGCCAAGCCCACCCGCGTGCAGGGCTGCTTCATCACGCCGGAGGAGATCGACCGGGTGGTGAAGTTCGTCAAGGACGAGGCGGGCGAGGCACACTACGACCAGGACGTGATCGAGAAGATCCAGCAGGCGGTGGACGCCAAGTCCGACAAGGGCTCCAAGGGCGGCACAGCCGATGCACCCGCCGACGGCGAGGACGGCGACGAGCTGCTGCCCGCCGCCGTGGAGGTGGTGCTGGAGACGGGACAGGCCTCCGTGTCCATGCTCCAGCGGCGGTTAAAGCTGGGCTATTCCCGCGCCGCCCGTCTGGTGGATCAGATGGAGGAGCGGGGCTATGTGGGCCCCTTCGAGGGCAGCAAGCCCCGGCAGCTGCTCATCACCCGCGAGAAGTGGCAGGAGCTGCAAATGGCCAAGGGCGCATCTCCGGCGGAGCCGGACAAGCCCGCCGACCGCTACGGCAGCATCAACGACGTATTCGAAAGCCACGACGCATTGGAATAAGCATAAGTAAAGCCCTCCGGTCGGAGGGCTTTACTGTTACACCGTGCCGGTGACGGTGAGCACAGCGGTGCCGGGGGTAACGCTGTACGCGCCGGTGGCGGCGTCCTGGGTGAAGGTGGCGGCGGGTACGGTGATGACGCCGGGCACCGTGGCGAACACGCCGGTGGCGGCATCATAGGTGTACTGCGCCGGGGTGGTCAGCGCCGTGCCGTTGAGGGTCACGGTCAGACCGCTGAGCCGGGGATCGAAGGTGTCGGTGACAACAGCGCCTGCTGTGGCGTCCGCCGCCGTGTTGCCGGTGTTCTGCATAGCGAAGGTGTAGGTCAGCTGCCCGTTCTCCGTCACGGTGGTGGGGGAGAGGGACTTGCTGATGGACAGCCGCGGCGCGGCGGTGGGCGACACCGTCTCCGTGGCCGTTACCGGGTTCACCAGTCCTGCGCCGGTGGCCGTCGCCGTGTTGGTGACAAGCCCCTCGGCGCTGCGCGGAGCGGCGGCGGTGGGCGCGGCCTCATACGCGATCACCGCATTGCCGCCGGCGGGCACGGTGATGCCGGTAAAGACAAGAGGAGGACCGGCGGTAACGGTGGGCGCGGTCTGCAAAACGCCGTTCTGGTAGTAGCGCACGGAGCCGGCGGTGTAGCTGAGAGGGTAGACGGTGGCACCGTTGAAGGTGTAGCCGCCCAGATCGTCGGTGACGGTCAGCCCCGTCAGCGGGGCGGCGCCGCTGTTGACCAGCGAGATAACGTAGGTGACGCGGCCGTCCGGGTCGTAGGTGGGGACGACGGCGGTCTTGGCGGCGGTGAGCGTCTCTACCAGCTCACCCACCGTCACGTTGGATGTGGTGGTCTGACCGTTGTAGGTCAGGGTCGCTTGGTTGGTAAAAGTTGCCATGGTGCGGCCTCCTGTGTTCAGATTGCGGGCATGACCCGCAGTCCAGTCTATGCCGCGTCCGGCGGGGGTGTCACACGAGAATATGCTATATTTAGAGTGGAATCTTGCGTAAAAGCGTAAAATCGCCCGTTTTTGTCGAAACGTGTCAAAAAATGTCGAACAAAAGTGGAATGGTTCGACAAATTACGGTTGCATTTTCCGGGGAAAAGTGGTATTTTTGATAACGGTGTAGCGATTCGTGGTGTGTTTTGATGTGTTGTGCACCGTAAATAATTTGTTAAGGGGGAGCTTACGATGAGTGAGCAGATCACCGTCTGCATAGCAGACAACGACGAGGATTACCGAAGATGGCTGGAACGGGAACTGGGCAGCGCGGGCGATATCCGCATCGCCGCGTCCGTCAGCGACGGGCGGCAGGCGCTGGCTGCGGTGGAGCAGCACCGTCCGCAGGTACTGCTGCTGGATCCGATGCTGCCGGGTCTGGACGGCGTGGGGCTGCTGCGGCGGCTGCGGGATGACAGCGAAACAAAGTGCATCCTGCTGTCCGGCTATTTCGGCGACGGCGCGCTGCAAAGCGCGCGGGACGCAGGGGCTTACGCCCTGCTGCCCAAGCCGGTGGAC
>DNFA01000054.1:0-4373 GCA_003487665.1 Oscillibacter sp.
ACGAAGCTATCATTTCCGAAGAAGATTGGTATCTGGCACAGGAAAAGCGCAAGGTCAATTCCTTTAAGCGGGAAAAGGTCAATAATCCAGACCACGCCCACATCCTGTCCGGTATCTTGAAATGCCCATGCTGCGGCAAGAGTATGTACGGCAATATCGCCAAGGCGCACAGTAAGGATAAGAAAACCCGGTATTATTACTACTGCAAAAATACGGTTACACCTACCGGGCATGAGTGCAGCTTCCGTCTGAATATTGAGCAGACGGAAATCAACAAATTTGTGGCGAAGGTTATCTCCGCTATGGTCAATAATCCACGGTTTGTAGAAGCGATTCAGGCGAAAATCGGAACAGCAGTTGATACAGAAGATATGGAAAAGCAGATTGCTGTCCTACAAGGGCGGCTAAAGCAAGCCTTTGGAACGAAAAGCCGCTTGGAGCGTCAGATGGATACCTTGGACCTCAATGATGCCCACTATGACAGAAAGATTTTGGACTTGCAGCGCCGCTATGATGAGCAGTATGATATCATAGAGAAAATTGAAGTTCAGATCGCCGAACTGCAAGGACAGATACGCAGCATCCAGCAGGAGAAAATCTCTGGCGATAACATTTATCGGCTCTTACTGGCATTTGATGAAGTCTACCATTCCGCAACAGAAGCGGAGCAGAAAGAGTTTATGAAAGCCTTTATTGAGCGAATTGAGATGTTCCCGGAAAAGAGAAAAGACGGTAGTTGGATAAAGAAGATCGTATTCAATTTTCCTGTGCCTGTTGATGGTGAGGAAGTGAAAGAACTTCCCTTGGAAACTGAAACAACTGTTGAATCTGTGGTGCGCCTGGAGCGGGCGAAGTGAGAAATGTATAGAAAAAGACCGGCGAAGCCGGTCTTTTTTCTTATAAATACAAAAATCCACCGGGAGACCGGTGGAAAACGCATTGACAATGTGGAAAAAATTTGGTATAATGACTTGCTTTATATTGTAGGAGTGGCGCTATAGCCCTACTCCTACACAACCACAGTATACCATCTCCGCTGCGGAAACACAAGGGCTTGTGGTGAAAATGAACCAACAAGCCCGTGCGTATCGCGTCGGAGCTCAATAACTTATGGAAAGGCGTGATCGTAGAGATGGCGAAAGACAAGTACTACGGCAAGACACTCCGCAAGAACTTTGCCCGTCACGAGGAAGTGATGGCGATGCCCAACCTGCTGGAGATCCAGAAGAAATCCTACCAGTGGTTCCTGGACACCGGCCTGCGCGAGGTATTCGCTGACGTGGCTTCCATCGTGGACTATGCCGGTAATCTGGAGCTGAGCTTCATTGATTACAGCATGGATGAGAAGCCCAAGTACGACGTGGAGGAGTGCAAGGCGCGGGACGCCACCTATGCCGCTCCCATGAAGGTGCGGGTGCGCCTGCACAACAAGGAGACGGGCGAGATCAAGGAGCAGGAGATCTTCATGGGCGATTTCCCGCTGATGACCCACGGCGGTACCTTCGTCATCAACGGCGCCGAGCGCGTGGTGGTCAGCCAGATCGTCCGCTCCCCCGGCATCTACTACGGCAAGGAGATCGACCTCAAGACCGATCTGCCCCTGCTGACCAGCACCGTCATCCCCTACCGCGGCGCGTGGCTGGAGTACGAGACGGACACCTCCGAGGTGTTCTGGGTGCGTATCGACAAGAACCGCAAGCTGCCCATCACCTGCCTGATCCGTGCGCTGGGTCTGAAGACCGACGCGGAGATCATGGAGCGCTTCGGCGACGACCGCCGCATTGTGGCCACGCTGGAGAAGGATACCTGCAAGACCTATGAAGAGGCCATGCTGGAGATCTACCGCAAGCTCCGCCCCGGCGAGCCCCCCACGCTGGACTCCGCCGAGACGCTGATGCAGAACCTGTTCTTCGACCCCCGGCGGTATGACCTGAGCATCGTCGGCCGCTATAAGTTCAACAAGAAGCTGACCTTCTGGGCGCGCGCCAAGGGTCAGAAGCTGGCCATGCCCGTGGCCGATCCCGCTACCGGCGAGATCCTGTTCGAGGACGGCCATGTGCTCACCGCTGACGACTGCACCCTGCTGGACAAGGTGGGCGTGTATGAGATCAGCGTCACGCTGGACTCCGGCGAGACGATCCGCATCTTCACCAACAAGATGTGCGACATGAGCCACTATGTGGACTTCGATCCCCGCGAGGCCTGCGGCATCAAGGAGCGGGTGCGCTTCGACGTGCTGCAGGAGCTGCTGGCGCAGTACAAGGGCGAGGAGCTGATCGAGCAGTGCCGCCTGCACGCCGACGATCTGGTGCCCAAGCACATCATCGTGGACGACATCCTTGCATCCATCAACTATATGAACGCGCTGGCGCACGGCCTTGTGACAAAGGACGACATCGACCATCTGGGCAACCGCCGCCTGCGCTGCGTGGGCGAGCTGCTGCAGAACCAGTTCCGCATCGGCTTCAGCCGCATGGAGCGCGTGATCCGCGAGCGCATGACCATTCAGGATCTGGACATCGTCACGCCCCAGAGCCTGATCAACATCCGCCCCGTCACCGCCGCCATCAAGGAGTTCTTCGGCTCCAGCCCCCTGAGCCAGTTCATGGATCAGACGAACCCGCTGGCCGAGCTGACCCACAAGCGCCGTCTGTCCGCGCTGGGCCCCGGCGGTCTGAGCCGCGAGCGCGCCAACATGGAAGTCCGAGACGTGCACTACTCCCACTACGGCCGTATGTGCCCCATCGAGACGCCTGAAGGCCCCAATATCGGCCTGATCTCCTATCTGGCTACCTACGCCCGTATCAACGAGTACGGCTTTATCGAGGCGCCCTACCGCGCCGTGGATCACGAGACGGGTCACGTCTCCGACGACATCACCTACATGACCGCCGATGTGGAGGATCAGTATGTGGTGGGTCAGGCCGCGGAGCCGGTGGACAAGAACGGCTGCCTGACCAACGAGCGTATCACCTGCCGCCACCGCGACGAGATCGTGGAGGTGCCCCGCAGCGGCGTGGACTACATCGACGTCAGCCCCCGCATGATGGTGTCCATCGCCACGGCCATGATCCCCTTCCTGCCCAACGACGACGCCAACCGCGCCCTGATGGGCGCCAACATGCAGCGTCAGGCCGTGCCTCTGCTGAAGCCGGAGGCGCCCATCGTGGGCACCGGCATGGAGCACAAGATCTGCCTGGATTCCGAGGTAGCGGTGCTGGCCGAGGGCGACGGCGTTGTCACCAAGGTGGACGCCACCAACGTCTCCGTCAAGTACGACAGCGGCGAGACGAAGGACTACAAGCTCATCAAGTTCCTGCGCTCCAACCACGGCACCTGCATCAATCAGAAGCCTATCGTCTCCGTGGGCGAGCGCGTCCACGGCGGCGACGATCCCACCGTGCTGGCCGACGGCCCCGCCACCGAGCAGGGCGAGATCGCCCTTGGCCGCAACATCCTGGTGGGCTTCATGACGTGGGAAGGCTACAACTACGAGGACGCCGTCCTGCTGAACGAGCGCCTGGTCAAGGAGGATGTCTACACCTCCATCCATATCGAGGAGTACGAGATCGACGCCCGCGATACCAAGCTGGGGCCTGAGGAGATCACCCGCGACATTTCCAACGTGGGCGAGGAGGCTCTGAAGGATCTGGACGAGCGCGGCATCATCCGCATCGGCGCGGAGGTTCACGCCGGTGATATTCTGGTGGGTAAGGTCACGCCCAAGGGCGAGACGGATCTCACCGCCGAGGAGCGCCTGCTGCGCGCCATCTTCGGTGAGAAGGCCCGCGAGGTCCGCGACACCTCTCTGAAGGTGCCCCACGGCGAGAGCGGCATCGTGGTGGACGCCAAGGTGTTCACCCGCGAGAACGGCGACGAGCTGGGGCCGGGCGTCAACGAGGTCGTCCGCGTCTACATCGCCCAGCGCCGCAAGATCCAGGTGGGCGACAAGATGGCCGGCCGTCACGGTAACAAGGGCGTCGTCTCCCGCGTGCTGCCCCAGGAGGATATGCCCTTCCTGCCCGACGGTACGCCGCTGGATATCGTGCTGAACCCCCTGGGCGTGCCCTCCCGTATGAACATCGGCCAGGTGCTGGAGGTTCATCTGGGCTACGCCGCCAAGACCCTGGGCTGGAAGGTGGCCACCCCCATTTTCGACGGCGCCACCGACAAGGACATTGCGGAGGCGCTGGAGCTGGCCGGCCTCGATCCCGAGGGCAAGAGCTGGCTGTACGACGGCCGCACCGGTGAGCGCTTCGACAACAAGGTCACGGTGGGCTACGTCTACTTCCTGAAGCTGCACCATCTGGTGGATGATAAGATCCACGCCCGCTCCACCGGCCCCTACTCCCTGGTCACCCAGCAGCCTCTGG
>DNFA01000054.1:4571-5176 GCA_003487665.1 Oscillibacter sp.
TCGGCGAGATGGAAGTGTGGGCGCTGGAGGCCTACGGCGCCAGCTACACCCTGCAGGAGATCCTCACCGTCAAGTCCGACGATGTCACCGGCCGTGTCCGCACCTACGAGTCCATCGTCAAGGGTCACAACGTGCCCACCCCCGGCGTGCCGGAATCCTTCAAGGTGCTGGTCAAGGAGCTGCAGTCCCTGTGCCTGGATATTCAGGTGCTGGACGCCGACGGCAACCAGATCGAGCTGAAGGAGGACGAGGACGCTCTGGACACCTTCAATCTGGCGCGCATGGACGCCGACAACGAAAGACAGAACCGTTACGCCGACGAGGACGAGCTGGCGGACGCCGGCTTCGACTATGTGGCCGACGAGGAGGTCGACGCCTCCTATGCCGACGACGATGAAGGCGACGAGTTTTAAGGAAAGGGAGGAGCTGAATTATGAGTTACGCAACATTTGACGCCATCAAGATCGGCATCGCTTCTCCGGAAATGATCCGCGAGTGGTCCTACGGCGAGGTAAAGAAGCCGGAGACCATCAACTACCGTACCCTGAAGCCGGAGCGCGACGGCCTGTTCTGCGAGCGCATTTTCGGGCCCACCAAGGACTGGG
>DNFA01000068.1 GCA_003487665.1 Oscillibacter sp.
TTCTTGTGTCAGGCGGCCTTTCAGCAGCGCTTCGACACTTCGTCATTTGCAATTCTTCTGGTAGATGGTATACAGCCCCTCCATCAGCAGGTACTTGTCGTACACCACGCGGTTGCGGCAGTACCGGGCGATCACCGGCGCGTTGGGGCCGGTAGCCACAATGGACGGCTCCGCGCCGTGCAGCGTCTCCCGGATGCGGTCGATCACGCCGTCCAGCATGGCCGCCGTGCCGTATACGATGCCGCTGCGCATGCACTCCTCGGTGTTCTTCCCGATCAGCTGCTTCGGGTGCTCCAGCGAGATGTTGGGTAGCTGCGCCGTGTGGTGGGACAGTGCATCCAGCGACAGCCGCACGCCGGGGAACATCAGTCCGCCCTCGTAGGTGCGCTTCTCGGAAATGTAGGAGATAATGGTAGCCGTCCCCATGTCGATCATGATAATGGGCACCGGGTACTTTTCCAGCGCGGAAACGGCATTGGCCACGATATCCGCGCCCAGCTGCTGGCTGTTGAACTCCATGCGGATGTTCAGCCCCGTCTTGATACCGGCACCCACCACCATGGGCGGCTTGCCCAGCAGCCGCGTCAGCGCCTTTTCCATCATGAAATTCATGGGCGGCACCACGCTGGACAGGATCGCGCCGCTGACCTGGCGGATGTCGCAGCCGTACAGGGTAAACAGGTTCATCAGATCGATGCTGATCTGATCCGCCGTCTTGCGGCTGTCGGTGTCAATGGACGCCAGAAACTTCAGTTCCTTCTGCCTGTCGAACAGCCCTACGGATATGTTGGAATTCCCGATATCAATGGCCAAAAGCATGCTATGATCTCCTTCCTGCCCTTTTTGCTTATCATACCACGGTGCAGTCCGCTTTACAAGGCGAAAATGAACCCCGGCTTGTCGGCCGGGGTTCATCGCGCATCTTATTTCTCACTCCTGCGTCATGAAGGCGTCCGCCTCGTCCACGGTGTGCATGTGCTCCAGCATACGCACCACCATGTTGCTGTAGCCCCACTCATTGTCGTACCACGCGATGAGCTTGACGAAATCCTGATCCAGAGAGATACCTGCCGTCTCGTCGAAAATACAGGGGCAGGGATTGCCGATGAGGTCGGTGGACACCACCTGGTCGCGGGTATAGCCGATGACGCCCTTCATGTACGTCTCGGACGCATGGAGGATCTCATAGCAGATGTCCGCATAGGAGGCGGTCCTGCTGAGCCGCGCGGTCAGATCCACCACGGATACGTCCGCCGTGGGCACGCGGAAGGCCATGCCGGTCATCTTGCCCTTCAGGGACGGGATCACGCGGCCAACGGCCTTGGCTGCGCCGGTGGTGGTGGGGATGATGTTGTTGAGGATGGAACGACCCGTGCGCCAGTCGCTGCCGCCGCGGGAGTCCACGGCCTTCTGCTTGGCGGTGGAGGCATGGATAGTGGACATCAGGGACTGCTCGATGCCGAACTCCTTGTGGATGACATAGGCCAGCGGCGCAAGGCAGTTGGTGGTGCAGCTGGCGTTGGAGATGACACGCATATCGCTGCGGTATTCATCGCTGTTGACGCCGAACACGAAGGTAGGCGTGGCGTCGTCCTTGGCCGGAGCCGTCAGGATGACCTTCTTGGCGCCGCCCTTAAAGTGGCGGGAGGCCTTCTCGGTGGTGTTGTTGGCGCCGGTGGACTCGATGATGTACTCTGCGCCGCAGTCCGCCCAGTTGATCATCGCCGCGTCGGACTCGCTGTAGATCTTGATCTTACGCCCGTTGACGATCAGGTCGCCGCCGGCGTGCTCCACAGTGCCGGGGAAATTACGGAATACGGAGTCGTATTTCAGCAGATACACCATGTAGTCCACATCCGCCTTGCGCAGGTTGATACCGCATACCTCGAAGCGCTCCGGATCGTCCGCCAGTATGCGCAGCACCACCCGTCCGATACGGCCAAAGCCGTTGATACCGATCTTAATTGCCATGTCAGTGTCCTTCCTTCGTTTCCCCGCCCTGGGCGGCTGTATTTGTTCCAGGTACATTATATCAGCTTATAAAAATTTGTCACTACAAAAGTGAAAAAATATTGCCAATTTTACCGCTAATTTTGCCGTTTTTCTTCCGGAAGATTCAATTTTTTCTCAATTCGAAACCAAATGTTCCATACATTTCAAACCTTATAAACATGCCGTTTCTGTCGTAATTTCATTCAAAATCACATGTCATACGCCAGACAGCACAAGGTCGGACGATCGTCCGGCCTTGTGCTTATGGAGGGTTCTGTGGGCGTCACAGAATGATGCAGATCAGTCCTCCGCCGCCCTCGTTGATGATGCGCTCCAGCGCCTGCCGCAGCTTTGCCTGCGCATCCGCCGGCATACGCTTCAGCTTCGCCTGTAAGTCCTCGCCCACGATCTCGTGGAAGCTGCGCCCGAAGATATTGGACTGCCACAGCTTGCCGGTATCCCCCTCGAACTCCTGCAGCAGGTAGTTTACCATGTCCTCCGACTGCTTTTCGTTGCCCACGATGGGGGAAACCGTCGTCTCGATATCCGCCCGGATCAGGTGTATGGACGGCGCGCTGGCGCGCATCCGCACGCCGTACCGTCCCCCCTGCCGCACGATCTCCGGATCCTCCAGATTCAGCTCCTCCACGCCGGGCATCACAATGCCGTAGCCCGTCTCCCGCGCCGCCTTCAGCGCCGGCGCGACCTTGTCATACTCCCGCTTGGCCTCGGCCAGCTCCCCTATCAGCTGCATCAGGTCGCCGTCATCGCCGACCTGCAGGCCGCTCTGCTGGCTCAGCGTCTCGAAGAACATCCGGCGCGGCAGCCGGATTTCCACCTGCGCCACGCCGCTGCCCAGGTCAATATCCGACGACGATGCGCTTTCCACGTTCTCTCCCTGCGCCAGAAGCGCCATGCACGGCTGTAAATCGGATATCCTTGTCAGCTGTGATGCTGCCTGGCTTATCTCCTGATACAGCCCGCTGCGTATGGGGTGCTCTCCAGGCAGGGCGTCCACCCACGGCGGCAGGAACACATCCAGCTCCTGCAGGGGGAACTGATACAGCAGCTCGCGGATAATGCCGTTGATGTCCTCCTCCGTCAGCGCCAGACAATTGACGCACCGGCAGCCCACGCCGTATTTCTCCCGTATCTCCTCCGCTGCGGCGGCAGCGCGGGCGCCCTCCGGCTGGGCGGAGTTCATCAGCACCAGGAACGGCTTGCCGATCTCCTGCAGCTCCCGTATGACCCGCTCCTCCGCCTCCCGATAGTCCTCCCGCGGTATGTCCGTCACCGTGCCGTCGGTGGTCACCACCACGCCCACGGTGGCGTGGTCGGTAATGACCTTCCGCGTGCCGATCTCCGCTGCCTCCGTCATGGGTATCTCGTGGTCGAACCACGGCGTCATCACCATGCGCGGCGCCAGATCCTCGAACTGCCCCACGGCGGAATCCACCATGTACCCCACGCAGTCCACCAGCCGCACCGAGAAGGCCGCACCCTCCTCCAGCCGGATCTGCACCGCCTCCTCCGGCACGAACTTCGGCTCCGCCGTCATGATGGTGCGTCCGGAGCCGCTCTGAGGCAGCTCATCCTGCGCCCTGTCGCGGCGATAGGCGTTGTCGATGTGCGGCAGCACCAGCGTCTCCATAAACCGCTTCACAAAGGTGGATTTCCCCGTGCGCACAGGCCCCACCACGCCGATATATACGCTGCCGCCGGTGCGCTGCGCCATGTCCTGATAAATGGACGTTGTCTCCTTCATAATGCCATCCTCCGAATCCTGTCTGTTGCCTTATATCTATGCGCGCACGGCGTCGTTTAGAATCTGCCGCCCAGAGCGGAAAATGCCCTTGTGTCCACGGGGAATTTGTGATAAAATTGACACATAGTCGGGTACTGTGCAAGTTTTATGAATGCGGAGGCGAACACTGTGGAAGATCAGAATATAGATCGTCGCGTCAGAAAAACGAAAAAACAGCTACGACAGGCTTTGATGGATCTCATGTCCGAGAAGCCCTCCAAGTCCATCTCCGTCCGGGAGCTGGCGGAGCGGGCGGACATCAACCGCGGCACGTTCTACATCCACTACAAGGACGTTGGCGACCTGCTCCAGCGGTTGGAGGACGAGATGGCGGAGCGTCTGATCCTCGTGTGCAAAAAGTACGCCTACGCCAACACGGAGGTCAGCGCCTTCCCCTACCTGACGGAGCTGTACCGCTTCGCGCAGGACAATGCCGACCTGTGTCTGGTGCTGCTGGGTCCTAACGGCGACCGGGCGTACACCGAGCGGATCTGTTCCATTCTCCGCAGCTACTTCCTTCAGGATTTCCTGTCCCGTTTTTACACCGGCAGCTCCGATCGGCTGGATCACTTCTGTTCCTTTATCGTCTCCGGCAACCTGACGCTGACGCTGGACTGGCTGTCCGGCGGCATGAAAGAGTCGGCGGAGGAAATGGCGGCTCTGGCCGGTGCCATCATCATGGACGGCGTCCGGGCGATGTGATGTACTTGAATATGCAAAAAGGCGGCCACGCGGCCGCCTTTTATACTTTCTGTCGATAGTACCATTCCTGTCATTCCGAGAAGCAACTATTTCCGTGCCGAAAGGCGGCGCAAAAATAGCGGCATTATCAAAATACCACAACCAGCAGCATTTTGAACCTCTCCTGTCCGAACACCGCGTGGGGATGGCGGGCGGGCATGAGGATGGACTCGCCCTCGTGGAGGATGTGCTCCACGCCGTCCACGGTGATGCGCCCCTCGCCGTCCAGACACAGCACCAGCGCGTCGCCGCCGGACTCGTGGGTGCTGATCTCCTCTCCCTTGTCGAAGGCGAACAGCGTAACGCTGACGGCATCGTTCTGCGCCAGCGTCTTGCTGACCACCTGACCGGGCTGGTAGGCCACCTGCTCCTTCATGGTCAGAACGGTGGCAATGTCGTAATTCTTCATCATGGCCGAAAGCTCCTTCCTTGATGAAAGAGGGCGGCTGATGCCGCCCTCCCATTTTGTATTTACTTACCCAGCGCCGCCTTGAGAGCGTCCACGCGGTCGGTCTTTTCCCAAGCCACGCCCAGCTCCTCACGACCCATGTGGCCGTAGGCCGCCAGCTGGCGGTAGATGGGCTTGCGCAGGTCGAGATCGCGGATAATGGCGGTGGGGCGCAGGTCAAAGACCTTCTCCACAGCGGCCTCCAGCTCGCTGTCGGCCACCACGCCGGTGCCGAACGTCTCCACCAGCACGCTGACGGGACGCGCCACGCCGATGGCGTAGGCCAGCTGCACCTGGCACTTGTCGGCAAGACCGGCAGCCACCACGTTCTTGGCCACCCAGCGGGCGGCGTAGGCCGCGGAGCGATCCACCTTGGTGGGATCCTTGCCGGAGAAGGCGCCGCCGCCGTGGGGCGCGCTGCCGCCGTAGGTATCCACGATGATCTTGCGTCCGGTCAGGCCGGCATCGGCGGCGGGGCCGCCGCTGACAAAGCGGCCGGTGGGGTTCACATAGATCTTCGTCTCGCCGTCCAGCAGCTCGGCAGGAACAGTGGGCTTGATGACCAGCTCGATCATATCCTTGCGGATCTGCTCCAGCGTCACGTCGGGGCTGTGCTGGGTGGACAGCACCACGGTGTCCACCCGAACGGGCTTGCCGTTCTCGTCGTACTCCACGGTGATCTGGGTCTTGCCATCGGGACGCAGATAGTCCACCAGACCCTGCTTGCGCACGTCGGTCAAGCGCTTGGCCATCTTGTGGGCGATGGAGATAGCCAGAGGCATCAGCTCCGGCGTCTCGTTGCAGGCGTAGCCGAACATCATGCCCTGGTCGCCGGCGCCGTTGTCCAGCTCGCTCTTGCCGGTGGACTTGGCCTCGTAGCTCTTGTCCACGCCCAGCGCGATATCGCCGGACTGCTCGTCGATGTTGGTGATGACGGCGCAGGTATTACCGTCGAAGCCGCAGTCGGAGGAGTTGTAGCCGATGTCCAGCACCACCTGACGGGCGATTTTGGGGATATCCACATAGCAGCTGGTGGTGATCTCACCCATGATATGGATCAGGCCGGTGGAGGCGCAGGTCTCGCAGGCCACGCGGCCGTTGGGGTCCTGCTCGAAGATCGCGTCCAGAACCGCGTCGGAGATCTGGTCGCAGACCTTATCGGGATGTCCCTCGGTAACGGATTCAGAAGTAAACAGATGTCTTGCCATGGTTTTTTCTCCTTTCAGCTTTGAGAAATGCAACAAAAAAGCGCTCTGTCCGAATCGACAGAGTGCTGTATCTCTTGCTCTCCTCATCTTTCGATTCGTTCGTCGGATTTGGCACCTTGAAAAAACAGGTTGCCGTGGCTTCACAGGGCCGATCCCTCCGCCACTCTTGATAAGGTATTCACTTGTACTGTATATTGTAGCATCTTTTCCGCCGTTGTCAATAGGGTTTCCTGAAATTAAAAAAGTATTCATTTTTTCCCGTTTCCGGGAAATACCGCCACGATCACGCCAGCAGCTCCGCCAATCCCACCATCACCGGCATGGTCACGGCGGAAATCGCCGTCTGCACCGATACCAGCGACGAAGCCAGCTCCGTGTCCTTGCCGAACCGGGCGGCGAACATGCTCAGCAGCGCCGCAGGCGGCGCGCTGGCCGCGATGAGCAGCACCAGCGTCAGGTCGTGGGGCACCTGCAGCGCAAGGCATATCCCCAGCGACACCAGCGGCAGCACCACCAGCCGCAGCACCAGCGTCACCCATGCGCTGGCGCCCCGCAGCGCCCGGCGAAAGTCCGCGTGGCTGAGCTGATAGCCCACCACCAGCATGGGCACCGGCGTATTCAGCTCGGACAGATAGCGCACAGGAACCATCAACATCTCCGGCACCGTAATGCGGCACAGATACAGCACCATGGCCGCCGCCACACTGATTACGCCGGGGTTCAGCAGCAGCGGCTTCAGCCGCAGCTGGCTGCGGTCGTCGGTGACGGCGTACACGCCCCACGTCCATGTGAGCACCGTGAACACGATCACATACGCCGAGCCGTAGAAAATGCCGATGCTGCCCAGCATAGCCGCCATCAGGGGATAGCCGATAAAGCCGCAGTTGGAAAACACCGCGGCAAAGCGCAGATCGCCCTGCTGCTGGGTATCCCCATCCCGGATCAGCAGCACAGCCACCACGATGAACACCACGTGCAGCAGCAGCGAAACGCCTGTCACCAGTCCGAAATTCCGCAGCATCTCCCGCTCCAGAGGCCGCTGGAACGCCACGATCATCATGCAGGGGGACACCACGTACATCACAAGGTTGCTCATGGCCGTGGAAGCGCGGTCGTCCAGTATCTTCACCTTGCCCAGCACAAAGCCCACCACCAGCAGCAGGTACAGCGTAATGATCTGCTGGCCTACGGTAAGAAACGACTGAAGCATGGGTATTTCCTCTCTTTCACGCAGAATAACACCGCCCAGTGTACCACAAAACCGGGCGGTGTCAAGAAAAATCATCGCTGGACAGTGCCCTGTCCCTTCACCTGTCGTCCGCTTCCCGTCCCACCGACCTCTCCGCAGAAAAGCCGTCGGGGTAGCGGCGCTCCAGCTTCTCCAGATTGGCGCGTAGGATGTCCTCCAGCGGCATTCCCAGCGCCGTGGCCGCCTCCGCCAGATACCACGCCACGTCGCCCAGCTCTCCGGCCAGGTGCTCCCGATCCAGCGGGTGCCCCTGCGCCAGCCACTTCTTCACGATGTCGATGGCCTCGCCGGACTCGCCGCACAGCCCCATAACGCTGTTGATGAGCACGTCCCGTTCGGTCAGCTTCGGGTTCAGCGTCGCCATGGCGCGCTGCTGGTATTCGTTGATGGTCATATCCCGCTCCCCTCCAACAGCACCGGTATCTGCCGCAGATCCGTGACCTGCCATGTAACATCCGCCCCCTCCGGCGCACCGGGACGGCGGTAGTAGCAGGTTTTCATGCCGTACTGCCTGCCACCGGCCATGTCGGAGGTCAGCGAGTCGCCGATGATGACGCATTTCTCCGGCGGCAGGGGCGCGGCGCGCCCCTCGTTCAGCTGTGCGAACGCCCCGTCAAAGAACGCCGCCGCGGGCTTGGACGCGCCCAGACGCTCCGAGATGAAGAACCAGTCGAAATACCGCTTCATCCCCGCCAGCTCCAACCGGTGGAGCTGCTGGTCATAGGGGCCGTTGCTGGCCACAGCCAGCGGGTATTTCCCGTGGAGCGCCTCCAGCAGCTCCATAGCGCCGAGCACGGGGATGGCGCTGTCGTACAGGGCGGCGCGGAAATACGTTTCGAACACCGTGCCGTCAAAGTCGATGTCCAGCGCGGCGAACACGTTGTTCCAGCGGATGCGTTCCAGCTCCGCGAACGTCAGCGTTCCCTGCTCGATCCGCCGCCACAGCTTTCCGTTTTCCCGGTGGAATATCTCCTCCATATACGGCTCATAGGGCTTCAGCCCGAAGTGGGCGAAGCCCTCCTGCATGGTCCGGCGGATATACTCGTCAAAGTCCAGCAGCGTATTGTCAATGTCGATGAACACAAGCTCCATGGGATACCTCACAGGAAGAATTTCCGGTGCAGCGACCGGCGCAGGGGCTTGCTGACGGCGATGACCAGCAGCATGGCGCCCAGCACCACGCCCACCGCCAGCGGATAGATCGACCACAGGAACGTGTCGTGCAGGCCGAAGGTCAAATTCAGCAGGAACTCCACCAGCACCGCAAGGCCGCCGGACAGGATCAGCGCCCCGCCGCAGATATACAGCGCCGCACCGGGCAGGTATTTCAGCAGCGTCACCATGGCGCACACCAGCAGCGCCGCCGCGCCGGTGACGGGCAGGGCGAAGGACAGATACCAGTGTCCGCCGGTGGCGTAGTTCACATACAGCAGGAACAGCGCAATGGCCGCAAAGTCCACCGGCACGAAGATCACCGGGTCAGGCCGCTTGAACCACATGGGCAGCGCCGCCAGAATATACAGCAGCACAAGGCCGCCCACGGCGAAGCCCGACCATGTGATGCGGCCGTTGATGCGCCAGTCGCACAGCACGGAGATCACCGCCGGCAGCAGCATGCACACCGACACCACGAACATCACGCCGATGCGGCTGACCTCCTCGTGGCGGGGATGCTCGTCCGGGGGATAGGGCGGCTCGCCCTGTCCGCAGGGCAGATCGGGATGAAAGACGCGTGTGCCGCACAGCGGGCACACCCGCTCGCTGTCCGCCAGCTCCACGCCGCATTTGATACAATACATGGACAAAAACTCCTTTCCCTCCGCCTCAGCGCTGGTTGCTCTCCACCTTCACCGGCAGTCCCAGCCGGTGGAGCACCCGATAAAACCGGTATTCCAGCTCCGGCTCCTGAATGCTGCGGATGCAGTTGATATACACCGTGTCGCCCCAGGTGACAACGCCGCAGTCGTGGGGTGCCCGCGCCTGTACGCCGATGATGAAATCCATCCGCTGCACATAGGGTACCATCACCTCCGGCAGCTCCACCCTGCCCAGATTGGACAGGCACAGGCAGGACTTGCACTCGCCCACGGCGTCGAACACCGCTTTCATGGCGATGTTCTTGATAAACAGCGGCATGACCCGCAGGATGGGCGAGCGTTCGCTGGCCACGTTTGCCGCGAACTTCGCCCGCATGGTGCGCCGGTTGTTCTCCAGCCCCATCTTGTGGTGGACGAGGCTGCACAGCTCGGAAAAGCTGCAATCGCCCATACGCGGGTCGATCTCCGGGGTGATATAGGATGCAAAGTTCCGCAGCGACCGGCTGGGGAACAGATTCCGCAGGTTCACGGGGATCAGAACCTTCACCGGCTTGCGGTGGCGGACATTGGGCACCTTCTCTGCCTGCAGCTCCCCAATAGCCTGCATCATGGCGGCGCACAGCAGCTCCGTCACGGACACGCCGTGCTTCTTGGCGCAAGCGCGCAGCTTCTCCGCCGGGATCATCATGGTCACAAGGTTCTTATAGCCGTCCCGCTCCGGCGTACCGGACAGATGGTACGCCGTGGACTCGGCGCGGCTGGCGGTGATATCCCCGGCGTAGCGGGCAAAGCTGTCCTCCAGCTCCTCCGGCGACGGCTCCTCCAGCCGCCCCAGCACGCCCTTCTCCGCCGGGACGGACAGTCCGTATTTCTCGCTGAGGTACTCCGCCAGCAGCGTTTTGACGAACACAAGCGCGCCGGTGCCGTCGGTCAGCGCGTGGAAAAACTCCACCGCCACCCGGTTTTTATACACCAGCACCCGAAAGGCGCACTGCCGCACCTCGTGAAAGGGCGCGTGCGCCAGCGGGCAGCTCTTCTCCGGCTGGATGGGCGGGGTCTTGGGTATCTCCTCCAGATAGTACCAGAACACGCCCCGCCGCAGGCGCACGGCAATGGACGGAAAGCGCCGCGCCGTCACATCCAGCGCCGAGGCCAGCACCCCGGTGTCGATAGGCTCCGTCAGCGTGGCGGAGATACGGAAAAAGTTGTTCCAGTTGCGCCGCTTGGCGGCGGGGTATATCTTGGCGGCGTTATCCAGCCGCATCCAGCGCAGGCTCCGCGCCGGGGACAGGTTCTGGGTCAGGAAACGGTTGATCTCCTCCATATCCTGCTCCATGTTCTCCTGCAAGCAATAGAGCACATAGGCATGCCAGCGTCCCGGCGCGATGATGAGCTTGCTGCGGCAGCCGGCCGCCTTCAGCCGGTCATGCAGTGTGCGGGCATCGTCCAGCAGTATCTCGTCGCCTCCGGCAAACAGCAGAGACGGCGGCAGGCCGGTCAGGTCGCCCCGCACCGGTGAGCACAGAGGGTCAGTGGGGTTCTGTGTGTAGCATTTGGCGTAAAACTCCAGCAGCTCCTGTGTCAGGGACGGGTCGTTGTCCCGGTTCGTCTCGTAGGACGCGCCGGAGCCGGTGAGATCCACCCACGGGGATATCCCGATCAAGCCGCAGGGCAGCTCGCGCCCCAGCTGCTTGAGCTTCAGGCTCAGGGCGTAGATCAGGCCGCCGCCGGCGCTCTCGCCGCACAGCAGAATCTGGTGCGGCGCATAGCCCTTTTTCAGCAGGTAGTCGAAGGCCGTCAGCGCGTCCTCCACCGCCGCCGGGTACGGATTTTCCGGCGCCAGACGGTACGCCGCGCAGAACACGCGCACGCCGCACTCGCTGGCCAGCGTCGCGGCGAAGCCCTTGGCGTAGTCCAGACTGCCGCAGGTATAGCCGCCGCCGTGGAGATACAGCACCACGCCGCTGCGCCGCTCGTCCTTGGGCATGACCCACGCGCCCTGAAAGCGCTCGAAATCATGGTCGCGGATCAGTACCTCCCGCTTGTGGAGGGCGCTCATCAGCTCGCCCAGCTTGTCCTGCCCCTTGCGGGTCACCTCCAGCGAGCAGCCTGCCACGAAGGGCTTGAAGAAATTCAGTTGTGAACGTACCAGCTTTGCCGACAGTTCCATAGTGGTCGTCCCTTTCCTTATAGCTAATAAATTATTATAGCATATTGGATAAAAGTTGTAAACAAGTTGAAAAAAGCTGCTTGAGTTTTTCCGTACCAACGGCGGTTTTACTCTTTTCTTTTTCGGCAGGCTGTGCTATAATAAGACGATTTGAGGAAAAGCGGGGTGAAGCCATGGAATATCTGTCCCACAGTCCGGAGGAAACGGAGCGCATCGGCGAAACGCTGGGCAAAACGCTCCGCCCCGGCAGCGTCGTGGCCTACCGCGGCGGCCTGGGCATGGGCAAGACCGCCTTCACCCGCGGGCTGGCCAGAGGGCTGGGCTGCGCCGGCCGCGTCACCAGTCCCACCTTCACCATCGTCAATGAATACAGCGGCACAGTGCCCCTGTTCCACTTTGATATGTACCGGCTGGGCAGCTCGGACGAGCTGTTCGACATCGGCTGGGAGGACTATCTTATCCGCGGCGGCGTGTGCGCCGTGGAGTGGTCGGAGCGCGTCAGCGATGCGCTGCCGGAGGACACCCTGTGGGTGGACATCGCCCGCGGCAGCGGGGAAAACGACCGCATCATCACCATCACAGGAGGCGAGACACGTTGAAAATACTGGCTTTGGAGACATCCGCCAAGAGCGTGTCCGTGGCTGTGACGGAGGACGGCGTGCTGTTGGCGCAATCCTATCAGAACCGGGGACTGACCCACAGTGTCACCCTGATGCCCCTGCTGGACGCCATGCTGCAAAGCGCCGGTCTGACGCTGGACGATATCGGCCTTGTGGCTGTGACCCACGGCCCCGGCAGCTTCACCGGTCTGCGCATCGGCGTATCGGCAGCCAAGGGGCTGGCCTGGGCGAAGGGGCTGCCCTGCTGCGGCGTGTCCACGCTGGCGGCTATGGCCTACGGCGGCGATGATTTCAACGGCCTGATCGTGGGCGCCATGGACGCCCGGCGGCAGCAGGTATACAACGCGCTTTTCAAGGCGGAAAACGGACGGATCATCCGGCTGTGCGACGACCGCGCCGTCTCCTGCGAATATGTGGCGCAGGAGCTGCGAGACGCCTATCCCTCAGAGAACGACATACTCATCGTCGGCGACGGGGCTGAGCTTTTATACAAGCATCTTCAGGCCTTCGGCATCCCCTGCCGCATGGCCTCCCCCCTGCACCGGTATCAGAGCGCCGCAGGCGCGGCGCTGGCAGCGGAAGCGCTGGCGGCACAGGGGCGGCTCTGCTCCGCGCAGGAGCTGCAGCCGGTGTATCTGCGGCTCAGCCAGGCCGAGCGGGAGCGGCTGGCCAAGGGGCTTCCGCTGACGGCGGAATAACGTCTCCCACATACGAGCGTACCCATTGAATTTCATATATACGGAGGAGAACACTATGTACAGCAGCAAGGTTCACATTATGGATCATCCCCTGGTGGCGCACAAACTGACCATCATGCGGGACAAGAACACCAGCGTCAAGGATTTCCGTGAGCTGGTATCCGAGATCGGTATGCTCATCACCTATGAGGCCACCCGCGATCTGCCCCTGACCACCAAGCACATCGAAACGCCCATCTGCGAGATGGACGCACCCACGCTGGCAGGCCGCAAATTCGTAGTCGTTCCCATCCTCCGTGCCGGTCTGGGTCTTGTGGACGGCGTGCTGCGCATGGTTCCCTCCGCCCGTGTGGGACACATCGGCATGTACCGCGACGAGGAGACGCTGGAGCCGCATCCCTACTTCTGCAAGATGCCCAAGGACGTGGCCGAGCGCGACGTGCTGATCGTGGATCCCATGCTGGCCACCGGCGGCTCCGCTGCCGAAGCCATCGGCGAAATGAAGAAGTTCGGCTGCAAGCACATCAAGCTGATGGTGCTGGTGGCAGCGCCCGAGGGCATCGCCCATATCCAGAAGCTGTATCCCGACGTGGACATTTACGCCGGTGCGGTGGACGAGAAGCTCAATGAGAACGGCTACATCGTCCCCGGTCTGGGCGACGCCGGCGACCGTATCTTCGGCACCAAGTAAACACACGAAAAAAACAGACCCCCACGGGGTCTGTTTTTTTGTGCGAGAAAAGACCGCCCGCAGGCGGTCTTTTCGTTATCTGCTTACTCCGCGGACTCGGCGGGGTTCTTCACGGGAACCAGCTCGCCCATGACCACGTAACGGGCGTTGTCGAAGTCGTAGTCACAGGTGCTCAGCGTCAGGATATTGCCCGTGGGCGCACCGTAGCTGGACTTGAAGGTGGAGTTCTGGATGCACTCCTGAATATAGCTGTCGCTGAGGGTCAGGGAGTACACATCCGCATCATGCTCCACGATGCAGCCGGCGAACAGGTTGACCTTATAGGTCTGGCTGGGCGTGTAGAGATAGAAGTACGGGTGGATATCGTAATAGTACTGCTGCTTGTAGTTCATCAGAGAGGCGAACATCAGGCCGGTCTTCATGTTGTGACCGTAGATGATGTTGTTCTGAGAGGTGAAGTCAGAGTTGCAGCGCCAATCCAGGAACACGGTGCCGTTCTTGTTGTTGTTTCCGTCGATGTCGCGGTACAGGTAATACTCGCCGCCCTCGTCGGAGGTCTGTACGATGGGGTACTTCAGCACGGTGTCGGCACTGTATACATAGCCCACCACGTCGGGGTACTGCGCCTGCATCTTATCGAAGTTCACGATGATGCTCTCGGGATCGGGATCCTTGGGCTTCTCGTCCTTCTTTGACTCGCCGCTGTTGTCGGTATCCGTTCCGCTGCTGTTGGCATCGGTACCGGAAGCATTGGGATCAGGCGTAATAAAGCTGTTATTGATCTCGTTCTGCTTGTTCTCCGCGTTCTTCTGATCTTTCAGATACGTGATGATCTTTACGGACGAGAACACAAGCACGCCCAGCAGAACGATCAGCACAGCATAATAAAGCGCCTTGCCGTTCTTTCTGCGTTTTCTGCGCCGCCGGTTATTGGTATCGACGGGCTGCAGCTCCGTGCTGCGTGTATCCCTCTGCAAACGGGATCCTCTGGGTGTATCGTTCATGGTACAAGCCTCCTTGTCGTTGGGTATTGTAGCAGGTTTTTTCGTGTATTGCAAGGGACATAAACAAGCTGTAATGAAATTGTAACAGTTTGCTTTACATCCTAAGAAAAACGTATTAAAATAGAAGTGTTATCTATTATCTGAGACGGCGGAGCGTCTGATTCCGTTCCGTCCCACAGAAAAGGAGAATCGCTATGATCTACTTTAACAGCGACTATCTGGAGGGCGCGCATCCCGCCCTGCTGGAAAAGCTCAACGAGACGAACATGGTGCAGACCGTGGGCTACGGCGAGGATGAATACTGCGCCGCCGCCCGGGAGAAGATCAAGGCCGCCTGCCAGGCGCCGGAGGCCGACGTCCACTTCCTTGTGGGCGGCACCCAGACCAACACCACGGTCATCGCCGCTATCCTGCGGCCGTGGCAGGGCGTGCTCTCCGCCGTCAGCGGTCACATCAACTGCCATGAGGCCGGCGCCATTGAGTCCACCGGTCACAAGGTCATCACCCTGCCCACCACCAACGGGAAGATCACCGCACAGCAGGTACGGGACTACGTAGAGTGGCACAAGCACGACGAATCCACCGAGCACATCGTCCAGCCGGGCATGGTGTATATCTCCCACCCCACCGAGGGCGGCACGCTGTATACCAAGGCGGAGCTGACGGAGCTGTACGGCACCTGCCGGGAGTACGGCCTTCCCCTGTTCATCGACGGCGCCCGTCTGGGCTACGGTCTGATGGCCGATGAGAGCGACATGACGCTGCCGGAGCTTGCCCGCCTGTGCGACGTGTTCTACATCGGCGGCACCAAGGTGGGAGCGCTGTTCGGCGAGGCCGTGGTCATCATGAACGAGAGCCTGAAAAAGGATTTCCGCTTTATCATGAAGCAGCGGGGCGGCCGCATGGCCAAGGGTCGTCTGCTGGGCGTGCAGTTCGACGCCCTGTTCACCGACGATCTGTACTTCAAGATCTCCCGCCACGCCATCGAAATGGCGCATCAGATCCGGGACATCTTCGTGTCGGCGGGCTATCCCCTGCTGTTCGACTCACCCACCAACCAGCAGTACCCCATCATGCCCGACGCGGAGCTGGCCGAGATCGGCAAGCGCTTCGGCTATGAGTACTGGGAGCGGGTGGACGCCGACCATTCCGGCGTGCGCTTCTGCGCAAGCTGGGCTACGAAGCAGGAGCATGTGGATGCCCTGCGGGAGGCCGTCAACGCCCTGAAGAAGTGAGCCTTCTTTCACTGTGGTAAAGCATATCCCATATAGCTGAAATGCACCTTAAAGAAACGCAAAAAATTTCCCCGACGGTGTCGGGGAAATTTTTTTGCTCTGTTTACGCCTTGGGGCCTGCGGCCACGACCTCGGCGCTCATGTGGGTGTACTTCTTGAAGTTCTCCACAAAGCTGGCGGCCAGCTTCTTGCAGCTTGCCTGATACGCGGCCTTGTCCTCCCAGGTGTTCTCCGGGATCAGCAGCTCGGAGGGCACACCCTCGATGCTGGTGGGCACCTGCACGCCGAAGGTGGGGTCGGTGACGAACTGGCTCTTCTCGATCTCGCCGGTAAGGGCGGCGGTGACCATGGCGCGGGTGTAGCTGAGCTTCATGCGCTTGCCGGTGCCGTTCCAGCCGGTATTGACCAGGTAGACCTTGGCGCCGGCCTTCTCCACCTTGTCCGCCAGCATCGCGGCGTACACGGAGGGATCCAGCGGCAGGAACGGCTCGCCGAAGCAGGTGGAGAATGTGGGCACCGGCTCGGTAACGCCGATCTCCGTACCGGCAACCTTGGAGGTGAAGCCGGAGACGAAGTAGTACATGGCCTGGTTCTTATCCAGCTTGCTGATGGGAGGCAGCACGCCGTAGGCATCCGCCGTCAGGAAGATGACGGTCTTGGGGACGCTGGGGCTCATGCCGGACAGCTCGGCGTTGGGGATATACTCCACGGGATAGCCCACGCGGGAGTTGACGGCCAGAGAATCGTCGTCGAAGTCGAACTCGCGGGTGTCGGGATCCATCACCACGTTCTCCACCAGAGCGCCGAACTTGATGGCGTTGTAGATCTCAGGCTCACCCTCGGGGCTGAGGTTGATGCACTTAGCATAGCAGCCGCCCTCGAAGTTGAACACGGAATCGTCCGCCCAGCCGTGCTCGTCATCGCCGATGAGCATGCGGTTGGGGTCGGCGGACAGTGTGGTCTTGCCGGTGCCGGACAGGCCGAAGAACACGGCGCTGTCGCCGTTCTTGCCGATGTTGGCGGAGCAGTGCATGGGGAACACGCCCTGCTTGGGCAGCACATAGTTCATAACAGAGAACACGGACTTCTTGATCTCGCCGGCATACTGGGTGCCGCAGATCACCACCTCGTGCGCCTCGTAGTCCACCAGGATGGCGGCCTCGCTGCGGGTGCCGTCGATCTCCGGGATGCACTTGAAGCCGGGAGCGGCGATGATGGTGTAGTCCTCGTGGAAGTCCTCCAGCTGCTCGGCGGTGGGACGGCGCAGCAGCTGGTGGATGAAGAGGTTCTGGCTGGCCAGCTCGTTGACGATGCGGAAGGCCTTGGTATACTTGGGATCGGCTCCGGCAAAGCCGTCGAAAACAAAGATCTCCTTGCCCTGCAGATAGGCGATGACCTTGGAGCGGATGGCGTCGAACTTCGCCTTCTCGATGGGGCGGTTCACCTTGCCCCAGGCGATGTCGTCATGGACAGCGGGAGTATCGACAATGAACTTGTCGTTGGCGCTGCGGCCGGTGTATTTACCGGTCTTGACCACCAGCGCGCCGGTGTTGGACAGAGTGCCCTCGCCGCGGCAGAGCGCATGCTCGGTCAGCTGCGCGGGAGTGAGATTGCGATAGACAGCCTTGGCATTGATGATGCCCAGCTTTTCCAGTCCGTAAGTTTCCATTTGCAAAACCTCCTGTGTAAAATGTCATCGCGCCGGAATGGCGCGCTGCTTTCTTGTATGTCGATTATACCATACGTTTAGGACAATTAACAGTCCTTTTTTGCATTTTTCCTAAAAATTTTTCTGTCAGCCTGAAAGTTTTTTATCATTCCTTCAGCCGCGGAGAGAGCATACCGTTCTCACTCCAAAAAAATTTCCTTTACGAAAGGATACCACCGCACTGTAATAATGTCAATTTGGCAATTTTCTGTTTTTATGGAGCTGCGCGCCATGGCAAAGAGTACACCTTACATAAAATACCCGCCCGGCCTGCTGCGTGAGCCGCTGACGCCCATCCGCAGTCCGGACGCGGCCATGGCGATGCAGGTAAACCGACAGTCGGTTGCATTTTCCCGCTAGTCTGGTACAATGGCAGCGAGGTGATCACTTTGGACAAACAGCTTCTCGGCGCTTTTATCGCCGAAAGGAGAAAGCAGCAGGGCATGACGCAGGCGGCGCTGGCGCAGGCGCTGCATGTGACGGACAAGGCCGTAAGCAAATGGGAGCGCGGGGGTTCACTTAGATAAAGA
>DNFA01000006.1:0-3121 GCA_003487665.1 Oscillibacter sp.
GACTTTTTTGACAAGCTGAAAAGCGCCCCGACGGGGCGCTTTTTTCACAGCCATTTCTTGTGCCGGAAGAACCACAGCAGCCCCGCCACCAGCAATACACTGGCGGCGATGATCACGGGATAGCCCCACTCCGACTGCAATTCAGGCATGTTCACAAAGTTCATGCCGAACCAGCCGGTGATCAGCGTCAGCGGCAGAAACAGCACCGTCACGATGGTGAACACCCGCATCAGGTCGTTCTGCTGGATGGCCAGCTGGCTCTGATAGGCCTCCCGCAGCTGCGCCACCAGCTCCTGCAGGGAGCAGACCTTTTGCAGATAGCGATCCGTCCGGCGTCCCAGCACGGTCATCCGTCCCAATATATCCTCCCGCAGCAGGCCGTTGTCGTTGTCGCCCATCTCGTCGAAGATGGCGTCCAGCTGCTCGTAATACCGCTTCAGCCGCAGCAGCTCCCGCCGCCACGCGGCGATGCGCCGGGGCGCGTCGTCCTTGGCGCGTCCCTCCAGTATGATGCCCTCGCCCTCGTTGATCTTGGCCTCCAGCTTTTCCAGATATGCCATGTCCCCCTTGAACAGCCCGGCGAAGAACCGGTACAGCAGCTGCTGGTTGTCCGTGACGCCGCCGGCGTTCAGCTCCTGCACCGCGCCGCGGACATACTGCGCCGCCGCCTCGTCCCGGCAGAAGAAAAACAGATCCTCCTGATCCAGATACACCAGCACCTTTTCACTCTTGCCGCCCTTACGCACATCGTACCAGTCAAAGGCCAGCAGGTCGAAATGCTCCAGCGCCTCGAAGCTCTCCGTCTGGCGCTCGCCCACATACTGAAACACGGCGGGATCCATCTTGTCCGCCACCTGCGCCATATTCTTCCACAAAAGCACCGCCTGCATAACGCCACCGTCCTTTCTCCCGCAGTATAGCCTACTTCCGCCCGTCCGTCAAGTTGACTTTCCGTCCCCGCACTGGTACAATAAGGGCAGCGATCCACCATTCTGAATAAAGGAAGTGGTTTTATGCAGTTGACAGCGCAGCAGCAGGCGCTGCTGGACGGCGCGCAGGGCGAGACGATGGCCAAGGTTGTCAAAACACTGGTCATGTACGGCGACACCTTCGGCGCGCAGCGCATGGTGCCCGTCACCAGTGAGTACGGCCACACCGTCATCTCCTTCGGCCTGGCGGTGATGAAGCCGGTCTACGACCTGTACGACCGTCTCATCGAGGCCGGACTGACCAGCGGCCAGAAATTCACCGCCGATCCCCGTCCGCTGGACAAAAACGTGCCCACCAGCCTGCTGGAGGACATCGTGTTCCGCAAGATCATGTATACCCAGCAGGCGCGCTACGAGGAGCAGCTCCGCAAGCTGGGCATCACCGCCGACAACGGCTACACCTGCACCTGCTATCTGGAGCAGGTGGGCAACCGCCCGAAGCAGGGCGACATCCTCAGCTGGGCGGAATCCTCCGCCGTGGTGTATGCCAACAGCGTGCTGGGTGCCCGCTGCAACCGCAACAGCGGCATGCTGGAGCTGATGGGCAGCATCGCCGGCTTCGTGCCGGAGTTCGGCCTGCTGACCGACGAGGGGCGCAAGGCCCACTGGCTCATCGAGGTGAAGTGCCAGAGCCGTCCGGAGCCGCAGCTTTTGGGCTCGGCCATCGGCATGAAGGTCATGGAGGACGTGCCCTACGTCCGCGGTCTGGACACATGGCTGGGCACGGAGCTGAACGACGAGAACCGCGCCTATCTGAAGGATTTCGGCGCGGCCACCGCCAGCAACGGCGCCGTGGGACTGTATCACATCGAGAACTTGACACCCGAGGCCAGGGAACAGGGCGAAGCCCTGCTGCACGAGGGCTATCAGACCTACGTGATCGACGACGCGGAGCTGGAGCGGGTGAAGCGCAGCTATCCCGTGATCTGGAAGGATCCCGCCGCACGGCCGGAGCTGTGCTTCGTGGGCTGTCCCCATCTGACGCTGGAGCAGCTGCACCAATGGACGGAAAAGCTGCACGACGCTCTGCGGCAGCAGAACCGCCTGCAGGTGGCGGTGCCCACGGTGTTCACCGCTGCGCCCGCCGTGCTGGACGCCTTCAAGGACACCGTGGAGGGCTACAAGCTGCAAAGCATGGGCGTGATCCTCAGCTACATCTGCCCGCTGATGTACATGAACAACCCCCTGTGCAAGAAAAAGGCGGTCATCACCAATTCCAACAAGCTGCGCACCTATACCAGCGCCCGGTACTACACGGACGCGGAGATACTGGACATCCTGTCGGGAAAGGAGGGACGCTGATATGAAGCAGTTCAAGGGTCGTGTCGTCGTCCCCGGCACCTGCACCGCGGAGGCTCTGGTGAGCCACGGCGGGTTCAACACGCTGGCCAGCTACCAGATGGCCATGATGTTCGGCGACAAGCAGGTGAAGTGCGGCGACCAGAATAACCCCGACCTCTACAAAAAGCCCATGATTGGCAAGGCGCTGTGCCTGCCCCAGACCATCGGCTCCACCACCGGCGGCATGGTGCTGTTCACGGTGTGCTCCCACGGCAAGCAGCCCGCATGCATGCTGTTCTCCCTGCCCATCGACTCGCTGGCCGCCTCCGGCGCCATCCTGGGCGACGTGTGGACGGACAGCAAAATGCCCGTGGTGGACTCGCTGGGCGATGAGTTTTTGCAGTATGTACAGACAGGTATGACCGTCACCGTGGGTGAGGACGGCGTTGTGACAGTGGAGGAGTAAAGTGGACGATATTTACAGCAAGAAGCCGGAGGAGTGCGCCTACTCCTTCACCCAGCACCGGGCGTGCGAGTTCTTCCCCTGCCATAAGACAAGCCATCCGGAGGACTTCAACTGCCTGTTCTGCTACTGCCCGCTGTATACGCTGGGCAGCAAATGCGGCGGCAATTTCAGGTATCTGGAAAACGGCGTCAAGGACTGCTCCGACTGCCTGCTGCCCCATGGCCGCGGCAGCTACAGCTACATCATATCCAAGTACCCGGAGCTGATGGAGCTGGCGAAAAAGAATCGATAATGACGAAAAAACCGCGCCCAAAGGCCGCCTGACACAAGAAAACACACGGTTTTGCCTGTGTCTATCCGGCTGAAATCGACCGAAAAAACGCCC
>DNFA01000006.1:3359-19666 GCA_003487665.1 Oscillibacter sp.
TACTTTGGCAAAACTGCTTCGCGCCTTTTGCGGCGTATGTTTTCTTATGCCAGGCGGCCTAACGGGCGTTCTTTTTTTGTGTACGGGACGTCGGGGCGATGTGGCATCTCCCCCTACGGTCGATTTGCCGCACCCCTCTGTAGGGCGGGGCCCGCGTGCCCCGCCGGGATCAATGCATATTGCGCGGCGGGACACATGGGTCCCGCCCTACGAATCATACTGCGCCCCCTTCGGTGCAGAGCATCACCGACAGGCGGACGTAGGGACGGACGACCCTGTCGCCCGCCAGCGCGTCAGCGCTGCCATGCCGAGCCAGTGACCGTGTCACTGGCGCGGGAATCCGTTTCCTCCGCCCTACTGCGCGGCTTTTGAACCGATGACTTCCGCCAGACCCTGGCCGAACAGCTGCGCGGCCTTCAGCGCCTCATCCAGCGAATTGCCCGCCGCGCCGACCTCTACCAGCAGGCTGCCGGTGGTGAAATACTCGTTATAGTCCGAATTCCGCAGCGTCAGCGGCCGCATGAGGGTGGGGTGGCTCTCCGTCAGGTGCTGCTGCACCGCCACGGCGAACTTCAGATTCTCCTGCCAGCCCTCCCAGCTGCTGCCCATTACAAGGCTCACCTGCGCGCAGTCGGGATCCTCCCGCGTCACCACCTTGTACTGGTGCCCGGCCTTGTCCTCCAGCGCGTCCCGGTGAACGTCCAGAATGAACCGGATGCCAGGGTATTTTGCCATGTATTCCTCGATGGCGTCCTCCGCCCGGTAGTACGCGCCGTTGTACTCCGGATCGTCATACAGCGCCCGGTCGTGCAGCACGGACAGGCCGTAGCCCGACAGCACTCTGGCCAGCTCGTCGCCCACCCGGATGACGCTGACGGAGGCATCCGCCGTGCGGAAGGAGCCGGTGTCCACGTATTCCTCCCCGGCGGGCATGGTATACGCCTCGCTGCCGTGGGTGTGAAGTATAAGCACTTGCGGGGACTCGTCGCCGGGCGCGGCGGCAAATGTGCCGTCAAACCGTATGCCGTCCAGCGTCTGGCGGGAGGCGTTTTTGATGAACACGTCCCCCACGCGGATGTAGCCGTTCTCGTCCGTCACCACCACCGACAGCGGCGGCGACGGCTCGGCGGTGCCGCCGTCCGGCTGCGGCTCGTCCTGCGCGGCTGGCTCGTCCTGCGGGGCGGGAGCCTCCGCCTTTTCCGGGGAAACGGCCTGCATCCGGCTGATCTCCTCCTGCGCGGCCAGCAGCTGCGGGGACTGTCCCAGCGCCAGCAGCGCCGGCAGGGGAAGAGAATCCGTGGGCAGCAGGTCGGCCAGCTCCCATTGGAGCAGGCAGCGCGCCAGCTCGCTTTGCCGCACCGCTGCCGCCGCCGATGCCAGATCGTCGCTTCCGGCGCACACCGCCGCCAGCCACAGCACCGCCGCAGCCGCCACCGACGCCGCGCCCTGCCGCCAGCGATTCTTTTTCATACGTTCACCGCCTTTCAGACAAGCCTATGCGGGGCGGATAGAAAAAAGTACAGTAAATCCGGGAGCGTCCGCTCCCGGATTTGCTGTAAGGCAAATTCACTTTACTGACGTTGACATATCAGGAAAATCGAACATATCCCACGGCGCTATGGCGGGCGGACGCAGGTCGAAGGTCATGGGCGCGCCGGACTCCGGGTGGCAGAAGGACAGATGACACGACCACAGGGCGATGGGGGACACGGGATCGTCCGCCAGACCGTAGCGCCGGTCGCCCACCAGCGGCAGGCCGCGGGAGGAAAACTGCACACGGATCTGGTGCGTCCGCCCGGTGAGCAGCTGCACCTGTACCAGTGTCAGCCCGGCGCGGCTGTCCAGCACCCGGTAGCGCAGGCGAGCCTCCTGAACGCCCTTTTCCATTGTGGTGACAACGTGTGTCAAGCGTGTTTCCTTGTCACGTGCCAGCAGGTCGGTGAGGGTGCCCTCCCGTTCCGGCGGGGCGCCGCGCAGCACTGCCAGATAGTGCTTTTTGAAGGTGCCCTCCCGTATCTGGCGGGACAGGTCGCCGGCGGCGTAGGCGCTGCGGGCAAACACCATCAGGCCGGACACCGGGGCGTCCAGCCGGTGGACGGTGCGGATGCATTCGGTGTGCAGCTCCTGCCGCAGAAGGGCGGGCATGCCGCCCGGCTCATCGGTGGAGAGGACGCCGGAGGGCTTCACCGTCACCACGATGCGCCTGTCCTGAAAGAGAATATCCATGTTGAAATTCCTTTAATTTTAAACTTGAATATATGTTATATATCATTATATATCAATTTTTCGCCGGCTGCAAGAAAAGCTCTTGACAAGAGTGGTCTAATCGGTTAGACTATACGCAAGAGGTCTAATCTGTTCGACCTGAAAAGGAGGGATGACCATGGACACACCGAAGATATTCGACAGCGAGCTGCGCTTTTGCGAGATCCTCTGGCAGCACGAGCCGGTGAAGAGCAGTGAGCTGGTGAGGCTGTGCGCCGACGAGCTGGGGTGGAAAAAATCTACCACCTACACCGTCATCAAGCGGCTGACGGAGCGGGGCGTGGTGCACACGGAGAACGCTGTCGTCACGGCGCTGGTGGGGCGGCAGGATGTGCAGAATGCCGAGAGCCGCGCCTTTGTGGACAAGAACTTTCATGGGAGCCTGCCGGCGTTCCTGTCGGCGTTTATCGGAAACAAGCAGCTGACCCAGCAGGAGGCGGACGAGCTGCGGCGGATGATCGACAAGTTCGAGGAGGAGCACCATGGATAAGCTGTTCGACACGGTATTGGAGCTTTCGTGGCAGGCCGGGCTGATCGCGCTGGCGGTGATGGCGGTGCGGCTGGTGCTGCGGAAAAAGGCGTCCCGCCGGGCACTGTGCATGCTGTGGGCGCTGGTGGCACTGCGGCTGCTGCTGCCGGTGAGCCTGACGGTGGAAAGCCCGGTGAGCTTACAGGCAGAGGAAGCGCCGGTGAGCCGGGCGTACCACGCCATGCAGGAGGCGAGGACAAGCGTCCCGGAGGAGGCGGCTCCCGCGCCTGCGGAATCCTCCGGCGCCGCCGTTGCCGTCATACCGGCGGAACCGGCGGCGGAGCCGGTGACGCTGCGGACGTTCGCCCGGTGGCTGCCGTGGATATGGGTCATTGGCATGGGCTGCATGGCGGCATATATGCTGCTGAGCTTTATCTGGATGCGGCTGACGCTGCGGAGAGCGGAGCACATTCGGGACAACGTGTACCGCTGCACCCAGTGGAGCACGCCCTTTGTGCTGGGCATTATCGCGCCGTGCATCTATGTGCCGGAGAGCGTGTCGGAGGAGGATCTGCCCCAGGTGCTGGCGCACGAGCGGTGCCACATCCGGCGGTGGGATCATGTGGTGAAGCCCTTTGCGTTCCTGCTGCTGGCGGTGAACTGGTTCAACCCGGTGCTGTGGGCGGCCTATGTCCTGCTGGGGCGGGACATGGAGAACGCCTGTGACGAGATGGCGCTGAAAAACGCAGATGCGGCGCAGCGGGCGGCCTATTCCCGGGCGCTGGTGTCCTGCGCCGCCCAGCCGAAAATGGCGGCGGTGTGCCCGCTGGCCTTCGGCGAGGTGGCGGTGAAGGAACGGGTGAAGAACGTGCTGGGCTATAAGAAGCCGGCGATATGGGCGGCGGTCATACTGGCCGCCGCGGCGGTGGTCATCGGCGTGTGCCTGCTGACGAAGCCCAGCTACAAGAACGTGGGGACGCTGGACGCGGAGAAGCTGTTCGCCCTGCGGACGCCCTACGTGGACAACAACTCTGCCGTGGGCGCGATACTGGACGCGCTGGGGTTCCGGGAGCTGGGCAGCAGCGGCGCGGACTACGGCTATGCCGTGCATCTGAGCACGGATAGGGAGCCCATGGGCATCACGGTGCTGTATACCTACGAGGGAGCGGTGCCGCAGAGGAGCGAGGAGCGCTATCGGCAGATCGCCATGCGGGGTTATATCGCGCTGGCGCTGATCGACAACGCGGAGTGGTTCTCATGGCAGGAGCATGGCGCTGACGGAACATCAAATAAAGCGGACAGCACGGCCAGCGATTCGCTGTACCCGATCGTTTACCCCGGATATCCGGATACGGCGCGGGAGAGCGCCGAGGGCTTGCAGGCGTATATGGATATGCTGCGGACAATGGCGGAGGATGGCTCTATCGTCTACTATGAGGGGGACGCGCAGCCGAGCTTTGAGGAAACCATGCCGTGGAGCGTTACCGGGGATAACGACCCGTGTAGCGTCCGGGCGGAGGATTACGGCATCGTCTATAACGACACGCTGCCCGATTGGAACACCCTGCCGCTGAGCTACCTGTGCGCGTACTATCTGAACGCGGACGGGGCGTATGCCGAGGGCGCCATGGACGTGCTGGCGCACCGCTACCAGCAAGCCCCCAACACGGTGGGGGCGTATCTTCGCCGGCTGGCGGGACAGCAAGCCCCCGACGGCCGGGGCGACGCGGCAGAGGTGCTGCTGGCGGATATTTCCCGGTATGCCATGTCCCAGTTGACCGGCGGGCTGCCGGTGGCCGCCAGTTATGAGAGGGACCAGCTGAGCATCTCCGTGTCGGAGGTCTATTCCGTGACGTACCGCACGGTGACATACGACGAGAATTACAGCGAGGACATCCCGGTGTATGAGGTGGGCAGCGGCGCGCAGCTGTCCGTGATAAAGGGTGAGGGCTTCACCCTCTACGGACGGTACAATGAGGAGAACGTGGCGCTCCACAACGGAGATGTGGTAGAGCTGACGGAGCAGTTCGTGGGCCTGGGCATGGATGGACAGTACGCTGTACGGTTCCAGTACCGGAGCGCGGCGGAAACGGCGGAGCTGGAGGTCTATCAGATCACGTGGGAGACGGGCGGTTCCGCCAAGCAGGTCGTGCCGCTGACGGAGGAGCAGGTGCAGGCCATCCAGTCGGAGAAGGGACTGGTGCAGCCGGAGTGGCATCAGGTGTGCGCCGAGCTGCACCGCAGCGGCGAGGACGATGTCCGCTATTGGGGCACTGCCGATTACCCCGTGCCGCCCACGGTGCTGAAAATACTGACGGAACAGTGCGGCTATACCTTCGTCACGCCGGAGGATTTCCGGGGCAATATGACTTCCGCCAAGCTGGAGTTCTACGGCGGCGAGACGTACACCGCCGCCAAAGCCGACCTGCCCGCCCTGCAGAAGATGCTCACCAACGCCAGAGACTACGGCAGCGGAGCCGCCTGCTGGTTCACCGCCAAGCTGACGGTGACGTTCGACGACGGGCGGACAGTGTCGGTGCTGAAGGGGACGGACAGCTGCGCCAGCTTTACGTTCGGCTCGTGGAACTCCGCCATGGTGTCCGACAGCGAGAACCGGCAGTTCTGGCAGATATTCGGCGTGCCCTTTGAGGGATAAATACAGCAGAAAAGCCACCCCGATGGGGTGGCTTTTTCGCGTGGTCGGAGATGCGGGACGTAGGGGACGGCGTCCCCTACGGGCGGACAGGGGCGTCCGCCCCTACACAGTGCAAGGAAATCCCCCTGTAGGGCGGGACCTATGTGTCCCGCCGCGGGATGCGCGTTGACCCCGGCGGGGCACGCGGGCCCCGCCCTACGGGATAGCAGCGCTTCGTGCTGTTCGGGCGGATGTGGACATCCACCCCTACGAATGATGCGGGCGTCAGGCGTGGTAGTAGCGCTTGGCGCAGAAGTCGCGCTGGACGCGCACCTTGCCGGTGTCGGTGAGCCAGTCGGTGAAGTTGGCGAAGTTGCGCTCCACGATGCTGAATTTCAGTTCCTGCCGGGTGCGGATGTTCTCCCGCTGGCAGAAGGTGTATATCCAGTCGGAGAAGGTCATGCCGTCGGTCAGGTCGTCCAGCAGCTCCCGCTCCTTGCGGTGGATGAAGGCGATGTTGCTGTCGATGAGGACAGACAGCTCCGCGCGGTCGGTGACGACCTGCTTGTGGGCGAGGATATAGGCGGGGTAGTCCGTGGCGCGGAGGGCGGCCTTGCTGTCCAGATCTTTGGCGATGAACATGCTGGTGGGCAGCTTGGCCGCGTCGATCTCGTGCTGGTCGATGAGGCAGTCGCCCACGTAGGCCGCGCCGTCGGGGGTGACGAAGCCGATGTGTCCGGCGGAGTGGCCGGGGAGGGAGAGGACGCCGAAGCGCGCGCCGTCGATGTCGATGTGGTCGTCCTGGGGGAAGATCACGCGGTCGGCGGTGAAGCACTCCTCTAAGAATATCTCGCGGCTCTTGCCGTAGGTCAGCGCCACATAGTTGGCGCGGTAGCTGTCGGGGTTCACGGAGATGCCGGCCTCGATGAGGGAGATGGCGGCGGGCGCGCCATAGCGCTGCTGGAGATAGCGGACGTTGCCGGTGTGGTCGAAGTGGGCGTGGGAGCAGAGGATGGCGCGCAGACGCCAGCCGTTGGCGTCGATGAGCGATGTCAGGCCGGCTCTGTCCAGCTTGGCGTAGCCGGTGTCGATGAGCACCACATCCCGGTCGGTGAGCTTATAGACGGGCAGCAGGGCGGTGGCGGCCACCGCCGCCCAGGTGTTGCCCAGAACGTGCAGAAGTTCCATGGATATCAGCCTCCTGTGGCTATTTTTTACCTATCATACTACATGTGGGAAGAAAATACAAAAAAATTTGTTTTCCCTCTATGCAAAACGGGAGAAATAAGGTAAAATACCGGATAGAAAATAAGGGAGGCACAGCGATGGAGCAACCAATATTCAAGCGGGTGCTGCTGAAGATCAGCGGCGAGGCGCTGGCGGGCGACAAGCACTTCGGACTGGATTTCCAGGTCATGGGACGCGTGGCGGACGTCATCAAGAGATGCGTGGACATGGGCGTGCAGGTGGGCATCGTCATCGGCGGCGGCAACTTCTGGCGCGGCGTGAAGGACGGCGAGGGCTATATCGAGCGTACCCGCGCCGACCACATGGGCATGCTGGCCACGGCTATGAACTGCATGGCCATGGCGGACGTGCTGGAGCAGAAGGGCGTGGACGTCCGGGTGCAGACGGCGCTGGAGATCCGCGCGGTGGCGGAGCCGTACATCCGCGCCAGAGCCATCCGGCATCTGGAAAAGGGACGCGTGGTCATCTTCGGCTGCGGCATCGGCTGCCCGTTCTTCTCCACCGATACGGCGGCGGTGCTGCGGGCGGCGGAGATCGGCGCGGACGTGATCCTGCTGGCCAAGAACATCGACGGCGTGTACGACAGCGACCCGGCCAAGAACGCCGATGCCGTGAAATTCGACAGCATTACCTATGACGAGGTGCTCAAGCGCCATCTGGCGGTGATGGATTCCACCGCCACCAGCCTGTCCATGGACAACCATATCCCGGTGCTGGTGTTTGCCCTGAAAGACCCGGAGAATATCATCCGCGCCCTGCGCGGCGAAAAAATCGGAACGATCGTGAAGGAGGACTGACCCCATGTTGAAGGACGAGTACAAGGTTTACGAGGAAAAAATGAAGAAGAGCATTGAATCCGTGATGAGCGACTTCGACACCGTGCGTGCCGGCCGCGCCAACGCTTCCGTGCTCAACCGCATCAGCGTGGACTACTACGGAACCCCCACGCCCATCCAGCAGATCGCGTCTATCGGCTCTCCCGACCCGCGGACGCTGGTCATCACCCCCTGGGACGCCAGTATCCTCAAGGGGATCGAGAAGGCCATCCAGGAGTCCGATCTGGGCATCAATCCCCAGAACGACGGCAAGTGCATCCGTCTGGGCTTCCCCCAGCTGACGGAGGAGCGCCGTAAGGAGCTGGTGAAGCTGATCCACAAGTACGCCGAGGGCGGCAAGGTGGCCGTGCGCAACATCCGCCGCGACGCGCTGGAGAACTTCAAGAAGCAGCAGAAGGCCTCTGAGATCACCGAGGACGAGCTGAAGATGGCCGAGAAGGATCTGCAGAAGATGACCGACGACAGCTGCAAGGAGATCGACAAGATCCTGGACAACAAGGAAAAGGAACTGATGTCTGTTTAATGGGACTGTTTACGAAGAAAACGCCCCATACGGCGGGGGAGGTGGACAGGAGCCGCCTTCCCCGCCATATCGCTGTTATTATGGACGGCAACGGCCGCTGGGCGAAAAAACGCGGCCTGCCCCGCACGGCGGGGCACAAGGTGGGCGCGGAGGTGTTCCGCGACATCGCCACCTACTGCAAGGAGCTGGGCGTGGAATACCTGACGGTGTACGCCTTCTCCACGGAGAACTGGAAGCGGCCCGCCGACGAGGTGAGCACCATCATGGGGCTGCTGGAGCAGTATCTCCACGAGGCCATCGACACCATGGAAAAGGATCACATCCGGCTGCGGTTCTTCGGGGACATGAGCGTACTGTCGCCGGAGCTGCAGGCGCTGGCGCACCGGACGGACGACATCTCTGCCCATTATGACGGCTTTCAGGCCAATATCTGCCTGAACTACGGAGGACGGGCGGAGCTGCTGCGGGCGGCGCAGCGCTGCGCGGAGCGGGGGCTGGACTGGACGGAGGAGAATCTCTCCGCCAACATGTACTCCGCCGGTATCCCCGACCCGGAGCTGGTCATACGACCCGGCGGGGAGATGCGGCTTTCCAACTTCCTGCTGTGGCAGTGCGCGTACAGCGAGCTGTATTTCTGCGATACGCTGTGGCCGGATTTTACCCGGCAGGAGCTGGATAAGGCCATTATCGACTATCAGCGGCGGGACCGGCGGTTCGGCGGCGTGAAATGAGGTGACGACCATGAAACAGAGAATATTGGTGGCGGTTATCGGCGTACCGGCGCTGATCGGCGTGCTATGCTTTGCCCCGGACTGGGCCACGGCGGTGCTGGTGGCGGCGCTGTGCGTCATCGGGTGCCACGAGTTTATGGGCGCCGCCGCCCCGGAGAAGGCGGCGCACTGGTGGGGACTGGCGGCTACGCTGTCGGTGTTCACGGTGTTCACGGTGTATTTCAGCGGCGGCGCGTTTGCCGGGAGCACCGTGCAGAAGGTCATGACATGGCTGCTGGCGGCGCTGATCGTGGTGATGTTCATCGCGGCGGTGCAGGCCTACGGCAAGGACGACGAGCTGGATTTCCCGGACATCAGCGCCATGGCGGTGTCGGGACTGGTGATACCGCTGGCGCTGGGGTGTCTGGTGCGGCTGCGGATGCTGGAATACGGCGCGGGGCTGGTGCTGATCCCGCTGGTGTCCGCGTTTATGAGCGACTCACTGGCACTGTTCGGCGGGATGCTGTTCGGAAAGACGAAGCTGGCGCCCAGGGTCAGCCCCAAAAAGACCCGCGAGGGCGCGGTGAGCGGTCTGGTGGGCGGCATGGTGGGCATGATCCTGTTCCGCATCGTCTTCTTCCTGTGCACGGAGGTGCAGCTGCACATCGGCTGGTGCGTGGCGCTGGGCTTCGTGGGCGCGGTGATGGGTCAGCTGGGCGACCTGAGCTTTTCCTGCGTAAAGCGGCAGTGCGGCATCAAGGATTACGGGCGGCTGCTGCCGGGACACGGCGGCGTGCTGGATCGGTTTGACAGCGTGATCTTTGCCGCGCCGGTGACGTGGATGCTGGTGAACGCGGCGACACTGTATTGAGGGAATACATAATGACGAAAACCATCGCCCTGCTGGGCGCCACCGGCTCCATCGGACGGCAGACCCTTGAGGTGGCGCGGGAGCTGGGCATATCCGTGGCGGCGCTGACCGCCCACACACAGATAGACCTGTTAGAGCAGCAGGCGCGGCAGTTTATGCCGCGCCTTGCGGTGCTGTATGACCCCGACGCGGCGCGGGAGCTGGAAGGGCGGCTGCGGGGCACCGGTATCGAGGTGCTGGCCGGGGAGGAGGGGCTGCTGGCGGCGGCCTCGCTGGACGAGGTGGACACGGTGGTGACCGCCGTGATGGGCAGCGTGGGGCTGCGTCCCACGCTGGCGGCCATCGAAAAGGGTAAGCGCATCGCGCTGGCCAACAAGGAGACGCTGGTGTGCGCCGGGGAGCTGGTGATGGACGCGGCGGAGAAATACGGCGCGGAGATCGTGCCGGTGGACTCGGAGCACAGCGCGGTGTTCCAGTGCTTACAGGGGTGCCGGGATCGCCGGGAGGTGCGGCGCATCCTGCTGACCTGCTCGGGAGGGCCGTTTTACGGTAAGACCTTCGGGGAACTGGAGGGTATGACGGCGGCGGACGCCCTGCGCCATCCCAACTGGCACATGGGGCCGAAGATCACGGTGGACTCCGCCACGCTGATGAACAAGGGGCTGGAGATCATCGAGGCCATGCGGCTGTACCGGCTGCCGGTGGAGCAGGTGCAGGCGGTGATCCACCGGCAGAGCATCGTCCATTCGCTGGTGGAGTTCCGGGACGGGGCGCTGCTGGCGCAGCTGGGCACGCCGGACATGAAGCTGCCCATCCGCTACGCCATGACGTATCCCCACCGGGCGGAAAGCCCGGACGCGCCGCTGGATCTGCTGACGTGCGGGGCGCTGACCTTCGACCGGCCGGACGAGGAGGCGTTTCCCTGTCTGCGGCTGGCGCGGGAGGCGGCTGCCGTGGGCGGCACGGCCTGCGCCATACTCAACGGCGCCAACGAAGCGGCGGTGGGACTGTTTTTGCAGGGGAAGCTGGGCTTCAACGACATCCCCCGGCGGGTGGAGCGGGCGCTGGAGCGCATGGAGGTGCAATATCAGCCAAGCCTTGCGGATATACTGGAGGCAGACAGGGCGGCGCGGCGCGCCGTGCTGTGACATCCGGAAAAGGAGCTTGCATACATGATCGTGTATATCATAGCGGCGCTGCTGGTGTTCGGCGTACTGATCGCCGTACACGAGCTGGGTCACTTTCTGGCGGCCAAGGCCTGCGGCGTGCGGGTCAATGAGTTCGCCATCGGCATGGGGCCGGTACTGTGGAAAAAGCAGAAGGGCGAGACGCTGTACTCCCTGCGGGCGTTCCCGGTGGGCGGCTTCTGCGCCATGGAGGGCGAGGAGGAGGAATCCGACGACCCGGCGGCGCTGAGCAACCAGGGCTTCTGGCAGAAGCTCATCATTTTTGCGGCGGGCGCGGCCATGAACTTTGTGGCGGGGCTGGTCATCATCTTCTGCCTGTACGCGCCGGCGCAGGGGTTTTATCAGCCGGTGATCTCCGGCTTCGCCGAGGGCTGCCCGCTGGAGAGCGCCGGGGGCTTGCAGACCGGCGATAGGATCGTGGCCATCGACGGCGAGCGGGTGTATGTGTACAGCGACATCAACCTGCTGTTCAGCCTGAACAAGACCGGGGTATTCGACCTGACGGTGGAGCGGGACGGACAGAAGGTGCAGCTGAAGGACTTTGCCATGGAGCGGCAGACGTACACCGACCAGAGCGGGAACGAGTACAGCGGCTACGGCATCTATTTCGGCGCGAAGGCGGCTACCTTCGGCGACAAGCTGGCGTATACATGGAACAACGCCGTGGATTTTGTGCGGATGGTGCGGCTGAGCTTACAGATGCTGCTGAGCGGGCAGGCGGGGCTGCGGGATCTCAGCGGCCCGGTGGGTATCGTGTCCACCATGGTGCAGGTGGGCGAGCAGGCGGAGACGACCCGGGCGGCGGTGGAGAACATCGCCTATATCGCGGCGCTGATCGCGGTGAATCTGGCGGTGATGAACCTGCTGCCGCTGCCGGCGCTGGACGGCGGACGGATATTCTTCCTGTTCGTCAACGCGGTGGCCATGCTGCTGTTCAAAAAGCAGATACCGGCCAAGTATGAGAACTATATCCACTTTGCGGGGCTGATCCTGCTGCTGGCGCTGATGGTGGTGCTGGTGTTCAGCGACGTGGGGAAGCTCATCAAATAACAGGAGGCGAAGGACTGTGACAAGAAGGATCCAGGTGGGCGCGGTGCCGGTGGGCGGCGGTGCGCCGGTGAGCATACAGTCCATGTGCAATACGGCTACCGAGGACGTGGAGGCCACCGTGCAGCAGATCCGCCGGCTGGAGCAGGCGGGCTGCGACATCGTGCGGGTGGCGGTGCCCACGGAGGAGGCGGCGCGGGCGATACCGGCCATCAAGAGGGGCATACGCATCCCGCTGGTGGCGGACATCCATTTTGACTACAAGCTTGCGCTGCTGTGCATTGACGGCGGCGTGGACAAGATTCGCATCAATCCGGGAAACATCGGGTCGAAGGAGCGGGTGCGCGCCGTGGCGGACGGCTGCCGGGAGCGGGGCATCCCCATCCGGGTGGGTGTCAACGGCGGGTCGCTGGAAAAGGATCTTTTGCGGAAGTACGGCGGCGTCACCGCCGAGGCGCTGGCGGAGAGCGCGCTGGGGCATGTGCGCCTGCTGGAGGACTGCGGCTTCGGGGATATATGCATCTCCGTAAAGTGCTCCCGTGTGCCGGTGAACATGGCGGCCTATGAGCTGCTGCACGAGCGGGTGGACTATCCGCTGCATCTGGGCGTGACCGAGGCGGGAACGCCGGAGATGGGCGTGCTGAAATCCGCCATCGGCATCGGCGGGCTTTTATGCCGGGGCATCGGAGATACGCTGCGGGTGAGCCTCACCGCCGACCCGGTGGAGGAGGTCACGGCGGCGAAGAAGATATTGCAGGCGGCGGGCATACGGCGGACGGAGCCGGATCTGATCGCCTGCCCCACCTGCGGGCGGACGCAGTACGACATGCTGCCCATCGCCCGGGAGGTGGAGCGGCGGCTGAAGGACTGCCATAAGCCCATTACCGTGGCGGTGATGGGGTGCGTGGTCAACGGCCCCGGCGAGGCCGCCGCCGCGGACGTGGGCATTGCCGGAGGCCGCGGCGAGGGACTGCTGTTCGCCAAGGGCAAGATCCTGCGGAAGGTGCCGCAGGAGCAGCTGGTGGACGAGCTGTTCCGGGAGATCGAGAAGCTGTAATGGGCGATAGGGGATAGACATGGCGGAAAGAGTACCGTTTTTTACATTGTTTGAGAGCTTTCAGGCGCCGCGCCAGCTGCGGCTGCTGCTGCACGACGCCTGCGCCGTCAGCGGTGTGCTGGATCGGGAGGCGCGGACGCTGGAGGTGCAGATCGAGTGCGGCGAGACGCTGCCCCAGGCGGCGCAGGACGCCCTGCAGCAGATGCTGGCGCAGCAGTATGACCTGCGGCGGGTGCTGCTGCACTTCCGGGGGATGAGCGCCCAGAAGGGCGACAGCGGTATGGTATGGGGCAAGCCCTTTACCGGGAAGGTCACGCCCATACGGGAGCTGAATATCAAGATGGGGAATGCCGTTGTGGAGGGGCGCGTGTTCAAGGCGGAGTGCTATGAGACGCGGCGCAAGGGCATGTGGACGCTGAATTTCAACATCACCGATGAGCACGGCTCCGTGGCGGTGCGCAAGGCCATGGACGAGAAGGAGGCCAAGGTGCTGGGCAGCGCCGTCAGCGACGGCATGTGGCTGCGCATACAGGGCAAGGTGGAGCTGACCTACGACGGCAGGGACATCGTGCTGCGGCCGGTGAACATCATGAAGGCCGCCCACCCCGGACGGCAGGACAACGCGCCGGAGAAGCGGGTGGAGCTGCATCTGCATACCCAGATGAGCAGCATGGACGCCCTGACGGACGTGGGCAAGGTGGTGAAGCAGGCGGCGGCATGGGGACACCCGGCCATCGCCATCACCGACCACGGCACGGTGCAGGCGTTCCCCAAGGCGCGGGACGCAGCCAAGGGAAAGATCAAGGTGCTGTATGGCGTGGAGGGGTACTACGTCAACAATCTGGACGACCGGATCGCCGTACACGGCGCGCAGGATCAGGACTTTGACGACGAGATCGTGTGCTTCGACATTGAGACGACGGGTCTGAAGGTGACGCGGGAGGCCATCACGGAGATCGGCGCGGTGGTGCTGAAGAACGGAAAGATCACCGAGACGTTCCAGACCTTCGTGAACCCCGGCCGGCGGCTGACGCCGGAGATCATCGGGCTGACGGGCATCACCGACGCCATGCTGGCGGACGCGCCGTCCCTGAAGGAGGCGCTGACGGCCTTTTTGCAGTTCGTGAACGGGCGGGTGCTGGCGGCGCACAACGCGGAGTTCGACATCAGCTTCATCCGCGCCGGGTGCCGGAAGGTGGGGCTGGAATTCGAGCCTACGTACATCGACAGCCTGATACTGGCGCAGAACCTGCTGCCGGAGCTGCACAAATACAAGCTGGACATCGTGGCGGAGCATCTTGACCTGCCCGCCTTCAACCACCACCGGGCGTCGGACGACGCGGGGATGGTGGGCTATATGCTGGTTCCGTTTTTCGAGAAAATGCGGCGGGAGCTGGGTATTTCCCGTTTGCAGGAGATCAACGGGGAGATGGAGAAGCTGCGGCCGCTGGGCGGCGGCAGCCGTCACCCCAAGCACATCATTATTCTAGCCAAGAACAAGCTGGGGCTGAAGCACCTGTATCAGCTGGTGTCTGCGTCCAACCTGAAATACTTCAAGCGCTATCCCATCATCCCCAAGACGGAGCTGGTGGCGCACAGGGAGGGACTGATCATCGGCTCGGCCTGCGAAGCGGGCGAGCTGTTCCGGGCGGTGGCGGATCACAAGGACTGGGCGGAGCTGCGGCGCATTGCGTCGTTCTACGACTATCTGGAGATACAGCCCATCTGCAACAATATGTTCATGCTGCGCAACGGCACAGTGCAGTCGGAGGAGGAGCTGCGGGAGCTGAACCGCACCATCGTCCGGCTGGGACGGGAGCTGGGGAAGCCGGTGTGCGCCACCGGCGACGTGCACTTCCAGGAGCCGGAGGACGAGGTGTACCGGCACATCCTGCTGGCCAGCAAGAAGTTCGCGGACGCGGACGCGCCGCTGCCCATCTACTTCAAGACAACGGAGGAGATGCTGGAGGAGTTCGCCTATCTGGGTCAGGAGGAGGCACACCGGGTGGTCATCGACGACCCGCGCTCCATCGCCGACCGCATCGAGGAGATCGAGCTGCTGCCGCCGGGACGGTTGTTCCCGCCGCGGCTGGAGAACTCCGAGCAGGAGCTGCACGACAAGGTGTGGAACAAGTGCCACGAGCTGTACGGCGACGAGCCGCCCCAGCTGGTCGTGGATCGATTGAACGTGGAGCTGAAGAGCATTCTGGGCAAGTACGACGTGGTGTATATGTCCGCCCAGAAGCTGGTGCAGCGCAGTCTGGAAAACGGCTATCTGGTGGGCAGCCGAGGGTCGGTGGGCTCGTCGCTGGTGGCGTATATGTCGGGCATCACGGAGGTGAACTCTCTGCCGCCCCACTACCGCTGCCCTAAGTGCCGCCACACGGAATTCGTCACCGACGGCAGCTACGGCTGCGGCGCGGACATGCCGGACAAGGAGTGCCCGGAGTGCGGGACAAAGTACGTCAAGGACGGATTCGACATCCCCTTCGAGACGTTCCTGGGCTACGGCGGCGGCAAGGTGCCCGATATCGACCTGAATTTCTCCGGCGAGTATCAGGCGCGGGCGCACCAGCACGCCATCGAGATGTTCGGCAAGACGCAGGTGTTCCGGGCAGGAACCATCGGTACGCTGGCGGAAAAGACCGCCTTCGGCATGGTGAAGAAGTATCTGGAGGAGCGGGGCGAGAGCGCCGGCAACGCGGAGCTGGATCGGTTGACGCTGGGGTGCGTGGGCGTGCGCCGCACCACGGGACAGCACCCCGGCGGCCTGGTGGTGGTGCCGGACGACATGGACGTGGAGGATTTCACCGCGGTGCAGCACCCGGCGGACGATCCGGACAGCGACACCGTGACCACCCACTTTGAATACCACTGCATGGAGGACAACCTGCTGAAGCTGGATATGCTGGGGCACGATGACCCCACCATGATCCGGATGCTGGAGGATCTCACCGGTGTCAACGCCCGCGCCATACCGCTGGACGACCCGGACACCATGAGCATTTTCACGTCCTCCAAGGTGCTGGGCTTTGAAAACGACGAGATACTGGGCCCCACCGGGGCGGTGGCTATCCCGGAGTTCAACACCCGGTTCACCCGCGGCATGCTGATGGACACCATGCCCAAGGACTTCAACACACTGGTGCGGCTGTCCGGCTTCTCCCACGGCACCGACGTGTGGCTGGGCAACGCCCGCGACCTGATCGTGGGCGGCACGGCCAGCGTTCTGGAGACGGTGGGCTGCCGCGACGATATCATGCTGTATCTCATCTCCATGGGGCTTGACCCCAAGATGAGCTTCAAGATCATGGAGGCCGTCCGCAAGGGCAAGGTGAAGAAGGGCGGCTTTCAGGAGGGCTGGGAGGAGGCCATGCGGGAGCATCAGGTGCCGGACTGGTACATCGGCTCGCTGGCCAAGATCGGCTATCTGTTCCCCAAGGCCCACGCCGTGGCCTA
>DNFA01000006.1:19813-31986 GCA_003487665.1 Oscillibacter sp.
AAGGCCCACGCCGTGGCCTACGTGATGATGGCCTTCCGCATTGCGTGGTTCAAGGTGCATGAGCCGCTGGCGTTCTACGCCACGTTCTTCTCCATCCGCGCCAAGGCCTTCGACGCGGAGTACTGCTGCGCCGGTATGGACGCGGTGAAGCAGAAGATACGGGAGATCGAGAACAACAAGGACGCCACCGACGTGGAACAGAACCTGCTGGTGACGCTGGAGGTGTGCTACGAGTTCTATCTGCGGGGCTTCCACTTCGACACCATCAGCATCTACGATTCCGACGCCACGCACTTCAAGGTGACGGAGAACGGCCTGCTGCCGCCCTTTGTGACGGTGCGGGGTCTGGGCGAGACGGCGGCGCTGGACACGGTAGAGAAGCGGCAGGGCAAGACGTTCGTCTCCGTGGAGGAGTTTGCCACCACCTGCAACAAGCTCAGTAAGACACACATCGAGCAGCTGAAGGCGCTGGGCGCCTTCGCGGGAATGGCGGACACCAGTCAGGTGGCGCTGTTCTGAGGAAATAAGCAAAAAAAGGAGCACCCGGCGGGTGCTCCTTTTTTGCGCTGCTTGCGTTATTCCGCTTTTTTCTTTTCGGGGAACTGGATCTGCGCCAGGATCACGGCGGCGAACATCACCGCGCAGCCGATGTATTCCCGGACGGACATCTGCTGCTTGAGGATGATGGCGCCGGCGATGACGGCGAACACACTCTCCAGACTCAGCAGGATGGTGACCACCGTGGGGTTGGAGCCCTTCTGCGCCAGAATTTGCAGGGTGTAGCCCACGCCGCAGGAGAAGATGCCCACATACAGCAGGGGCAGGATGCAGCCCCAGATGGCGGCGAAGTCCACGTCCTCGAAGAGGAACATGCACACAGTGGAGATAAGGGCCGCGAACAGGAATTGCAGACAGCTGAGCTTTACGCCGTCCACGGTGGCGGTGAAGTGGTCGATGACAAGGATATGTATGGTGAAGCACACGGCGCAGGCCAGGATCAGCAGGTCGCCGGGGGCGAGGGAGAATTCACCGTTGATGCACAGCAGATACAGCGCGATCACGGACAGTGCCACGGCGATCCAGACGGGGAGGCTGACCTTCCGCTTGAAGAACAGACCGCATACGGGAACCAGCACCACATACAGCGCCGTCAGGAAGCCGGCCTTGCCGCTGTCGGTACCGGCGACCATGCCCGCCTGCTGGAAGTTGGAGGCCATGGCCAGCGCCGCGCCGCAGCACAGACCGCCCAGCCACAGCTGCCGGTTGGCGGCCTTTTTCTCGGCGGGGGAGAGGACGGGCTTGTCCTTTTTCAGCTTGTCGCTGATGACGATGACCACCAGCAGCGCCAGCACCGCGATAGAGTAGCGGCTGGCGTTGAAGGCGAACGCGCCGATGGAGTCGGCGCACATATCCTGCGCAACGAAGGCGGTGCCCCAGATGAAGGCGGCCAGAATGGGGAAGACCACCTGCCGCATCTGATTGTGTTTCATGTCAGTGATGTCCTTTCTCTGTTTACTCTTTCTCTTTCGGTGTGCCGGTGTGCCATTGGAATTTGCGCTCCTGATGATGCAGCAGGCGCGTGATATTCTCCCGGTGGCACCAGATCACCAACGCGGCGATCAGCACGGCCAACACCGTATAAAGGATGCTCTGGCCGCAGAAGAAAAATGTGGTGACGGGCATGGAGGCGGCGGCGCAGACGGAGCCGAGAGAGACGTATTTCGTCAGCAGCCACAGGGCGGCGAACAGACCCCACGCGATCAGACCGACGCGCCAGTCCAGCAGCCACACCAGCGTGCCGCCGGACAGGATGCCCTTGCCGCCCTTGAAGCCGAAGAACACCGGGAACATGTGCCCCAGCTCGCAGCCAAGGCCGCCCAGCAGGACACCCAGCTTCCAGTCGCCGACAAGATAGCGCATGACCAGACCACCCAGCAGACAGGCCAGCACGGTCTTGCCCATGTCGAACAGAATGACGCCCAGAGCATATCTGGCGCCGTAGGTGCGGTAGAAATTGGTCAGTCCGGCGTTGCCGCTGCCGTGCTGCCGCACGTCATCCCGGATGACAAAGTGACTGATCATCACCGAGCCGTTGAGACAGCCCAGAAAATAGCCCAACAGCAGCAAAATGAGCCATGACAGCAGATATATGCCCCAAATGCCGTTCAATTCTCGTCCTCTCCCTTCTGCCGGATGGTCAGCACGATGGGCGTGCCCTCCAGACCGAACACGCTGCGCAGCTGGTTTTCCAGATAGCGCTGGTAGGAGAAGTGGAAAAGCTTTTTGTCGTTGCAGAAGATGACGAAGTGGGGCGGCTTCACGCCCACCTGCGTCATGTAGTAGATCTTCAGGCGGCGTCCCTTGTCCGTGGGAGGCTGGACGCGGGTCTGGGCGTCGGCCAGCACGCTGTTCAGCGTGCCGGTGGTGATGCGCATGGCCGCCTGATCGTTGACGTAGTTGATCAGCTCAAAAAGCCGGCCTACCCGCTGCCCGGTCAGGGCGGAGATGAACAGAATGGGCGCGTAGGGCATGTAGCTCAGATCGCGGCGGATGTCCTCCCGCATACGATCCATGGTCTTGCCGTCCTTTTCGATGAGATCCCACTTGTTCACCACGATGATGCAGGCCTTGCCCGCGTCGTGCGCCAGACCCGCCACCTTGGTGTCCTGCTCCGTCACGCCCTCCTGCGCGTCGATGAGGATGAGGCATACGTCGCTGCGCTCGATGGCCATGGTCGCCCGGAGGACGCTGTATTTTTCAATATTGTCGTCCACCTTGGACTTTTTCCGCATGCCGGCGGTGTCGATGAAGTTGTATTTGCCGTACTGGTTCTCGAAATAGCTGTCTATGGCATCGCGGGTGGTGCCGGCTACGTTGCTGACGATGACCCGCTCCTCGCCCAGAATGCGGTTGGTGAGGCTGGATTTGCCCACGTTGGGCTTGCCGATGATGGCTACCTGCACCACATCGGAGTCGTCGGCCTCGTCCGTCTCCGGCGGGAAGTACTTGATGCACTCGTCCAGCAGGTCGCCGGTGCCGTGACCGTGGACGGCGGAGACGGCGATGGGGTCACCCAGACCGAGATTGTAGAACTCGTAGAAGTCGGGATCGACGGCGCCCACGGAGTCCACCTTGTTCACCGCCAACACGATGGGCTTGCGGCTGCGCTGGAGCATACCGGCTACCTCCTGATCGGAGGCGGTGAGGCCGGTCTTGATGTCGGTGACGAAGATGATGACGTCCGCGTTGTCGATGGCGATCTGCGCTTGCTCGCGCATGAAGGCCAGAATCTGACTGTCGGTGTTGGGCTCGATGCCGCCGGTGTCCACCAGACGGAATTTGCGCCCCACCCACTCGCTCTCGCCGTAGATACGGTCACGGGTGACGCCGGGGGTGTCCTCCACGATGGACAGCCGCCGGCCGATGATCTTGTTGAACAGCATGGACTTGCCCACGTTGGGGCGTCCCACGATCGCTATCAAAGGTAATGCCATAGTTTATCCCTCTCTTTCCAGCATGGCGTCCAGCAGGTCGCCGCCGTCTATCCCCACGATCTGCACCGGGCAGTTCAGCTCGGCGCTGAGCCGCTCCACGGTGTAGTCGTCCAAAAATACGTTTTCTCCGTGCCGCAGCATGTGCAGCGGCAGCAGCACGCGCCCCAGCTCCGGCACGCGCCGCAGCTGCGCCGACAGGTCCTGCCCCGTCAGCAGACCCGCCACGTCGATGGTGTGGCCGAAAAAGTCGTTCTCCACGGCGATTACCTGTCCCCGCAGGGCGGGGAAATACGCCTTGGCCTGCTCCAGCAGGTATGTCATGAACGGCGCTGCCGCCGTGCCGGTGGCGATGGTGAAGGGGGAGGGCGCTTCGCCGTGCTCCTCCATGCGCATGGCGCTGAGGAAGTCCTGCTCCAGCGAGCGCAGCATGCCCACGCCGTTTTCCAGCTGGCGATAGCCCTCGTAGTAGTCCTCCTGCGGCAGCTCCATGCCCGCACGGAGGAACAGCTCGTCGGCGCAGAAAAACCGCCGGGTGCCGAAGCGCCGCAGGTTCTCCTGACCGAACGCCTCCGCGATGGCGATGATGTCCCGCGCGCCGTCGGCATCCACGGGACGCAGCTTCGCCAGCCCCTTGCGGTACTTGGTGATGCCCACCGGCACGATGGAGCAGCTGGAGAACTCCCACTCCGTCAGGTCGCGGAGGGTGCGCCGCAGCTGGTCACCGTCGTTCCAGCCGGGGCAGACCACGATCTGCCCGTTCATGACGATGCCCGCCTTGCAGAAGGTCTTGATATAGTCCAGGGAACGGGCGGCGTCCTTGTTGCCCAGCATGGTGCAGTGGAGCTGGGGGTCGGTGGCGTGGACGGAGACGTTGATGGGGCTGATGTGCAGGTCGATGATCCGCTGGGCTTCCCGCTCCGTCAGGTTGGTCAGGGTGATGTAGTTGCCCAGCAGGAAGCTCAGCCGGGCATCGTCATCCTTGAAGTACAGCGTCTGGCGCATGCCGGGCGGCATCTGATCCACGAAGCAGAACACGCAGTGGTTGGCGCAGGAGCGCATTTCGTCCATCAGATAGGTGTCGAAGTTCAGCCCCAGATCCTGCCCCTCCGCCTTGCGCAGCGTCAGGGAGCGCTCCTGTCCGTCCGGCGTTTTCAGTTGAATGTGCGACACGGGGTCGTAGCCGTAAAACCGGTAGTCCAGCACGTCCACGATGGGGTGGCCGTTGATGGTCAGCAGCTGCTCGCCCGCATGGATGCCGGCGTGCTCCGCCGGGCTGTGCCGGTCAACGGAGGTGATGATGGTACTCATAGCGCGTCCTCTTTCGTAAAGCGGCACAATACCGCATGTTAACCGCATTATTATACCGTTTTTTGCCGCCGGACGCAAGTATAATATAAGTATATCCGGCAGAGGGGCATTTGTAAAACGATGGTTATCGATGCTTCTCATGACAAAAAGTGATAGACGGCAGAAAAAACAGGAGGGAAGCGGCGCTTCCCTCCTGCAAAGGCACATAAGAACTTATTTCGCGGCCACAGACTTGACGACCTTGACTTCACGGCCGTTGTAGCTGCCGCACTCCGGGCACATTCTGTGGGGGAGATGCAGCGCGCCGCACTTGGCGCATGCCACCAGCGTGGGAGCTGCCAGCTTCCATACGGAAGAACGTCTCTTATTGCGTCTTTGCTTGGATACTTTTCCCTTAGGGACTGCCATGTTGACACCTCCTTGGCTTAACTGCCTGAGCAGCAATATAATAGTAAATTCACTCGTCGTTCTGCAGCAGCTGCGCCAGCTTTGCCAGCCGGGGATCCACCGCCTTTTTGCATCGGCAGGCTTCCCGGTTCAGGTTGGCGCCGCAGCCGGAGCACAGCCCCTTGCAGTCCTCGGAGCAGAGAAACTTCGTGTCCATGTCGAGGATGAAGGCGTCCCGCGCCAGCTCCTCCACGTCCACCTCGTCGTTGTCCAGAACGATGATGTCGTCGCTTTCGTCAGAGGCGCGCTCCTCGGCCAATACACAGTCGTAGCGCACCGTCTTGTCCGCGTCGTACTCCTCGCCGCACCGGTCGCAGGTGCAGTGGAGCGTGGTGGTCAGCGTCATCCCGCACAGCAGCAGCCCGGCCTTGTTTTCCAGCCGGCAGTCCACAACAACCGGACGGGAGACAGGATAGGAACCGCCGAATTCCAGATCGGACAGATCCATTTCAAAACGGACGTCCTGCCGGGCATCGGGGGTATGCAGCAGCTTGTTTACGTTCAAACGCATAATACACCTCACAATGGCACGTGTAGTATTATAGCCGAGACGAAATGCCTTGTCAAACATTTTCTTACAAATATTTTGACTTTTTTCAAAAAACCGATACAATGGTCAGAGAAACACACGGGAGGATGCCATCATGCGGGAGCTGACCATCGGAAAAAACGACGCCGGGGCGCGGCTGGACAGGTTTCTGGGCAAGGCGCTGCCCCTGCTGCCGCCGGCGCTGGCGCAGAAGTACATCCGCATCAAGCGGGTGAAGGTCAACGGCGGCCGCGCCCAGCGGGATCAGCGCTTGCAGGAGGGCGACGTGCTGCAATTGTACATCAACGACGAGTTCTTTGACAAGCCCTCGGAGGAGAATATGTTCCTGACGCTGTTCAAGCCGCGGCTGACGGTGGTGTACGAGGACGAGCATCTGCTGCTGGCGGACAAGCCCCAGGGCATGGTGGTGCACGCCGACGAGACGGAGAAGGTCAACACGCTCATCAACCATATTCAGGCGTATCTGTACCAGAAGCGGGAGTGGAACCCCAGGTGGGAGAACGCCTTTGCGCCGGCGCTGTGCAACCGCATCGACCGCAACACCGGCGGTATCGTCATCGCCGCCAAGGATGCCGAGACGCTGCGGCTCATCAACGAGAAGATACGCCTGCGGGAGCTGGACAAGCGGTATCTGTGCGTGACGGTGGGGCGTCCGAAGCGGGACAGCGGGCGCGCGGAGTGCTTCCTTTTGAAGGACGAGCAGAAAAAGCAGGTGACTGTGTATCACAAGCCTGTACCCGGCGGCAAGACCGCCATCACCGACTATCGGGTGCTGGAAACGCGGGGCGAGCTGAGCTTGGTGGAGATCGGGCTGGAGACGGGGCGCACCCACCAGATCCGGGCGACCATGGCCGATCTGGGCTGTCCGCTGCTGGGGGACGGCAAGTACGGTCGGGGCGACGTGAACCGGCGGTATGGGGAGACGCGGCAGGCGCTGTACGCCTATAAGCTGAGCTTCGACTTCGCCACGGACGCGGGGCAGCTGAACTACCTGAAGGGGCAGAGCTTTCAGGTGGAAAACGTGCCCTTCCGGGACAAATATTTCGGATGAATATACAGCGGCGGACGGCACAGACTGTCCGCTGCATTTTTTTAGGAGAAAAACGGGAAAATCCATTGACTTTCCCGACGCTTTTATATATAGTGTACTCGCCAACTTTCGACGGGGAAAGCAGTGCGTGAACAGACGCGCTGCCGTCACGACGGAGGAGGGCTATTTTACTGATGAATGGAGGAGGATAAATGTCCAAAGAGTTGATTCGCCTGCGGGATCTCTGCATGGCGTTTGACGACGAGCTGGTTCTCGATCACATCAATCTTTACATCAACGATTCCGAATTCCTCACGCTGCTGGGCCCCAGTGGGTGCGGCAAGACCACGACGCTGCGTATCATAGGCGGGTTTACCACGCCCACAAGCGGCGACGTGACCTTTGACGGCGAGAGGATCAATGATGTCCCGCCTCATAAGCGGCAGATCAACACGGTGTTCCAGAAATATGCGCTGTTTCCGCATCTGGACGTGTTTGAGAACATCGCCTTCGGCCTGCGCATCGCCAAGGTGCCGGAGGACGAAATACGCCAGCGCGTCGGTGAGATGCTGGAGGTCGTGAGCCTGAAGGGGTTCGACCGCCGGCGCATTGACCAGCTTTCCGGCGGTCAGCAGCAGCGTGTGGCCATCGCCCGCGCACTGGTGAACCGCCCGAAGGTGCTGCTGCTGGACGAGCCGCTGGGCGCGCTGGATCTGCGCCTGCGCAAGGATATGCAGAACGAGCTGAAACGCATCCAGCAGCAGATGGGCATCACGTTCATATATGTCACACACGATCAGGAGGAAGCGCTGACCATGTCCGACACCGTGGTGGTCATGGACAAGGGACGCATCCAGCAGATCGGCACGCCGGAGGACATCTACAACGAGCCGAAGAACGCGTTCGTGGCAGATTTCATCGGGGAGAGCAACATCCTCAACGGCACCATGGTGCGCGACAACGTGGTGAAGATGTACGGCAAGGAGTTCCCCTGCGTGGACGGCGGCTTCGAGGAAAACGAACCGGTGGATGTGGTCATCCGCCCGGAGGACATCGATATCGTGCCCGTGGAGCAGGGACAGCTGGTGGGTACCGTCACCAACGTGACCTTCAAGGGGATGCAGTACGATATCATCGTGGACTTCCGGGGCTTCAAATGGCTGATCCAGACCACCGATCATTCGCCGGTGGGCGCGCGCATCGGCGTGAAGATCGACCCGGACGGCTTCCATATCATGAAGAAGAGCGAATACTCCGGTCTGTTCGGAGACTATTCCTCCTACTCAGAGGAATACGAGGAACTGGCGGACGCCGGCGCCGAGCCGGAAGAGGAGGAGAGCGAGGATGAAGAATAAGCTCTCCCGTTTTGCCGTGCCCTATGTGGTATGGATGGCGCTTTTCGTGGTGGCGCCCATTGTCATCATGGTGGTGTACGCCTTTGCCGGCAGCGACGGCGGCTTCACGCTGGACAACTTTGTGCAGATGGGCGGCTACGCCGCGGTGTTCGGGCGCTCGTTCAAGCTGGCGCTGATCGCCACGGCCATCTGCCTGCTGATGGGCTATCCCGTGGCCTATCTGCTCAGCCGGGAGGGGGAGTCCTTCCGCCGCACGGCCATGGTGCTCATCATGCTGCCCATGTGGATGAACTTCCTGCTGCGCACCTATTCGTGGATGACCATTCTGGAGAACAACGGCCTTTTGAACCAGCTGCTCCAGAAGCTGGGCATCATCGCCCTGTACAACCACCTGACGGGCAGCAATCTGGAATATTTTACCATGATCGACACCCAGGGCGCTGTGGTGCTGGGCATGGTGTACAACTACCTGCCCTTCATGATCCTGCCTATTTATTCCGTCATCTGCAAGCTGGATCACTCGCTTTTGGAGGCGGCACGGGATCTGGGCGCCAACACGCTGACCGTGTTCCGCAAGGTCATCCTGCCCCTGAGTCTGCCGGGCGTGCTGTCGGGCATCACCATGGTGTTCGTGCCCTCCGTGTCCACCTTCGCCATCAGCCGGATGCTGGGCGGCGGCACGGAGCTGCTGCTGGGCGATCTGATCGAGCGGCAGTTCCTGGGCGGGGCGTATAACCCGCAGCTGGGCGCGGCCATTTCACTGGTGATGATGCTGATCGTCGTCGTCTGCATGCTGGTGATGAACCGGTTCGGCGAGGGCGAGGAACAGGCGGTGATGCTATGAGCCGCCGCCGCAACAGCGTGGGCGACCGGGTGCTGATGCTCCTGGTGGGACTGTTCCTGTATGCGCCCATTGTGATCCTCATCGTATTTTCCTTCAACGCCGGCAACAGCTCCAGCGTGTGGAAGGGCTTCTCCCTTCACTGGTACGCGGAGCTGCTGAACAACAGGCTCATCATGCACAGCGTGTATACCACGCTGCTGGTGTCCATGCTGGCGACCGTTATTGCCACCATCGCAGGCACGTTCGCGGCCATCGGATTTTACGGCATGCGCCGCCGGGCACGCACCGGCCTGATGGCGGTGAACAACATCCCCATGATGAACGCGGACATCGTCACCGGCGTCAGCCTGTGCCTGCTGTTCGTGGTGTTCTTCAACGGCTGGCACAGCTTCGCCGTATGGGTCAACGGCTGGCAGTCCCTTGTGGTGCTGCCGGAGCGGCTGACGCTGGGCTTCGGCACGCTGCTGATCGCCCATGTGTGCTTCAACATTCCCTACGTCATCCTGTCCGTGGGCCCCAAGCTGCGGCAGATGGATCGGAACCTCATCGACGCGGCGCAGGATCTGGGCTGCACATGGATGCAGGCGTTCTGGAAGGTCATCATCCCGGAGATCAAGCCGGGCATCGTCTCCGGCGCGCTGACGGCGTTCACCATGTCCATCGACGATTTCATCATCAGCTACTTCACGGCGGGCACCTCGTCCTCCACGCTGGCCATGACCATTTACGGCATGACCAAAAAGCGCGTCAGCCCGGAGATCAACGCCGTGTCCACGCTGCTGTTCGTCACGGTCATCATCCTGCTGGCCATCATCAACCTGCGGGAAAACCACCAGCAGAGCCACAGCCGCCGCCATGCGGAGGCCGCCGCTCCTGCGCCGGCACCGAAAAAGCATCCCGGTCTGGGAAAGAAGATCGCCGCGGGCGCCATGGCCTGCGTGATGGTGGCGCTGCTGATCGTCACCGGCACCGCCGCCCGCAGCGAGCGGGTGGTGAACGTGTGCTCCTGGGGCGAGTACATTGACGAGTCCCTGATCACGGAATTCGAGGAGCAGACCGGCATTCGCGTGAACTATCAGACCGCCGAGAGCAACGAGGCGCTGTACTCCCTCATCAAGATGGGCGGAGCGGACTTTGACGTGATCGTGCCCTCCGACTACATGATCGCCCGGCTTATCCAGGAGGACATGCTGGCGGAGCTGGACTATGACGCCATTCCCAATTTCCAGCTGATGGATCCCCAGTTCACCCACCTGAGCTTCGACCCGGAGAACAGGTACACCGTGCCCTATACCTGGGGCAGCGTGGGCATCATCTACAACACCGCTATGGTGGACGAGCCCATCACCAGCTGGGGCGCCCTGTTCGACGAGAGGTACGCCGGGCAGGTACTGATGATCAACAACTCCCGCGACGCGCTGATGGCTGCCCTGTGCTATCTGGGCTACGACATCAACACCACGGACGAGGCGCAGCTCACCGAGGCCTTTGAGCTGGTGAAGAACGCCAAGGACAAGGGTGTGTATCAGGCCTTCGTCATGGATGAGATCTTCGGCAAGATGGAGGGCGGCAACGCGGCTATCTCCATGTATTACGCCGGTGACTATCTGACCATGCTGGAGAACAACGAGGATCTGGCCTTCGTCGTTCCCGAAGAGGGCAGCAACTGGTTCGTGGACGCCATGTGCGTGCTGAAGTCCAGCCAGCATCAGGACGAGGCATACGAGTGGATCAACTTCATCGCCTCCACCGACAGCAATCTGGCCAATATGGACTATATCTGGTACGCCTCCCCCAACGCCGAGGCGCTGGCGGAGTATCCCGCGTACTACGAGGAGACGTATGGTGAGCCGCTGGACGAGGAACTGTACCACATCATGGCCATCCCCGATGAGGTGCGGGCGCGGTGTGAGATCTACGTCAATCTGCCGCAGGAGACGCTGAAGTTCTATGATAAGCTGTGGACGCAGCTGGGCGTCTGAAGGAAGTATGAAAGCGCGACGGAGGCTTCTTGTGATTTTGCTGACCTACCTTCTGATGGAGGGATGTGTCATCGGTTTCTCACTTTCCTACCGGAACTGGGTACAGCACACGGACGTGATCACCAAAACCGGCCTGTGTACCGGCATCGTTTGGTATGAGAGCAGGTTCTCCTTCAAGACGAGTTCCTTGCCGTTTGCCATGCTGCACTTTGACGACGGATCAGAGTACCTCGGCGGCGAGTGCATGGAAGGGAAACTTCCCCGAGAGCTAACTATCGGTTATGTGCGCGGCTGGCGGAATTTCCAGTATCTCCCGGTGGTCAGCATCACCGATGGTGAAACGGTATATCTGACCTTTGAAGAGTGGCAGGAGGATCAGATTGCGGATAGCCGCACAGATATCCTATTTCTGTCCGCCTGCACGACACTGCTGGCTCTGTTGGTCGCAGCGTGGCCCGCGTGGCAGGTAATCTCCGATGTTCGCGTCAGACACCGCCGTGCAAAGAAGAAAGCTGCCCGCAAGGTGCGGCTGGAAGCAAAACAAAGAAAAGAAAGCGAGGGACTGAAATGATAGAGATCGGCATGACCTATACCGCTGAAAAGACCGTTACTCCGGATATGACCGCCAAGGCCGTTGGCTCCGGCGGGCTGGAGGTGTTCGGTACCCCGTTCATGATGGGCTTGATGGAGTACGCCGCCATGCAGTGCGTGCAGCCGGAGCTGCCGGAGGGCAAGGGCACCGTGGGCGTGGAGATCAGCTCCAGCCATCTGGCGCCTACGCCGGTGGGCATGAAGGTGTCCGCCACCGCGGAGGTGACGGGGATCTCCGCCAACGGCAAGATGATCACCTTCAAGGTCACGGCGCACGACGCCGAGGGCTTGATCGGCGAGGGCACCCACACCCGCGCCATCATCGACAACGCACGGTTTTTGCAGAAGTGCAACGACAAGCTGGCGAGAGTGTGAGAGACAACGGAGGGAGAGGCACCGCAAGGGAAGCCTCTCCCTTTTGCATGCGCTGAATTTTTCGTTGACTTTCCGGCGGCGCTTCGCTACAATAGAGCCTGCGAGTACGCCGGACAGTCGCGGGGACATGGCGAAAGCCCGTCCGTGAGGAAAGTCCGGGCTCCATAGGGCAAGAATAACGGGTAACGCCCGCCGAA
>DNFA01000067.1:0-133 GCA_003487665.1 Oscillibacter sp.
GCCGTGAAGGACTACTACGACAAAAACGGCATCGCCTACGACAAGAGCAAGTTCCCCGCCTGCGAGGACTGCGAGAGCTGCCGCATGGTGTGACCCGCCGTTATGCGCAAAAAGAGAGCGTCACCGCATGGTG
>DNFA01000067.1:490-3934 GCA_003487665.1 Oscillibacter sp.
CAGGTTTTTTGACAGTCTGAGAAGAGAGCGTCACCGCATGGTGACGCTCTCTTTTTGCTCTTTATATGCTGTTACGCTTCGGTCTTGCCGTGCAGCTTCTTTTGCAGCCAGTCCTTGCCGTCCACATAGCGGGACACGATGAAGGACACCACATAGTCGCCTGCGGCGTTGACCATGGTGGCCGGGGGATCCACCAGATTGCCGATAGCCAGCGCGATGGGATAGGCAATAGCCAGATGGTCGGGGAAGAAGATGGTGCACACCACCAGCTCGCCGGTGCCGCCGCCGCCGGGGATGCCGCTCATGGCCACGGAGGAGAACACCGCCACGATGATGGCCAGGATCGCCTTATCCGTGGAGAAGTCCAGGCCGAACACGCCGAACAGGAACGCCACCTTGATGATGGCAGACATGGCAGAGCCGTCCATGTGCATGGTGGCGCCCAGCGGCAGCACGATGTCGCTGACGTCCTTGCTGATGCCGGATTCCTCCGCCACCTCCATGTTGGTAGGGATGGTAGCCACGCTGGAGCAGGTGCCGAAGGACACCGCCGCCGGGCGGAACAGCTTGGAGAGCATCAGCTTTGCGCCGCCCTTGCCGCCGCCGAACCGGGCATAGAGGGGGAAGAAGATGAACATGTAGGCAAAGCTCATGACATAGTAAATAATGAGCGTGCGGCTGTAGTCCTTCACCAGCTCAGGCCCGTAGGTGGCCACCAGGTTGGCGAAGAAGCCGAAGAAGCCGATGGGCGCATAGAAGGTGATGAGCTTCACGGTCTTCATGATGCAGCCCGTGATATCCTCCAGAAGCTTTGCGGTCTTTGTCTCCGGGCCGCCGTTCATCTGGATGCCGAAGCCGAACAGCACCGCCGCCACGATCAGGGGCAGGATGGCGCGGCGGCTCAGCAGCTCCGCGAAGTCGGGCTTCGTAAAGAAGTTCACGATCATGTCGCCGAAGCCCAGCGCCTCGCCGACCTCGCCCTCCACGATGGTATAGCTGCCGTCCACCAGGGGAACGATGCGGCAGACGATGTACATCAGCACACCGGCGATAGCGGCGGTAACAAGGAACGTGGCGATGGTCACGCCCATGATCTTACCGGCGCGCTTCACGCTCTTCATGTTGGCGATGGCGGAGGCTATGGAGCAGAACACCATGGGCACCACCACGCAGAACATCATGTTGATGAACAGCGTGCCCAGGAATTCGATCTTGCCGCCGAAGCCCGGCGCGAACGCGCCCACCAGGCAACCGCCCACGATACCGGTGAGCATGCACAGGATAAACCAGTAGTTTTTCAGGAATTTCTTCATAATGACCTCCTCCACAAATCACAGCGAGAACTTTCGTTTTCTATTATATGGGCATTTTCCGCAATGTAAATCATAAATCTTGCGTAGTTATTTGTAAATCGTGCTCCTTTTCCGCATCCGCCGAGGGGCTGCGCCCGAACTGCTTCTTATAGGCGCGGGAGAAGGTGGAATAGTCCTGATACCCCGCCTGCACCGCGGCCTCCGCCGGGGTGCAGCCCCGCGCCAGCAGCTGCTGCGCCAGCAGCAGCCGCTTCTCCGTCAGGTAGCCGTGGACGGAATACCCCGTCTCCTGCCGGAACCGCCGCATCATGTGGTACTTGCTGATGTAGAACCGCTCCGCCAGCTGGTCGATGGTCAGCGGCTCTGTCAGGTGCAGGTTCAGGTATTGCAGCAGGGAGATCACCTTGCTGTCTCCCCCGGCGGCGCCCACCCTGTGCCCGCCCCGGACAACACGGTTCACCTCTACCATCAGCTCGGTGAACTGCGCCTGTGCCAGCAGCGCCGCACCGTAGCCGCCCTGCCGGATCGTCTCTGCCAGCGCCTGAAACAGCGGCCTGACCCGGCTGCCGTTCTCGTCCCGGTATACATATTGGAATGTCTCCTGCGCCCGCCGGAAGCACTCCGAGGGATCGCAGTCCCCCGCCGTCAGCGACCGCAGGTATTCCGGCGCGATGTACAGGATCATGCGCTCGTAATAGTCCCCTGCCGCCACCACAGGCCGGTGGATGCTGCCGCGCCCCACCAGCACGAAGTCGCCGGGGCTCAGCTCGTAGCGTTCGCCCTCCACGGCATAGCCCGCCTTTCCCGCCAGCAGGATAATGATCTTATGAAAGGCGTGGTAGTGATATTCAATGTATTCGCCCCGCCCATCCGCCAGATGGAACAGGCGAAACGGCTCCTTCAGGTAGCCTCTCTCCTCATATTGCAACGGTTCCACCGTATCACCTCCGCATTTTTTGCATCCATTATAGCACAGCTCGTGCAAATATTGCAATATTTCAGCCAACTTATTACCGTTCTGAAAATTTTGTTTCCAATTTGTAATTTTTATGTAGCTTTTTTGATAGAGTTGTGATATAGTATCATCTGTCGGGTGCCTTACCCCCGGCAAAATCAATGCAATGGAAGGTAATGCCCATGTTTGGAAAACAGATCGCAGCGCTGGGTCTGTCCAGTCTGCTGCTTTTCTCCGGGGCTGTCACCGCCGCCAATGCGGAGGAGGCAACACCCATCAACACCGCCGGCTATACGGCTGCCGTGGAAGCGCTGGCCGACAGCGGTGTTGTGTCCGGCTCCGCTACCGCCCTTCAGACCGGTGACGGTCTGCGTCTGGCGGAGGAGGCCGGCCTGCTGGACGGCGATACGCTGTCCCTGACCCAGCTTTCCGCTCAGGCGTTGGTGCAGGAGACGGAGGCGCTCCGTAAGGAGAACTTCCTGAAGGAAAACACCGGCGTTCTGGTGGACTGCAATTCCTACATCTCTCTCCGCGCCGAACCCAGCACTGACGCGCAGCGCCTGCGCATCATCTTTGATGGCAAGGCCGCCCGTCTGCTGGACATAGTGGACGATGAGTGGTATCAGGTGGCCTACGGCAGCGATACCGGCTACGTCCTGTCCGAGTACTGCCAGCCCGTGCGCTACGAGGATTACGAGGGCACCGCCGCCACCAACACCCTGCTGGAGGATGTCATCGCCGAGGCGTACAGCTATCTGGGCACCCCGTACCGCTACGGCGGCACCAGCCGCAGCGGTATCGACTGCTCCGGCTTCACCATGAAGGTGTTCGGTGCCTTTGGCATCAGCCTGCCCCACGGCGCTACCAGCCAGTACCGCATGTGCCGCAGCGTGACCACCGCGGAGCGCGCTCCCGGCGATCTGGTGTTCTTCGCCACCGGCGGCAGCGGCATCGGCCATGTGGGCATCTATCTGGGCGGAGGGCAGTTTATCCACTCCAGCACCAGCAGCGGCGTGATCATCAGCTCCCTGTACGAGAGCTACTACGCCCGCACCTACCTCTACGCCGCCCGTCTTATCGACATGTAAGCAGAAGCTTCTTCATGATCCCCCTTTCTTTTGTAGAAGAAACGCCAGCCAAAAGGCTGGCGTTTCTCAGTCTGTCAAAAAACCTGCC
>DNFA01000067.1:4180-18048 GCA_003487665.1 Oscillibacter sp.
CACCCGCCGCAGCGACCAAAATCGCAAAATAAAATACTGTTTTTTATTTTGCGATTTTGCTTCAGCTTGTCAAAAAAGTCCGAACGGACTTTTTTGACAAGCTGAAACGCCAGCCTTTCGGCTGGCGTTTCAGCTTCATCCAGTATATTTGAATATTTATTCATTTATGCGCGGCGTAGTATCGCCATTCTGCACAATCAAAACCGCATTTTCCCCCGTTTCCCCATGTGCCGTTTGTACAAATTCGCCTTTGCATCGATTTTTTATGCAAAAACATGTTGACATTTATGCATGCGCGGTGTATAGTAGCCACTGTCAGGAGGAACTCCTCCGAAATACACGTCTATATTCCGATTCACGGTATAGAACCATACATGATTTGAAAGGAAGTAAGTAACATGAAAAAGTTTATGGCAATGCTGCTGACGCTGGTCATGGCGCTGAGCCTGGTGGCCTGCGGCCAGAAGGCTGACGACACCAAGAAGGATGACGCCGCCGCCGACACCGATGATTCTCTGGTGGTTCTGGAGAACGTGGTGGATTGGGGCGAGACAGAGCCCTATCGCGTTCTGGTGCAGAAGGGCGACCCCAAGGGTCTGCTGCCCGGCATCAATAAGGCCATCGCTGAGCTGACCGCCAACGACGGTGCGCTCATCAAGGAGATCGAGAATAAGGTCGCCTCTCAGGAGACGTACACCCCCGATTCCGTGTCCTCCGATCTGGCTGCCGCCGATAAGGATGCCGCTGCCAGCGACAAGCCCGTTCTGGTCATGGGCACCAGCCCCGACTATCCCCCCTACGAGTTCTTCGCTGATGCCGCTATGACCGAGTACGCCGGCATCGACGTGGAAGTGGGCAAGTACATCGCCGAGTCCATGGGTATGGAGCTGCAGATCGAGTCCATGAACTTCGATAACCTGGTGACCTCCCTGAGCAACGGCGACTTCGACATGGTGCTGGCCGCCTGCGAGTACACCGAAGAGCGTGCTCTGGCCTGTGACTTCTCCGATCCCTACTACACCGATCTGCCCCCCGTCATTCTGGTGAAGGCTGCCAACGCCGACAAGTACAAGACCGTTGACGACATCAACCAGGCCTCCGTCATCATCGGCGCCCAGAAGAACACCACCAAGGCCATGGCTGCCGCCGACATGTTCCCCGATGCTGCCAACGGCATGGTTCTGGAGTCTCTGGTCCCCACTCTGGTCACTGAGCTGAAGAACGGCACCATCGACCTGCTGGTGCTGGACGGCAACGTGGGTCTGAGCTACGTGGGCTGATAACCCCGCCAACTACCGCAAACGTGCAAAGCCCCGGCTTTGCACGCTTGCGCTCTGTATCAGAACTTTTGAAAGGATGTCTCGTCTATGTCGTGGAATGATCTGTTTGTCAACATGGACAACACCAACTTCTTTAACTTCTCGTTCCTGCCCAAGTACGGCTCTGCCTTCGTCCGCGGCTTTGAATACACCCTGCTGCTGGCGGTGGTATCCGTGCTGCTGGCTGTGATCCCCGCTCTGCTGCTGGCTATGATGCGACTGAGCAAGGTCAAGCCCATCAAGTGGTTCGCCGGCGCGTATATCGCCGTGTTCCGTTCCACCCCCATGCTGGTGCAGCTGTCCATCATCTACTTCGGACTGTTCCACTACATCACCCTGCCCCGTACACTCCTGTTCGGCTTTATCGCCGTCAACCGCTTTATCCCCGGCGTGGTGGCGCTGGCACTGAACAGCTCGGCGTATGTGGCCGAGATATTCCGCGCCGGCATTCTGGCCGTGGATAAGGGGCAGACCGAGGCCGCCCGCTCTCTGGGTCTCAGCAGCTGGCAGTCCATGCGTCTGGTGGTGCTGCCCCAGGCCATCAAGAACGTCCTCCCCGCCCTGGCCAACGAGGTGGTCACCATGGTGAAGGAATCCTCCATCTGCTCCGTGCTGGGCATGGCGGAGATCATGTACACCGCCCAGACCGTCTCCGGCAACAGCTACATCACGCTGGCGCCCTATGTGCTGGCCGCGCTGGTCTACTTCTGCATCAACTACCCCGCCTCCAAAGCGATCGAGGCCATAGAAAGGAGAATGCGCCGTGGCGACAAGCAGTAAAGTTCTTATCTCCGTGAAGAGTCTGGTCAAGGAGTACAACCACGGCACCGTTCACGCGCTGGATGGCTGTGACCTGGACATCCACAAGGGCGAGGTGGTGGCCATCATCGGCCCCTCCGGTTCCGGCAAGTCCACGCTGCTGCGCAGCCTGAACATGCTGGAGGAGCCTACCTCCGGCGCCATCTTCTTCGACGGCGTGGATCTGGCCAGCAAGTCGGTGAATATCGACCTCCACCGCCAGAAGATGGGCATGGTGTTCCAGCATTTCAACCTGTTTCCCCACAAGACCGTGCTCCAGAACATCACGCTGGCGCCGGTAACGCTGAAGAAAAAGACCCCCGCCGAGGCGGAAGCCCAGGCGCGCGCCCTGCTGGAGCGTATCGGTCTGTCCGATAAGGCCGACGAGTATCCCAACATGCTCTCCGGTGGTCAGAAGCAGCGTATCGCCATCGTCCGGGCGCTGGCCATGGATCCGGAGGTCATGCTCTTCGACGAGCCCACCTCCGCCCTTGACCCCGAAATGGTGGGCGAGGTGCTGGATCTCATGCGGGATCTGGCCAAGGAGGGCATGACCATGGCGGTCGTCACCCACGAAATGGGCTTCGCCCGCGAGGTGGCCGACCGGGTGGTATTCATGGCCGACGGCAAGATCCTGGAGGAGGGCTCTCCCACCGATATTTTCGACCATCCGCAGGATCCCCGGCTTCAGGACTTCCTCAGCAAGGTACTGTAAACCGCGATACCCGCCCTGCGCGCCCCAAGCACGGGATAAGCGATCACTCATAACGAAAAAATCAGCCCAACGGCTAAGCCGTTGAGCTGATTTTTTTGTTGCTCACATTTTCCCGCTGACGCGGAGGCGGTTCAGCGCACGGGCGAGGTTGCCCTGCGCCAGCTGATACTCCGCCATGCTGCGCTTCTGACGCAGCGCCTCCTCCGCTTCCTCGCGGGCGCGGAGAGCGCGGTTCACATCGATGTCCTCCGGACGCTCGGCGGCGTCCAGCAGCAGGAGCACCCGGTCGCCGTCGATCTTGAACAGTCCCTGTGCCACGGCCGCCCGGCGGCGCTCGCCCTCCTCCGTCTCAAATTGCAGCTCGCCGGCGGTGACAGCGCCCACTGCGTTGCAGTGACCGGCCAGCACGCCGTATTCGCCATCGGTGGTGGGGATCACCACCGACACGCACTTGCCCCGGAAGAAGGGTACGCTGGCGGCCAGCACATCCAGCTGAAACGCGGCGGCCATCACATGCCGCCTTTCTTCAGCTGCTCGGCCTTGCGCTTCACGTCGTCAATGGTACCGGCGTTGAAGAAGGCCGCCTCGGGATAGTCGTCCATGGCGCCGGAGAGGATCTCCTTGAAGCCGCGCAGCGTCTCGTGCAGGGGCACGAACACGCCGGGAGCGCCGCTGAACTTCTCCGCCACATAGAAGGGCTGGGACAGGAAGCGCTGGATGCGGCGGGCGCGGGCGACGGTCTTTTTGTCCTCGTCGCTGAGCTCCTCCATACCCAGGATGGCAATGATGTCCTGCAGCTCCCGGTACTTCTGCAGGGTGGACTGCACGGCGCGGGCGATGTTGTAGTGCTCCTCGCCCACGATGTCCGGCTCCAGAATGCGGGAGGTGGACTCCAGCGGATCCACGGCGGGATAGATGCCCTGCTCCGCGATCTTACGGCTGAGCACCGTGGTGGCGTCCAGATGGGAGAACGTGGTAGCCGGGGCGGGGTCGGTCAGGTCGTCGGCGGGCACATACACCGCCTGCACGGAGGTGACAGAGCCGTTCTTGGTGGAGGTGATGCGCTCCTGCAGAGCACCCATCTCACCGGCCAGCGTGGGCTGATAACCCACGGCGGAGGGCATACGTCCCAGCAGGGTGGACACCTCGCTGCCCGCCTGCACGAAACGGAAGATGTTGTCGATGAACAGCAGCACGTCCTTGTGCTCCTCGTCGCGGAAATACTCCGCCATGGTCAGGCCGCTGAGCGCCACGCGCATACGGACGCCGGGGGACTCGTTCATCTGGCCGAACACCAGGGCGGTCTTGTCGGACACGCCGGACTCGCGCATCTCGCCCCAGAGGTCGTTACCCTCGCGGCTGCGCTCGCCCACGCCGGTGAAGATGGAATAGCCGCCGTGCTCCATGGCCACGTTGTGGATCAGCTCCTGAATGAGCACGGTCTTGCCCACGCCGGCGCCGCCGAACAGACCGATCTTGCCGCCCTTGGGGTACGGCTCGATCAGGTCGATGACCTTGATACCCGTCTCCAGAATGTCGGCGGCGGGCATCTGCTCGGCGAAGGTGGGGGCGGCGCGGTGGATCTCCCACCGGGGCACGCTCTCGTCCACCGGCGGCTCGCCGTCGATGGGATCGCCCAGCACGTTGAACATGCGCCCCAGTGTCTTTTCGCCCACGGGCACCACGATGCCGTGGCCGGTGGCGGTGACGGTCAGGCCGCGTCCCAGACCGTCGCTGCCGGCCATCATGACGCAGCGGACGGTCTTGTTCTCCAGATGCTGCTCCACCTCCATGGTGTAGCGCTGGCCGTTGGCTTCCACGGTCAGTGCCTCGTTGATGGCGGGCAGGCTCCCTTCAGGAAATTGTACGTCGATCACGGGGCCGGAAATACCCGTGATAATGCCTTGTTTCATTGAGGTCAGCCCTCCTTTTCTTTCTTGCTGCGCTGGGCGCGCTCACCGGCGGAGACCTCGGTGATCTCCTGGGTGATGGCGGCCTGGCGCGCCCGGTTGAACTGGACGGACAGATCCTTCAGCAGCTCCTCCGCGTTCTGATCCGCCGCGTTCATGGCGGTCATGCGGGCGCTCTGCTCGCTGCAGAAGCTGTCCACCAGCGCGCTGTAAATGTATCCGGTCAGGCAGCTGCGGGCGGCGTTGTCCAGCACCGCCTTGGCACTGGGCACGAACTCATACACCGCGTCGCCGGCGGTCGCCGCCGTTGCCGCGTGGAAGCGCTCCCGGTGCAGGGGCATGACCTGCGCCTGATGCACCGTGGCCTCCAGACCGTTCTTCATGTCGGTATAGATGATCCAGACGGAGTTGATCTCGCCCGCGTCAAAGCGATCCAGCAGCAGCTCGGCAATATGCCGTGCCCTGTCCAGCGTGGGGTTCTGCGCCGTGTAGAGAAAGCTCTTTTCCACGGGCACGCCCCGCTGGGCGAACCAGCGGCGGCCGTATTCGCCCACCACATACAGCGCCGTGCCCGGATGCTCCGCCATGAGCTGCTGCCCCTGGCGGATGACATTCTGGTTATAGGCGCCGGCCAGTCCCTTGTCCGCCGTGATCAGCAGACACGCCGGCACGCCGGGCAGGGGCTTTGCGTTGGGGTCTGCCGGGATCAGATAGCGGCTCTCGATGGTGCTGTCGGCGTTGAATACGCGGCCGATCTCTGTTTGCAGCGCCTGAAAGTAGGGGCGGGTGTTGTCCAGCTCCTGCTTGGCCTTGCGCAGCTTGGCCTGCGAGATCAGATACATGGCGTGGGTGATCTTCTGGGTCTGCCGCACGCTTCCGATGCGCCGGCGGATCTCACTGGTGCTCGCCATGCGCTCACCGCCCGCCTGTGCGCTTGAATTTCTCCAGCGCCGTCTTTGCAAAGTCGTTGATCTGCCCGCGCAGCTCGTCGGTCAGCGCCGCGCCCTGCTCCAGCTGAAGCATCAGCGTCTGGCGGCTGACGGCGAACTCGCCCAGCAGGAAGTCCCGCAGCTGGCACACCTGCGCCACCGGCACCTGCTGATAGATGTGCGCCATAGCCGTCACCAGCGTGACGATCTGCTGCGCCTGGCTCAGCGGTGCGCTGCGCCCCTGACGCAGAATGTACATCAGGCTCTGGCCGTAGGCCAGCTGGCTCTTCGTCTCCTCGTCCAGATCGCTGGAGAACTGGGTGAACACCTCCATCTCGCGGTACTGCGCCAGATCGAGGCGCAGGGTGCCCACGGCCTTCTTCATAGCCTTGGTCTGCGCTGCGCCGCCCACACGGGACACGGACAGACCCACGTTCACCGCCGGGCGGTGTCCGGAGAAGAACAGGCTGCTCTCCAGGAAGATCTGGCCGTCGGTGATGGAGATGATGTTGGTGGGGATGTAGGCCGACACGTCGCCCGCCTGTGTCTCCACGATAGGCAGGGCGGTCATGCTGCCGCCGCCGCGCTCGTCGCTGAGGCGCGCGGCGCGCTCCAGCAAGCGGGAGTGCAGATAGAACACGTCGCCGGGGTAGGCCTCGCGGCCGGGAGAACGTCCCAGCAGCAGGCTCAGGGCGCGGTAGGCGATGGCATGCTTGGACAGGTCGTCGTAGACGATCAGCACATCCTTTCCCTTGTTCATGAAGTACTCGCCGATGGCGGCGCCGGCATAGGGCGCGATGTACTGCATGGAGGCGGACTCGCCGGCGCCGGCGCAAACGATGATAGAGTAGCTCATGGCATCGTGGCGGCGCAGCAGCTCGGCGATCTGCGCCACGGAGCTGGCCTTCTGGCCGATAGCCACGTAGATGCAGATCATGTCCTTGCCCTTCTGGTTCAGGATGGTGTCGATGGCGATAGCGGTCTTACCGGTCTGGCGGTCGCCGATGATCAGCTCACGCTGACCGCGTCCGATGGGAAACATGGAATCGATGGACAGAATACCGGTCTGCATGGGGGTGTTGACCGGCTGGCGGTCGATGATGCCGGGGGCGGGGCTTTCGATCATGCGGTACTCGTCCGCCCGGATGTCGCCCGCGTCGTCGATGGGTGCGCCCAGCGCGTCCACCACGCGGCCGATCATAGCGTCGGATACGCCGATACCGGCGGTCTTACCGGTGCGGTACACCGCCGTGCCCTCGCTGACCTCCTCCACGCGGCCAAACAGGATGCATCCGATGCGGCCGGGGCGCAGCTCCTGCACCATGCCGCGGATGCCGCCCTCGAACAGCAGGATCTCGCCGTAGGTGGCGTTTTCCAGCCCGCTCACATAGGCGATGCCGTCCGCCACGGTGAGCACACTGCCCACCTCGCGGGCGCATACCTCCGGCACCCAGCTGCGCACGGCGTCCCGGATCAGCGGGATCACGGAACTGGCGCCGGGCTTCAGCTCCACCAGCTTTTCCTTCAGCTGGCTCAGACGACCCTCCGCCGTCCAGTCGATGATCTCGGTGCCCAGCTCGATGCGGAAGCCGCCCACAACGGTGCGATCCTCCTGCCAGACCAGATCAACGGCCTTGCCGTATTTCTTCGACAGCACGTCCTCCAGCTTGGCCTTCTGTGCGCTGTCCGGCGCCGCGGCGCTGAACAGTCTTGCCGTCAGGCGTGCATCAGTCGTGTTCATGGTGTTCCTCCTCCGCTGCGTTCACAAAGGAGTCGTAAGCCTTGGCAGTCTGGGCTGCCAGGATCTTCTCCATGGCGTCCTCGGCAATGGCCACCGCCTCGCGGTTGGCCTCCGCCACGATCTTCTGGCGCTCGCTCTCCGCGGCGGCCTTGGCATCGGACAGGATCTTGTCCGCCTGCACCCGCGCGGCGTCACGCTGCTGCTGGGCGAAGCTCTCCGCTTCCTTGGCGGCGGCGGCGCGCTTTTCCTCCAGCGCGGCGTCGAACTCCGCCTCGCGCTGGCGCATGGCGGCCTCCAGATCGGCGGTGGACTTCTCCCGCTCCTGGGCGGCGCTCTCCATGTCGGCATAGTGCTTCTCGCGCTTGGCCATGAAGCTCTTCACCGGCTTGAACAGCAGCAGATACAGCCCGCCCACCAGAATAGAGAAGTTGAAGAAGTGCAGCAGTATCTGCTGCCAATCAATATTCAGAGGGATGTTATTCATAGCGGTACTCCCCGTTTCTTACAGCACGAAGATGATCAGGATGACCACCAGCAGGGCGTAGATGATAGCGGTTTCCAGGAACACCAGGCCCAGCATCATGGTGGTGCGGATCTTGCCCTCGGCCTCCGGCTGGCGGGCGATGCCCTCAGCGGACTTGGCGATGGCCATACCCATGCCGATGGCGCCGCCGGCAGCGGCCACACCGATGGCGATACCGGAGGCGATGGCCTTGGCGCTTACACCGCTGTCGGCCGTTTCCTCGGTCTGGGCGGCGGTGCCGTCGGCAGGCGCGGTATCGGCGAACGCGGTCACGGTGAGCAGGGCGGTCAGTGCCAGCACCAGGCACAGCAGCAGGGCAAAGGCCTTCTTGTTGAACATCTTTTTCATGATTTCTCTTTCCTCCGTCAGTTATTTACAGTTTCAGCTTTGATTTTTTTGCTTTTCTTGGGCTTGGGTGCGTGCTTTTCCGTAGTCTCCCCGTAGAACATGGAGGTCAGGGTGGTCAGCACGTAGGCCTGGATCAGCGCGTGGAGCAGCGTGAACAGCACGCCCACCACCACCGGCACAACGAAGCTCAGGGACACGTAGTAGTACACCAGCTCCGTTACCAGCAGGCCGCTGAGCAGCGCGCCAAACATACGGAAGCTCATGGAGATGGGCAGGGAGAAATCCTTCAGCGCCTTGCCCGCGCCCTTTGCACCGTTGGCGATGATGCCGCCTACCAGAATGACGCCATAGGACAGGCAGCCCAGCGAGATAGCCGCGTTCACGTCCGACAGTGGGGCGGGCAGCGCGATGGTGTGCCCATTGGTGGTGATGGCCTGGAAGCCGAACAGCTCAAACAGGGTGCCGATGAAAATGTACACGCCTGCGCCGAAAATGTAGGCACCCAGGAATTTGTTGCGGTGGGGGCTGTTGTCCTTTGCCATGCCGTTGAACAGTCCTACCGCCGTCTCCAGCACCATCTGGAGCTTGCCGGGCACCATCTTGAACCGGGGGATGACAAAGATCCGCAGCAGCAGCGCTGCCAGCAGGATCGCTCCCACCACCACCAGCGACGATATGTACGCCGGGTTCACGTCCTTCAGCCCGAACAGGCTGATGCGGTTCGTCCCGTGGAGCACCGCGTCACGCATGGCCTCCTGCACCGACTCCGACTTGCCGTGTCCGGGGACAAGCAGAGAACCGGCCAGGAACGCCGCGGTGATCAGCAGCCACACCACGATGAACCTGATTTTCCTCTTTTTTTCCATTCGTCTTTCACCTTTTACATCCGGTAAAATTTTTGTGCCGTGTCGTTTCATGTACGGCAGAAGCGGCACGGCGCTTCCATCGAATGTCCTGATTTTGGCAAAATCTTAACACCCGATATCGGCATCTTGACACTTCCTTTTTATTATATTAGAAATTCCACTACAGCACAAGTATTTTTTCGTCGTAAGCGTCACAACATTCCATAAGATCCGACAAAAGTTTTATCAGTTTGCGTATTCTGACAAAAGAGGCAGCGCCCCGCTATGCAGGACGCTGCCTCTTTGCTCATTTTCCGTTTCGCTTTTTGGCGAAGGCGGCCTTTTTCCGGGGCGACATCTTGCCCTTCTGCACCGGCTGCTTCGCCGTGGGTGTGCCCCGGCGTCCCCGGTTGCCGGATGTCTCCTTTTTCCGGCGGGGCTGGCGCTCCGGCTTCTCCGGTTTTTCAGGCTTTGCCGAAGGCTGGCCGTAGGGCTCGCCCTTGCGGGGACGGATCAGGCACTTCTTCTCATAGCCGATGAGATCGGTGCGGCCCGTCTCCTCCAGCGCCTCCACCACCAGCGCCCGCTTCTCCGGCCGCGACCACTGCAAAAGCGCCCGCTGCATGGCCTTGTCCTTGGGGTCGCGGGCCACATAGACCTCCGACATGTCCCGCGGGTCGATACCCGTGTAGTACATGCAGGTGGACAGCGTGCCGGGCGTGGGATAAAAGTCCTGCACCTGCTCCGGCGTTCTGCCGTTTTTGTGCAGAAGCTCCGCCAGCTCCACCGCGTCGCTGAGGGTGCAGCCGGGGTGGCTGGACATAAGGTACGGCACCAGATACTGCTCCGTGCCCCGCTCCTCGTTGAGCTTCTGATACTGCCGCCAGAACTTCAGGAACACGTCGAAATGGGGCTTGCCCATATAGTCCAGCACCGAGCTGACACAGTGCTCCGGCGCCACCTTCAGCTGGCCGGAGATGTGGTACTGCACCAGCTCCTTGAAGAACGACCTGTCCTTGTCCTGCAGCATGTAGTCGTACCGGATGCCGCTGCGGACGAACACCTTCTTGATGCCCGGTATCTCCCGCATGCGCCGCAGCAGCTCCGTGTATTCCGAGTGATCCGCGTCCAGATTGGGACACGGCTCCGGCGCAAGACAGCTGCGGTTCTTGCACATGCCGCAGCGCTTCTGCTTCTGGCAGCTGGTGTGGCGAAAGTTGGCGCTGGGGCCGCCCACATCGTGGATGTAGCCCTTGAACCCCGGCTCGTGGGTCAGCAGCTCCGCCTCCTCCAGCACCGATTCGATGGAGCGGCTGGTGACCATCCGCCCCTGGTGGAAGGCCAGCGCACAGAAGTTGCACCCGCCGAAGCAGCCCCGGTTATGGGTGATGGAGAACTGTACCTCTTCGATGGCGGGGATGCCCTCCTTATACACGGGGTGAACGGCGCGGGTATAGGGCAGGGCGTACAGCGCGTCCAGCTCCTCCCGCCGCAGAGGACGCGCCGGGGGATTCACCACCAGATACCGCCCCTCGCAGGGCTGCACCACGGCGCAGCCCCGGATGGGGTCGTGCTCGTCGTATTCCACCTTCGTAGCGCGGGCGTAGGCCGTCTTGTCGGCGCACACCGCCTCGTAGGAGGGGCAGTCCGCCCGGTGGAATTTCAGCTCGCCCACCGCGTCGGTGATATAGGCCGTGCCGGGCACGTCGGTGATATCCGCCGGCGGCGTTTTCCGCGCCAGACGCCGGGCGATCTCCATCGTGGCGCTCTCGCCCATGCCGTACACCAGCAGGTCGGCGGGCGCGTCAAACAGGATGCTGCGGCGCACCCTGTCGTCCCAGTAGTCGTAGTGGGCGAAGCGGCGCAGGGACGCTTCCAGCCCACCGATGACGATGGGCGTGTCCGGGAAGGCCTCCCGCGCACGGTTGGCGTACACGATGGTGGGGCGGTCGGGGCGCTTGCCCATCTGCCCGCCCTCGCTGTACAGGTCACGGGTGCGGCGGCGCTTGGCCACCGTGTAGTGCGCCACCATGGAGTCCAGATTCCCGCCGCCGATGAGCACGCCGTACCGGGGCTTGCCCATGGCGCGGAAGGCCTCCGCCGAGTGCCAGTCCGGTTGGGGCAAAATGGCCACCCGGTAGCCCCTGCTCTCCAGCAGCCGCGCGATCAGCGTGGTGCCGAAGCTGGGGTGGTCGATATAGCCGTCCGCCGTCACCACCAGAAAATCGTAGTAGTACCAGCCCCGGTCGATCATGTCCTCCCGGCTGACGGGGAGAAATTCAATTCCTTTTTCCATATCTCACGCTTTCCATCCTCTATTCCTCAGTCCTGTCCGGCGCAGCGAAGTATCGGCGGAAAATATCCCTCCGCCTATGGCCGGTACGCCGCCGGCACCGGCGGCAGTATGCGTCTTACATCCTTTTCCATATCATCTCCGGCGGTGGGGAGGAAGCCCAGCCGCGCAAAGAAGGGGCGCAGCGCCTTATCCGGGCAGCTGATCCGCAGGGCGGGACGGTCTTTTTTCAGGCAGGCGTCGATGACCTGTCCCATGGGCGGGATGCCCAGCCCCTTGCCGCGCCACTCCGGGGCAAGGGCGTACTGCGTCAGCCGCAGGGCGTCGCCCTCGTCTGCCAGAGCGAACGCGCCGATCAGCGCATCGCCGTACCACACGCCGGTGGCCTCGCTGCCCGCCGGAATGTGCCATTCCGCCCGTCTGTCCTCCGGCAGCGGCGCGTAGCCCTCGCCGGATTCCACCATATTCTTGTCCTTCCACCAGCTCTGCTTGGCGAAGGTGGACAGCCCGCGCTCCACCAGATGGCTGTTGTCGTCCCGGTATACCACCCGGAACGACGCGCCGTCCCATTCCAGCAGCGACACCGCCGTGTTGTCCCCGTGGGACGTCTGCCCCACCTGCGCCAGCGTCTGTCCCTGCAGGACGCCCAGCACCGTCCGCAGCGCCATACCGTGGGAAAATACCGCCACGGCGCCGCCCTCGTGCCTCCGCGCCACCCGCTCCAGCGCCGGGATGAACCGATCCACCACCTGCTGCGCCGTCTCCGCACCCGGCACGCGCCACAGGTCGGCGCGGCGGTTGAAGTTGTACATCTCCTCCGGGTACTTCACGTTCAGCTCGTGCCAGGTGTGATCCTCCCACGGTCCCATGCAGATCTCCCGGAAGGCCGGCTCCAGCTGCAAAGGCAGCGATTTGGGCAGCCAGATCGCCCTGGCGGTGATCTGCGTCCGGTACAGGTCGCTGCTGTACACCGCGTCGATGTCCACATCCCGGAACCGCTCCCGCAGCGCGTCGATCTGCTGATAGCCCCGGTAGTTGGTGATAAGCCCGTTGCAGTGCCCGTGGGCGATGCGGTACAGGTTGCCCTCCGCCTCTGCGTGGCGGATCAGATACAGCTTCGTCATACCACCGTCACCCACTGCTTCAGCTCCTTCACCGCCCGCTCTATGGCGGCGGCGGGGTCGGACTCGTATTGCAGGCGGCTGTCCGTCAGCAACGCGCCGTGTCCCATGTCGTCAAAGGCCGGCAGCGCGTTTTCACCGTCGCAGTCCGGCAGCAGCAAGAAGGCATTGGGGCAGACCCGCCGCACATCCCGCACGTCAAGGCTGTACCCCGTGGACACCGACAGCGCCGCGCCCCGCCGCGCCATCTGCTCCGCCACGGACAGCCACAGCGCCCGGTCGCCCGCCACCAGCGTCTGCACCTGTCCGCCGGTGCGCACCGCCGCGATAGGCAGCATGCCGCCCGCTTCCAGGCAGGCGCTGCCGCCGTAGGGCGACACGGTGACGGCGTCCGCGCCGTATGCCGCCCAGCAGCCGGGCGCCGCCGCCTCCATGTCCAGTATCACGTACAGCCCCTTGGCGTGCGCCGCGGAGATCAGATTGGCCAGCACGTCCGCGCCCATCATGCCCCGGCTCAGGTACGCGCCGCCCTGTATGATCACGGCGGGCAGCCTGCCCTCCGCCGCGTCCAGCAGCGTGGTACCGTGGTAGCGCAGGGCTTCCGCCTGCGCCATAGGCGTGTCGCCGAACATGTCGGTGAAATTTTTCAATATCTTCTCGCTGAGCCGCGCCGGATCGGGCGCCAGCGTCAGCGCCAGCGGCGTTTTCCTCTCGCGGATGCGCCGCTGCAATTCCATGTCAAGCATAGCCGTCTCCTTCTGTCAGGCGCGCCGCTCATCCGGCGGACAAGCGAAGCGCCATATTTATTCGATTGTATATTATAAGCGCTCGCGCGGCATTTGGCAAGAAACACCGCCGGTATTTTCGCATTTTTCCCCATCCGGCGGGCAAACTATCTCCAAGCCGGAAAAGGAGTGACAGATCATGAAAATAGGCACATTTATGCGCGGCATGGTCGTCGGTGTGGCCACCGGCGTCCTGCTGGACACAGCCCTCCGCCCCTCGCCCAAGTTCAGGAAAACGCAGGCGGGCAAAGCCATGCACCGCCTGTCCTGCGCTTTGGACGAGGCCGTGGACGAGGTCTGCTCCAGGCTGCAATAGCACACGGTATCGTGCGGGCGGGCAAAGGTTATGTAAACCTCTGCCCGCCCGCCAAATTTTCTGCCTCCCGCGAAAAATTCCATCTTGACAAAATGCGCATTTTTGGTATAATAGTCCATACTGTTTGCCAGCAAATTGAATATGCAGTGGTATCGAAGAGGTCATAACGAGCACGACTGGAAATCGTGTTGTCGTCAAAAGCGGCACGAGGGTTCGAATCCCTCC
>DNFA01000030.1:0-122 GCA_003487665.1 Oscillibacter sp.
CGCGGAGATCGTGGACATCATCAAGGCCATGTAACTCCCGCTCACAGGAGCACAAAAAAGAGAGACGGCGTGAGCCGTCTCTCTTTTCTGTCCGCTGCCCTCCCCGTATGACTGCTGCACCC
>DNFA01000030.1:369-9725 GCA_003487665.1 Oscillibacter sp.
CGCCCTACAGGACGGTATGTTGGACCGCGTGTAGGGGACGGCGTCCTGCAGTGGAGCGCAGCGGAACAAATGCCCTTGGGGTACGCCGTCCCATCAGCGCGGCAGCGCCGCGCTGTCATTCCGAGCCAGTGACCGTGTCACCGGCGTGGGAATCCGTCTCCTCGCAGGGGCGGACGACTCTGTCCGTCTCCTCGCAGGGGCGGACGACTCTGTCCGCCCCGTATCCCCGCCGCAAAAAACACATTTGCCCCCCGTCCCGGCGGCGCAAAAAGTGACCGGCAGGCGCCGGTCACTTGGCTTTACAGATGAAACTGCTGCTTGTACTCCTCGAAGTACTGGGCAAAGGAGTGGGACTTCATGGCGCGGACGCTGGACAGATACTCGTGGGTATCGAAGGAATCGGATTCCAGCTCGATGATGGCCACGGCCACATTGGAGCAGTGGTCGGCCACGCGCTCGTAGTTGGTCAGCAGGTCGTTGAACACAAAGCCCTGATTCAGCGTGCAGGCACCGGATTGCAGCCGATCCACATGGTGGGACTTCATTTCGTCGCACAGGCCGTCGATGATCTCCTCCAGCGGCTCCACCCGCGCGGCGCGCTGGGGATCGTTGTCCACGAAGGCGCTGACGGCGATGTTCAGAATCTCCTGCACGGCGGACTCCATCACATCCAGCTCGTGGCAGGCCTCCGGCGAGAGCTGCAGGTTTTTGTCGTGTATCTCCTTGGCCGCCTCGGAGATGTTCAGCGCGTGGTCGGAGATACGCTCGAAATCGGAGATGGTGTGCAGGAACTTGCTGACCTCCTCGCTCTGCGTCTCGGACAGCGACTTGCTGGTGATCTTCATCAGGTAGGTGCCCAGCTTATCCTCGTAGCGGTCGATGATGGATTCCGTCTCCGCCACCTGCCTGAAATCCTTGTCGGAAAACCGGCTGCGCAGGGACATAGCCATCAGCAGGTTCCCCTCCGCCCGCTGCGCCATGGCGTTTGTCACCAGGCGGCTCTGCTCGATGGACAGCGCCGGGTGCTGCAAAAAGCGCTCCTCCAGCCGATCCATGTCCTGCTCCTCCGGATGCGCGCCGGTATCCGGGAACAGCGCCTCCATCAGCCGCTCCATCAGCCCGATGCACGGCAGCAGCACGATGACCGTAGCCAGGCGGAACAGGGTGTTCATCAGAGCGATGGACACCGAGGACATGACGGTACTCATGAATGTAAAGTGTACGATGGCGTTGACGCCGTAGAACAGCAGCGACCAGATCAGCACACCCAGCACGTCGATCAGCAGATAGATGAACGCCGTGCGCTTGCCGTGCAGATTGGCGCCCAGCGCGCTCAGCAGCACCGGCACAGCCGCGCCGATGGCGATACCCATGATGATGGGCAGCGCGATCTCGAAGGTGATGGCGCCGGTGACGGCCAGCGCCTGCAAAATGCCCACCGCGGCGGACGCGCTCTGGAGGATGCTGGTGAATACCACGCCCACCAGAATGCCCAGAATGGGGTTGGAAAAGCTGGTCAGGATGCGGATAAAGGCTTCGCTCTCCCGCAGGGGCGACACCGCGCCGGACATGGAGGACATGCCGTACATCAGCACGGCGAAGCCCAGCAGGATCTCACCCACATGCCGGTTGGACGCCTTGCTGTTGAACATCCGCAGGATAATGCCGATCACGGCCACCACGCCGGTGAGCACCTCCGTGCTCAGCAGCTGCACCACGCCGCTGCCGCCCTCCAGCGAGGACAGGCACAGGATCCACCCGGTAACGCTGGTACCCACGATAGCGCCCATAATGACGCCGATGGCCTGCCGCACCTTCATCATACCGGAGTTCACGAAGCCCACCACCATCACGGAGGTGGCAGAGGAGGACTGGATCACGGCGGTGACGCCGGTACCCAGCAGAACGCCCTTCAGCGGCGTGCTGCTGAGCTTGTACAGCACCAGCTCCAACCGGCTGCCGGCCACCTTCTTCAGCCCCTCGCCCATCAGGGACATGCCGAACAGGAACAGCGCGATACCGCCAAGCAGTGTGACCACGTCTGCGATGCCCATAGCCCATTTCCTCCCATGATAATTCTTACTAATAGGTAGTATAACAGGTTCGCGGGGGATTTGTCGACTGTAACCGTAAAAACAGTGGTAGAATTTTTACATTATTCTTTCCGCCGGATTGTGGTTCTTGTCAAATGGCGGCAAACCGGGTATAATCGCCGTAGTATGTAACGATAGGAAGTAGATGTATGTTCAAGCATTGTGTGATCGTTTTTCTGGTGTCCATGGTGCCGCTCATCGAGCTGCGGGGCGCCATCCCCTACGGCGTGGTGTACGACCTTCCCCTGTGGCTGACGTATATCATCGCCATCGCGGGCAATATGCTGCCCGTGCCCATTATCTACCTGTTCGCCCGCCGGGTGCTGCTGTGGGGCAAGGATAAAAAGCTGATCGGGCGCTTCTTCACCTTCTGTCTGGAAAAGGGCGAAAAGGCCGGGCGGAAGCTGCAGGCCAAGGCCGGGCGGGGTCTGTACTGGGCGCTGCTGCTGTTCGTGGGCATTCCGCTGCCGGGCACCGGCGCGTGGACGGGCACGCTGGCCGCCAGCCTGCTGGACATGGACTTCAAAAAAAGCGTGCTGGCCTGCATGGGCGGCGTGCTGCTGGCCGGCATCATCATGGGCGCCCTCAGTCTGCTGGGTGTCAGCGTCTTCGGCGGGTAAATTTATCTTGCAATCCCGCACCGTTTACGGTATAATGTGCGGGTAGCATCTGCCGGTGTGATGGAATTGGTAGACGTAGTGGACTCAAAATCCACCGCTGGCGACAGCGTACCGGTTCGAGTCCGGTCACCGGCACCATAAGGAAACAGGGCAAGCGGCGCGCCGCCTGCCCTGTTTTTTGCCGTTCACGCCTGCTAAGCGCGTTGCCGCACCGAATAACGGCGGGGCGATGCCCACATCGCCCCGCCGCGCAAAGCGCTGTCATTCCGAGTTTGTAGGGGCGGACGACTCTGTCCGCCCGTGTCACTGGTTCGGAATAACAGGGGCGTTGGTCACATTTCAACTCTTTCCGTGTATCTCGTTGCCGCAGCGGGGGCAGGTGATGACGATGCGTCCCTTCCCTCTGGGTACGCGGCACACCGCGCCGCAGCTGGGGCAGGTGAAGTACCGGTGCTCCTTGTCCATCCGCTGCTGGCGGCTTCCTGCGATGCGCCGGCTCACCGGCCACCAGACCTTCTCCATGAACCGTGCGTTCTCCCCGCGCCGCTTCTCCAGATTCCGGGAAAACATCCGGAACAGCGTCCACAGCATCAGAATACCCGACGCAAGACTGATGACGCTGTATACCGCCGGCTGGCTCTCCCGCAGGAACATATTGATGAGGTTCAGCAGGATCGCCGCCCACAGCATGGTCAGCCCCAGCTTATCCACACCGTTGCGCCCGTACATGAAACGCGACAGCGCGTTGCCTATGCGTTGCAGAAAGTTCATAGCACCGTCCCTTTGCGTCCTGCGGCCATGCCGCAGGTTTTCTGACATGATATTTTACAGGAAAAATCGGCAAAGGTAAAGCCCTTTTATGGAAAATTCACAGAATAGACAAATTTTCCGCGCCTTGCAATCCCGCGTATATCTATGGTATAATACTTTGAATATACCCGCCGCCCGCTGCGGCGCGAAAGGAAGATGTACCCATGATAAAGATCGCCCCCTCCATCCTGTCCGCCGATTTCGCCTATCTGGCGCGGGACATTGAAAAAATCGCCACCGCCGACTACGTCCATGTGGACGTGATGGACGGTCTGTTCGTGCCCAATATCTCCATCGGCATCCCGGTGGTCAAGTCCATCCGCCCCACCACCGACCTGCCGCTGGATGTCCACCTGATGATCGAGCGCCCCGTGCGCTATGTGGAGCAGTTCTGCGACGCCGGCGCGGACATCGTCACCTGCCATGTGGAGGCGGACACCGAGGAGAACATCCTCGCCGCCATCGACAAAATACACGCCAAGGGCAAGAAAGCCGGCGTGGTGGTCAAGCCCAGGACCCCGGCCAGCGCCGTGCTGCCCTTCATCGACAAGGTGGAGCTGATCCTTGTGATGACGGTGGAGCCGGGCTTCGGCGGCCAGAAGTTCATGGCCGACATGATGCCCAAGGTGCAGGCCATCCGCGGCTATATCGACGCCATGAACCCCGCCTGCGAGCTGGAGGTGGACGGCGGCGTGGACAGCGACACCTGCAAGGTCTGCATCGCCTCCGGCGCCAACGTGCTGGTGGCCGGCAGCGCCGTGTACAAGGCCGCCGACATTCCCGCCAAGATCAAAGAGCTGAGAGGATAAACACCTATGGAATACTTTCCCGCCCCGCTGGAAAAATTGGTGGAGCAGTTCGCCCGTCTGCCGGGCGTAGGCTACAAGTCCGCCCAGCGGCTGGCCTTTCATGTGCTCTCCCTCCCCGCGGAGGAGGCGCAGGCCTTTGCCGACGCCATCACCGATGCCAAGCGCAGCGTCACCCTGTGCCCTGTGTGCCAGAACCTCACCGCCGGCGGCCTGTGCCCTATATGCGCCGACCAGAAGCGGGACGACGCCACCATCTGTGTGGTGGCCGATCCCCGCGACGTGATCGCCATCGAGCGCAGCCGGGAATACCGGGGGCGCTACCATGTGCTCCACGGCGTGCTGTCCCCCATGAACCATGTGGGGCCCGATGATCTGCACATAAAGTCCCTGCTGGATCGGGTGGCGCAGGGCGGCATCGGCGAGGTCATCATGGCCACCAACCCGGACACTGAGGGCGAGGCCACGGCGCTGTACATCGCCCGGCTGCTGAAGCCCTTCGGCGTGAAGGTCACGCGGCTGGCCTACGGCATCCCCGTGGGCGGCCATCTGGAATTTGCCGACGACGCCACGCTGATGCGTGCGCTGGAAGGGCGGCGGGAGCTGTGAAGCGATTTGCCGCCACCCTGCTGGCCTGCCTGACGGCGCTGTCCCTGACCGGCTGCGGTGCCGCCCAGCCCGCCGAGCTGTCCCTGTTCGCCATGGACACCTACATGACCTTCGTGGCCATTGGCGACGGCGCGGACGACGTGCTCTCCGACCTGAGCCGCACCGTCAACTCGCTGGAATCCTCCCTCTCCCGCACGGTGGACACCAGCGAAGTCTCCCGCCTGAACCGCGACGGCTCCGCCGTCTGGGACGAGGACGGCGCGCAGCTGCTGTCCTGGGCTCTGCAGCACAGTCAGGAAACGGACGGCGCGTTCGATATCACCATCGCCCCGCTGGTGGCGCTGTGGGGCATCACCTCCGACAGTCCCCGCGTCCCCTCTCAAGAGGAGATCGACGCGCTGCTGCCTCTGGTGGGCTATGAGCACGTCCACCAGTCCGAATTTTGCAGCATCTCTCTGGATGAGGGCTGCTCCGTCGATCTGGGCGGCATCGCCAAGGGCTACGCCTCCGACTGCGCCGCCGTCCTGTTCCACCGCAGCGCCCTCACCGGCGGCTGCGCCAATCTGGGCGGTAACGTGTACGTCTACGGCACCAACGCCCAGAAGAAGCCCTGGTCGGTGGCCATTCAGGATCCCGCCGACAGCGAGGGCTACGTCTGCACCCTGAGCCTGTCGGATGCCTTTGTGGTCACCTCTGGCGGCTACCAGCGCTACTTCACCGCGCCGGACGGCACCGTATACCAGCACATCCTCGACCCCAAGACCGGCTATCCCGCCCAGAGCGACCTGACCAGCGTCTCCGTCGTCACACGGGGCGGCTTCGGCGGGCAGGGCACCCGTGCCGACGCCTACTCCACCGCCCTGTACGTTATGGGCGAGCAGGCCGCCGTGGACTTCTGGCGCGGGCAGGGCATGTCCTTCGACATGGTGCTGGTCACGGCCGACGGCCGCGTGGTCTACACCCCCGGCCTTGCGGACTGCTTCAACGAGAGAGAGGGCAGCGCCTATGTCTACCAACCCCTTGCATCCTGAGCTGAAATGGAACCGGTTCGACACGTTGGTGGCGCTGACCGTGGCGCTGCTGGCCATCGTCTCCGCACTGCTGTTCTATCTGCCCCGCAGCCAGTCCGGCGCGCTGACCGTGGTGATCACCGCCTCCGGGCAGGAGGTGCAGCGCACGCCCCTGTCCGAATTCACCGCCGCCGACGTGGCGCATAACGGCTACACCCTGCACATCGCCGCCGCGGACGGCGGCGTGGCGGTGACGTCCAGCGACTGCCCCACCCAGGACTGCGTCCACACCGGACGCATCTCCCGCGCCGGGCAGTCCATCGTCTGCCTGCCGGCGCAGGTGGCCGTCCAGCTGGTGGGCGCGGCCACCCCGGACGCGCCGGACGTGATCGTGGGGTGACGGCATGAAGTGGACTACAAGAAATATCGCCCTGTGCGCCGTCTTAGCGGCACTGGCGCTGGGGCTGAGCACGCTGGAGGGGCTGTTCCCCCTGTCCCTGATCGTCCCCCTGCCCGGCGTCAAGCTGGGGCTTGCCAACATCGTCACCGTGTTCGCCCTGTACCAGCTGGGCGCAGGCGCGGCGCTGGCCATCCTGCTGACCCGCTGTCTGCTAGGCGGTCTGTTCGCCGGCAACGTGTCGGCCATGCTGTTCTCCCTGCTGGGCGGCGTCACCGCCATGCTGGTGATGATCGCCCTGCGGCGCTGCCGCCGTCTCAGCGTCTACGGCGTATCCGTGGGCGGCGCGGCGGCACACAACATCGGTCAGATGGCCGCCGCCTGCATCACGCTGGGCAGCACCATGGTGCTGGGCTACCTGCCCTTCCTGCTGGCCGTCTCCCTTGTGACCGGTACCCTGACCGGCTTTGTCACCGCCCTGCTGATGCGGGCAACACAGCACATTCAATTTCGCTGAGAGGTGGAACTATGGATAAAAAAGACCAGATCATTTTGCAGCAGCTGGACGTGATCCGCTCCATGACGGAGAACAACGTCCGCCGCATGGGCAGCGACTTCTGGGGCACGCCCTTTGAAAGCGTGGGCAAAACGCCCGCCGCGCCCGCCGGTAAGGACGCGGAGAAGAACACCCCGCCCACCGCCGACGCCAAGCCCGGTGACAGCGTCCCCGACAAGGACGAGGAGCTGCCGCCTCCGGAGAAGATCGAGGATCTGCTGGCGGAGTTGGACAGCTACATCGGCCTGAAGGTGGTCAAGGACGAGGTACACGACCTGATCAACATGGTGCAGGTCTACAAGCTCCGGGAGCAGCACGGCCTGCCCACCACCGACATGTCCCTGCACATGGTGTTCACCGGCAACCCCGGCACCGGCAAGACCATGATGGCGCGCATGATGGCGCGCATCTACCGCAGCCTGGGCATCCTGTCCAAGGGACAGCTGGTGGAGGTGGATCGCAGCGGCCTTGTGGCCGGCTATGTGGGGCAGACCGCCCTCAAGACCCAGAAGGTCATCGAAAAGGCCATGGGCGGCGTGCTGTTCATCGACGAGGCCTACGCCCTCAACGGCCGCAGCGAGAACGACTTCGGTCAGGAGGCTATTGACACCATCCTCAAGGCCATGGAGGATCACCGGGACGATCTGGTGGTGATCGTGGCGGGCTACACCGACCTGATGGATAAGTTCATCCACTCCAACCCCGGTCTGGAGAGCCGCTTCAACCGCTTCCTGCTGTTCGAGGACTACACCGTGGACGAGATGATGGGCATTTTCAAAATGCGCTGCGGCAAGGGCTACGTCCTCGCCCCCGATGCGGAGCCGCTGGTGCGGGACTATATCGCCGAGGAGAGCGCCGACGGCAGCTTCGGCAACGGACGCGGCGTCCGCAACATCTTCGAGCACATTCTGGTGGCGCAGAACAACCGCCTTGCCAAAATGGACTCCGTCACCCGTGACGATCTCATGACCCTCACCGCCGACGATGTGCTCCACGCCCGCGGCAAGCTGGACGATTGAAAAAAGAACCGCCTCCGGCGGTTCTTTTTTCGCTTTCCTCTTGCAATGACCACAATATGGTGTATAATGTCATTTATATTTACACAAAATGCAGGAAAGAGGGTCATTGCATGTCATCCAGAGTATTCGACTACATCGCGCAGGAGGAGCAGCGCCAGCAGACCACCGTGGAGCTGATCGCCAGCGAAAACTTCGTCAGCGCCGATGTGCTCCGCGCCGTGGGCAGCTGCCTCACCAACAAGTATTCCGAGGGCTATCCCGCCCGGCGCGCGCTGGGCAATCAGGGGCGGTACTACGGCGGCTGCGCCGTGGTGGATCAGCTGGAGGAATACTGCATCGCCAGGTGGAAGGAGGTCTTTCACACCGACTACCATGTGAACGTCCAGCCCCACAGCGGCTCCTCCGCCAACCTTGCGGCGTATTTCGCCCTGCTGCAGCCCGGCGACAGCATCCTGTCCATGAGCCTGTCCAACGGCGCGCACCTGACCCACGGCTCCCCGGTGAATTTCTCCGGCAAGCTGTACGACATGCACTTTTACGATGTGGACGAGAACGGCTTCATCGACTACGACGCCATGGCGCGCATGGCGCGGACGCTCCGCCCCAAGCTGATCCTGGCCGGTGCATCGGCCTACAGCCGCATCATCGACTACCGGCGCTTCGCGGACGCCGCACGGGAAACGGGCGCGCTGTTTATGGTGGACATGGCGCACGTGGCCGGTCTGGTGGCGGCGGGCGAGCATCCCAGCCCCTTCGGTCTGGCGGATGTGATCACCACCACCACTCACAAGACCCTGCGCGGCCCCCGGGGCGGCCTGATCTTCTGCCGCCCGGAGCTGGCGAAGAGAATCGACAGCGCCGTGTTCCCCGGCACCCAGGGCGGCCCCCTGCAGCACGTCATCGCCGGAAAAGCGGTGGCGGCGGAGGAGGCGCTCACGCCCGCGTTCCGGACGTACATCCACGCGGTGGTGGCCAACAGCCGCGCCATGGCCGACGAGTTCACCGCCATGGGCTACAAGGTCGTCACCGGCGGCACGGATAACCACATGTTCCTGCTGGATCTCACGGACACCGGTCTGACCGGCAAGCAGGTGCAGGAAGCGTTGGACGGCGCGGGCATTACCCTGAACAAGAACTGCGTGCCCGGCGACAGGCGCTCCCCCTTCCAGACCAGCGGCGTGCGCATCGGCACCGCCGCCATGACCACCCGTGGCTACACCGCGGAGGACTTCCGCCGCGTGGCGCACCGTATTGACGCCGTGCTGCGCACCCTGTCTCCTGCGGAGAACGCCGCCGATAAACGGGCGTAGGGTACGACGTCCCGTCAGCGCGGCGGTGCTGCTATCCTGTAGGGCGGGGCCTGCGTGCCCCGCCGGAAAACATGCATATCGTGCGGCGGGACACATGGGTCCCGCCCTACAGAGCGGGTGCGGTAA
>DNFA01000053.1:0-675 GCA_003487665.1 Oscillibacter sp.
TCATGCCGTCCTTTTTCGGCAGGTTCAGATCAAGAAGTACCAGATCGTAGCGCTCCACGCCCAGAAGCGCCAGCGCCTTTTCCCCATCATAGCAGTAGTCCACGCTGTAGGCCAGCCGCCGCAGGCTGCGGACGATCGTCTCGCACAGGGCGCGTTCATCTTCAATTACTAAAAGGTGCATGAGAGCCCTCCTTTTTATTTCTCCGTTTTTGTGTTGTTTTCATTATAGCAAAAATAGATAAGGTTTACGTTAAGTTTTCGTTCTTAACAGAGACTTTAACTCTCCCACGCTATGATGGGGGTACAAAATCGGAAAGGGTGATGAAAAATGAGCTGCGGGAAAAAGGCCGCGGCGCAGATCGTGCTGCTGATGGCCGGAGCCGCCATGCTGTGCTTCGGCGTCTGGCGGGGCGAGGCGGCGACGGTGCTGAGCAAAGCAATCAAACTATGTCTGGAGTGTGTGGGCATTGGGTAAAAAGTTTTCAGGCGTTTCACAGACCATGTCCCGTTTCCGGGGCTGGATCCAGGCGGGTGCGACGCTGCTGACCAACCTGCACCTGCCGAACTTCCTCAAAGGAGGGCTGTATCAGGGCGCGGGGAAGACCGTCTGTGTGCCGGGACTGAACTGCTACTCCTGTCCGGCAGCGTCCGGGGCCTGTCCCATCGGGGCGTTTC
>DNFA01000053.1:1025-1269 GCA_003487665.1 Oscillibacter sp.
CCCTGACATACCTCAAGTACGCCGTCCTGCTGGTGATGGTCGTTCTCCTGCCGGCGTTCCTTGTGAACGACGTGGGCATGGGCGATCCCTTCTTCTGCAAGTACCTCTGTCCGCAGGGCGTGCTGGAGGGAGCCATCCCGCTGTCCCTTGCCAATTCCGGCATCCGGGCGGCGCTGGGCAAGCTGTTTACATGGAAGTTCAGCATCCTGCTGTCGGTGATCGTGCTGAGCGTACTGTTCTACCG
>DNFA01000053.1:1488-3400 GCA_003487665.1 Oscillibacter sp.
GCGTTCTATGCGCTGTTCAACCGGGTGTCCCTCTTCCAGATGAAGGTGGACAAGAGTAAGTGCGTCTCCTGTGGGAAATGCGCCAGAGCCTGCAAGATGGACGTGGATGTGACGAAAACGCCCAACCATACCGAGTGCATCCGCTGCGGGATGTGTATCCGTGCCTGTCCGACGAACGCCGTGTGCTTCCGCTACGGCTTCGGCGATGGAAAAGAGAAAGAAAACGCAGCAACGCTGCGAGAAAACAACAACAAAGCTTAAGGAGAAACGAATATGAATGCAAAGAAGATACTGGCTCTGCTGCTGGGCGCGATGATGCTGCTCTCCCTTGCAGCCTGCGGCGCAAAGGACAACGACAAGCAGGCGGATATGAGCGGAGACGGCTCCGCCATGACCGGCGAGCCGAAAACCGCCGAGGAGGCGCTCACCCTGCACAAGGAGCTGCTGGAGCGGGAAAACGCGCGCCTGTCGGAAAATGCCGAGCTTTGGGAGAAGGTCTTCATGGAGGCCGACAAGGGCATGGCCATGATCGAGGACGGGAAAAACTACGGCGACTTCCTGCTGGATACCGTCGAGGCTGCGAAAGAGCAGTTCACCGACAAGGAGTATGAGTGGCTGAAGGAGTCGGCCACGGAGATCAGCAATATTGAAAACAAGCTGACCGAGTTGGAAGAGAAGTATCCCGAGATCATGCAGAAATCCATGGACGGCGATATGAGTATGCCCGCGGGCAGCGACACGAGCACCCCTCCCGACGACGGCAGTATGCAGAAGTTCCCCGCCTTTGAGGGGAAAGACCTGGATGGCAACACGGTGAAGAGCGACGAGCTGTTCTCCGGCAACGCCGTCACCGTGGTGAATTTCTGGTTCACCACCTGCAATCCCTGCGTGGGCGAGCTTGGCGATCTGGACGCGCTGAACAAGGAACTGGCGGAGAAGGGCGGCTCCCTCATCGGCGTCAACACCTTCACGCTGGACGGCGACGAGGCAGCGATTTCCGAGGCGAAGGACGTGCTGGCCAAGAAGGGCGCCACCTATCAGAATGTGTATTTTGACTCCGACGGTGAGGCGGGAAAGTTTACCACCAACATCTTTGCTTATCCCACCACCTATGTGGTCGACCGCAGCGGCAATATCGTGGGTGAACCCATCGTAGGAGCCATCACGGAAAAGAAGCAGGCGGAGACGCTGCAAAAGCTCATCGAGCAGGCGCTCGCCGCCGATATGGGCTGACCCGAGATTTAAAAAGTGCCTGCTGCGCGCCATTGCATTGCCCCCGGCGGGCAAGGGGCGGAGTGAGTCCCGATTCCCCTGAAAGGAGGAAACGCCATGTATCGAAGCGTATTGGCACTGCTTTTCGCCTCGGTTCTGCTGCTCAGCGGCTGCGCTGTCGGGCAGCAGACTGTGCCGAAGGAAAAGAGCGGACAGGAAGCAAACATGGACGGAGCGGCTTTTGACCGGTCCGACGAGGAGATCACCTATATGGATACCACAGACAATGTCATCTATCTGGCGGGCGGCTGCTTCTGGGGCATGGAACAGCTGATGCAGTCCATCCCCGGCGTTATCGACGCCGAGAGCGGCTATGCCAACGGCACCTGCGAGGCGGACGCCGATTACAAGACCGTCTGCAAGGGAGAGACCGGCTTTCGGGAAACGGTGCGCGTGGAGTATGACCCCGAGCAGGTGAGCCTTGACGCGCTGCTGCTGGCCTACTTCTATGTCATCGACCCCACGGTGCAAAACCGGCAGGGCAACGACCGCGGCAGCCAGTACCAGACCGGCGTTTACTTCACCAACGAAAGCGCGAGAGAGACGGTGAAGCGTATCGCGGAGATCGAGCGCGGCCGCAGCGAGAAATTCTTCGTGGAGATCGGCCCGCTCAAGAATTACTATCCCGCCGAGGAATACC
>DNFA01000078.1:0-2174 GCA_003487665.1 Oscillibacter sp.
TGCGGCGGGTGATTGAACGCGAAAGGGAACCCTGACGGTTCCCTTTCACACTATCCCTCCCTCCGATACTTGTAACCGGGCAGGCTTTTTTGACAGTCTGAGCCGCCCATGCGGGCGGCTTTTGTTTACCGTAATAGGTGTTATTGTAAACTGATTTTCTCCGGCTCCGGCTGCTCGGCCTGTGCTTCGGGCGCAGGGGCTTCCACCGGAGGCTCCGGCACGGGCGCAGCGGCGGCAGGGATATCCGCTGGGGCGGGAGCCGGCTCCTCGGCGGCCCTGGCCGCCTCCGCCTCCTGCGCCAGCCGCTCGTTCTCGGCGCGGTTGGCCTCCTTCTGGGCGCGGCGGGCATCGGCGGCGGCGAAGAACGCCCGCACCAGCGCCAGCAGCACGAAGAACGCCGCGATCGCCAGCCCGATCCAACCGGCGGCGCGTATCACGAAGAAATCGCGGATGGTGAAGTATTCCTTATAGATACCCAGGAAGTACAGCGCCACGGCGCCCGCCGCGCACAGAATGCACAGCATCAGCCGGAAAAACGCCTTTATCCGGTGCTTGCGTCCGGCCAGATATGCCACCAGCAGCGCCAGCGCCGCCAGAAACAGCGCCGGGGACTGGCAGCAGAGGATATAGCCCAACGTCTTGTCCAGCATGGTGCGTCCTCCTTACAGCTGGCACTTGCCCCGGGGCAGGTACTTGCCCACAGAGCCGGGCAGCACCTTGCCGGAGGACACCACGGGCTTGCCCCGCAGCCACACCTGACGGATGGAGCCCTTTGTCACAAAGCCCTCGTAGGGGTTGTAGTCCGCCGCGCCCGCCATATCCTCGGCACGGATGACATGGTCGGCCTTCGGGTCGTACACCACGATATCCGCGTCGGAGCCGGGTGCCAGCACGCCCTTGCGGGGATACAGGCCGTACAGCTTGGCGGGATTCTCCGCCAGCACGCGGCACATGGCACCCAGACCGATCTTCTTTTTGGCCACGCCGAAGGTGTAGATCAGCTCGCCCCGCGTCTCCACGCCGGGGATGCCGCCGGGGATGGCGGTGAAGTTGTCCCGCCCGGCCAGCTTCTGCGCCGTGGTGAAGGAGCAGTGGTCGGTGGACACGGTCTGCACCTCGCCCCGGCGGATGGCGCGCCACAGGGCGTTGCAGTCCGCCTTCTTGCGGATGGGGGGAGAGCAGACGTACTTGGCCGCCTGAAGCCAGTCCTCGTTGTAGTACACGCTGTCGTCCAGCACCAGATACTGGGGGCACGTCTCCACGAACACCTTCTGGCCGCGCCAGCGGGCGTTGGCGATCTCGTCCAGCGCCTCGATGTTGGTGGTGTGGACGATGACCACGGGGATGTCCACCTGCTCGGCGATGCGCAGCAGGCGTCCCACGGCCTCGGCCTCCATGATGTCAGGCCGCGTCTCCGGATGGCAGTACACGCCGTTCTCGCCCGCGGCCTTCTTCTCCGCGATCAGCGCGTCGATGACACCGGCATTCTCGCAGTGTACGCCGCAGATGCCGCCCTTTTCCTTCAGCTTCTTCAGCGCCTTGTACATGGCCTCGTCGCCGATCATCATGGCCGGGTAGGTCATGTACATCTTGAAGGAGGAGATGCCCTCGGCGTACATGTCGTCTATCTCACTTTCGATCGTCTCGTTCCAGTCGTCGATGGTCATGTGGAAGCCGTAGTCACAGGCGCACTTGCCGTCCGCCTTCTCGTGCCACAGACGCAGACCGTCGTGGAGCGTCTCGCCCTTGTTGGGGCAGGCAAAGTCAATGATGGTGGTGGTGCCGCCGTGGAGCGCGGCGCGGGAGCCGCTGGCGAAATCATCCGCCGTGGTGGTGTTGCACACGTCCAGATCAAAGTGGGTGTGCGCGTCGATAAAGCCGGGGAACAGCAGCATCCCGGACACATCCACCACCTGCGCACCGATGGCCGGAATGTCGCGGCAGACGTCCAGTATCTTCTCACCCTCCACCAGAATATCCGCCCGGCGGGGCCCCTTGCCGGTGATAACGGTACCGCCCTTGAACAGCAATCTCATCACAAGACCTCCTCATTTGCGTACTTTACCATCGATTGACAAGGGCAAACACGCCTGACAGCGTGTCTTTCCGGCGCTTTTTGCCCTTTTCGCCTTGGCGGGTTGCCGTATTGTCAAGGGGCTTGACGCAGTATGGGC
>DNFA01000078.1:2374-5398 GCA_003487665.1 Oscillibacter sp.
CGTGTCTGCCCTTGTCGATCGATGGTAAGGTCATTATACCACATTTTCCGGCGGGGTACAACGGTTTTGTGGAAGGTCATGCCGGGGGGCTTTTCCGCGGGCGGAAGAAAACTTTCGGGGAAAAAGAGGATTTCAGCAAGTTTTTTGGTATAGTATATTGTACGAAAATCGGCCTGCCGGAGCGCGGCGGGGGAAGGGAGGTGCCTCATGCGGTTCAGCGAAGCGTTTTTGGATGAGCTGGCGGCGCGCAATGACATTGTGGACGTGGTGTCGAGCTATGTGGAGCTGAAGCGCAAGGGCGCCAACTATTTCGGCCTGTGCCCCTTCCACAGCGAGAAAACGCCCTCCTTTTCCGTGGCGCCGGACAAGCAGATGTACCACTGCTTTGGCTGCAAAAAGGGCGGCGGCGTGTTCAACTTCATCATGGAGATCGAGAACCTCACCTTTCCGGAGGCGGTGGAGTTTCTGGCCAGACGTGCCGGTATGTCCCTGCCGCAGGAGGGGGAAATGCAGAACGACGGCGACCGTCTGCGCAGACGGGTGCTGGAGCTGAACCGCACGGCGGCGCGGTGGTTCTACGACCAATTGCAGCAGCCCCAGGGCGCGGCGGTGCAGGCCTATCTGGACAAGCGGCAGATACGCAGGAGCGTGGCGGTGCGGTTCGGCATGGGCGCGTCGCTGGATCAGTGGGACGCGCTGCTGCGCGCCATGAGCGAAAAGGGCTTCACCAAAAAGGAGCTGATGGCCGCGGGACTGGCGGTGGCAGGCAGGGGAGGACGGATCTACGACAAGTTCCGCAACCGGCTGATGCTGCCGGTCATCGATGTGCGGGGTGACGTGGTGGGCTTCGGCAGCCGGGTCATCGACAACTCCGAGCCGAAATACATGAACACCACCGACACGCCCACCTACAGCAAGCGCCGGGTGCTCTACGGCCTGAATCTGGCCAAAAAGACCAAGCGCCCCAACATCATCCTGTGCGAGGGCAATCTGGACGTGGTGACGCTGCATCAGGCGGGCTTTGACAACGCGGTGGCCTGCATGGGCACGGCGCTGACACAGGAGCAGATCCATCTCCTCAGCCGGTTCACCAAGGAGCTGGTGCTGTGCTACGACAACGACAAGGCCGGTCAGATGGCCACCGACCGGGCGCTGGAGCTGCTGGAGAACACGGAGTTCAAGGTGAAGGTGCTGCGGCTGCCCCAGCGGTTGGTGGACGGACAGTACGTCAAGCAGGACGCGGACGACTTCATCAAGTATCAGGGGCGCGACGCCTTTGAAAAGCTGCTCAGCGGCAGCGCCAACGGTATGGAGTTCACCCTGTCGCAGGTGGCGGACAAATACGACCTGAAGGAAGACAAGGATCGCATCGCCTACGCCGCTGAGATCGCGGAGACGCTGGCCAGACTGGGCGACCCGGTGGAGCGGGAGGTCTATACCACCCGCGCGGCGGAGGCCGCCGGCCTGCCGGCGGAGGCCATGCGCATGGAGGTGGAGCGCGCTCGGAAGCGCAGCTATGCCAAGGAAAAGAAGCAGCAGGAGCGCCGGGAGATGAATCCCGTCAGCGATCGCCAGCCCATCGAACGGGGCATGCGCTACGCCAACATGCGCAGCGCTATGGCGGAGGAGGGCGTCATCCGTCTGCTGCTGCAGGACGACAGCCTGTTCCCGGAGCAGATGCCTGTGCTGCCGGAGGACTTTTCCTCTCCGGCGCTGGGGCATATCTACGACGAGATGTGGAAGCGCCGGGGACGGGGCGGTGTGGCATCGCTGGCTGCCGTGCTGGGGCCGGAGGAGATGGATCACCTGACGGTGATCCTGCAAAAGCCGGAATCCGCCGCCAACGCGCCTCAGGCGCTGGCGGATTACATACGCATCATACAGGAGGAATACAACAAGCGCGCCGGCGATCTGGATCCGTTGGCTGCCGCGTGCAAGACGTATAAAGACAAAAAAGGTTACGGAGGAAAGCGAACATGACGGACAAAAAGTACACCCCGGAGGAGCTGGAAAAAATGGCGGATTCCATGCTGAAGGAATCCGCGTCCGGTAAGCCCGGCAAGGGCACGCTGGACGAAAAGGCCATCGCCTCCCTGCCGGCAGCGGCGCTGCTGACCACCCACGAAAAGCTGAAGGAGCTGTTTGCCAAGGGCAAAAAGAAGGGTAAGCTGGACGCGGGCGAGCTGTCCGAGGTGCTGGACGAGATGGATCTGGAGAGCGATCAGATGGACTCCATCTACGACTCGCTGGAGCAGCTGGGCATCGAGGTGGGCACGGAGGACTTCCTGACCGATCTGCCCGACGATGACGAGCCGGCCATGGAGGAGATCGCGGAGATCGAGGAAGAGGAGCTGGTGGATCCCAACACGCTGGTGGACAGCTTCAACATCGACGATCCCGTGCGCATGTACCTGAAGGAGATCGGCAAGGTGCCCCTGCTGACCGCCGATCAGGAGGTGGAGCTGGCTACCGTCATGTCCGCCGGCCGCGAGGCCGAGGCGCGTCTGGCGCAGGCGGAGGCCGACGGCGAGACGATCCCCGAGGAGGAGCTGGCACAGCTGAAAAAGCAGGTCAAGGCCGGTGAGAAGGCCAAGCAGAGTCTGGCGGAGGCCAACCTGCGTCTGGTGGTGTCCATCGCCAAGCGCTATGTGGGGCGCGGCATGCTGTTCCTGGATCTGATCCAGGAGGGCAATCTGGGTCTTATCAAGGCCGTGGAGAAGTTCGACTACACCAAGGGCTACAAGTTCTCCACCTACGCCACATGGTGGATCCGTCAGGCCATTACCCGCGCCATCGCGGATCAGGCGCGCACCATCCGTATCCCCGTCCACATGGTGGAGACTATCAACAAGGTCATCCGCGTCTCCCGCCAGCTGCTGCAGGAGCTGGGTCACGACCCCAGCCCCGAGGAGATCAGCGAGGAGATGAACATGCCCGTGGACAAGGTGCGGGAGATCCTGAAGATCGCCCAGGAGCCTGTGTCGCTGGAGACGCCCATCGGCGAGGAGGAGGACAGCCATCTGG
>DNFA01000078.1:5554-10945 GCA_003487665.1 Oscillibacter sp.
AGGACAGCCATCTGGGTGACTTCATCCCCGACGAGGCCGCGTCCGAGCCCAGCGAGGCCGCCAGCTTCACCCTGCTGAAGGAGCAGCTGGTGGACGTGCTGAGCACCCTGACGCCCAGGGAGGAGAAGGTGCTGAAGCTGCGCTTCGGCATCGAGGACGGCCGCACCCGCACCCTGGAGGAGGTGGGCAAGGAGTTCAACGTCACCCGTGAGCGCATCCGCCAGATCGAGGCCAAGGCGCTGCGCAAGCTGCGCCACCCCTCCCGCAGCAAGAAGCTGAAGGACTTCCTGAACTGACGATACCCATGAAAACGCTTCGCTGTGTGATGCTTCTGCTGGCGGCGCTGCTGCTCCTGCCCGCCGCCGTCAGCGCCGACGAACCGGAATACACCTTCGTGCTGACGGCAAACGGCGCGGACAGCTGCCGTGCCGCCGCCGGGGACATGGTAACGGTCACGCTGGCGGTGCGCTGCGATTCCGGCACGGACGCCGTATACGCCGCGCAGGATGAGATCGTGTTCGACCCGGCGTTCTTCGCCTTCGAGCCGGACAGCGTCCTGACCCGCAGCGGCGTGAAAACCTCCACCCTGCACCTGCGTGACGGGCGGCAGGCGGTGTACATGAGCTTCATCTCCTACGGCAGCGCCGCTGATTGGGCGGGGGAGACGGTTCTCGGCTCCTTCCGCCTGCGGGTGCTGGCGGAGGACGGCACCGGCGCTCTGCGCAGCAGCAACTACCTGGTGTCGTCACAGGACGGGATGACCCACTTTCCCGCCGGGGCGGAGGACGCCGCCGTGGTGGTGTCGGAGCTGTGCCGGGTGACGTTCCAGACCAACGGCGGCGGCGATATACCGCCCCAGATGGTCTACCGGGGCAACGCGTTGACGCTGCCGGAGATGCCCGCGCGGGCGGGTTATACGTTCGCCGGATGGTACAGCGACATAGATCTGACCATGCCGTGGCTGGAGACGACCCCAGTGACGGCGGACATGACGCTGTATGCCGCGTGGACGGGCGCGGAGACGGCATCGGCGCAGGGCACATGGCTGCCGGCCGCGGCCATATTGCTGCTGGCGGCTGTGCTGGCGTGGTACAACCGACGAAAGCATGAATAAAGCGCAAAAGCCGCCTGCGGGCGGCTTTTGTCCAAAGGAGGACAGACTATGCGTGATCCCATCAGCCCATTTTCCATCAACTGCCACAGCAGCATCCGCTGGGGCGGCGCGGTGACGGTGTGGTTCGACCCCTTCCGGGTGGAAAAGACCACCGGGGACGGCGACGTGATCTTCATCACCCACGACCACTACGACCACTTCTCCCCGGAGGACATCCGCCGGGTGATGAAGCCGGACGCGGTGCTGGTGCTGCCGGAGAGCTGCCGGGCGGCGGCGCTGGCGGCAGGCTTCTCCGCTTCACAGCTGCTGCCGGTGCGGGCGGGGGAGCATTACACCGTCAAGGGAATCCCCTTTACTGCCGTGCCCGCCTACAACATCGGCAAGCCCTTCCACCCGCGAAGCAACGGCTGGGTGGGGTATGTGGCGGAGCTGGATGGCCTGCGGGTCTATGTGTCCGGCGACACTGACGACACACCGGAGGCGCGGGCGGTGTCCTGCGACGCGGCCTTCCTGCCGGTGGGCGGCACCTACACCATGACGGCGGCGGAGGCGGCAGCGCTGGCCACCGCCCTGCGCCCGCAGATCGCGGTGCCCACCCACTACGGCAGCATCGTGGGCGCCATGACCGACGGCGACGATTTCGCCGCGCAGCTGGCGCCCGGCATCCGCTGCGTAAAGCTCATATAAGCATATAAAGCGGGACCCCCGGCCTGTGGCCGGGGGTCCCGCTTTATATCGGATCACTCAGTTGTACAGATAGCCGTACTTGTCGCGCAGGGTGACGATCAGCTTCTCCAGATCGGCGGGCAGATCGTTCTTGCCGCTCAGGTCGTACTCCTTCGGCTCACCGAAGGTGCGCACGCGCACCTTGTCGCCGTCCAGGAACAGCACACCGGCGTTCTTGGAGTCCGCCATGTCCTCCGCCGTCTGGAACAGCGTGAACTTGTCGTGGCAGGGCTCGGAGGAGTAGGGGCAGAACTGGGTGCAGTTGCCGCACTCGTTGCACATCTTGTCCACATGGACGATCTGGTGGCTGCCGTCGGCCATGCGGATGGTGACATTGGCGCGGTTGGGGCAGGAGTCCACGCAGTTTTCACACACGGTGGCGCACTGCAGGCAGCGCTCGCCCTCGCAGCAGATGCACTCGCTCATCTTCAGCGTACCCTTCTTGGCCTCGGCCTCCGTCTTGGTCACATAGGCCTGCTCGGGGATATCGTAGGTGTACGCCTTGCCGATCACGGCCTCGGCAAAGGCCGCGGCGTCCGCGATGCCCTCCACCACGGTGGCGGGGCCGCGCTTGGCGTCACCGGCGGCGTACACGCCCTCGACATTGGTCTGGAACGCGGGACGACCCTTCTTGTCCAGCTCGATGCCGTTGGCGGCCATCAGCGCGTCGTCCACCTGCTCGCCCACGGCGGAGATCACCAGGTCGCAGGGAACGGTGAAGAACTCGCCGCTGCCCACGGGACTGCGGCGGCCGGAGGCGTCGGCCTCGCCCAGCACCATCTTCTCGCAGGTCAGCACGCCGTCCGCCTGTTTGACGGGAGCGGCCAGCTCCGCGAACTCCACGCCGTCCTGCAGCGCCAGCGCCAGCTCATGCTCGTCGGCGGGCATATACTTGCGGGTGCGGCGGTATACCAGCGTCACATGCTCGGCGCCGCTGCGCTTGGCAAGGCGCGCCGCGTCCATAGCGGTGTTGCCGCCGCCGATGACGGCGATATTGCCCGCCACGGCGATGTTGCCGGCCTTCACACCCTTCATCCACTGGATGGCGCCGGCCACGTCACCGGCGATGTCCAGCTTGCCGGGCTTCCATGCGCCCACGGCCAGCAGAATGTGGGTGTAGCCCAGCTTCTTCAGCTCGTCCACGGAGGGGGCGGGTGCGCCGCACTTGACCTCCACGCCGTACTTCTCCATCAGGGCGATATCCTTCTCAATGGCTTCGTTGGCGATACGGAAGCTGGGGATCACATGCCGGGGCACACCGCCCAAGCAGCTCTCGCGCTCGAAGATGGTCGTATCGATACCGGCGCGGCCGCAGAAATAGGCGGCAGCGATACCGGTGGGGCCGCCGCCGATGATGGCGACCTTCTTGCCGGTCACGCGCTCCGGACGCTTGATGGAGGCCATCAGCGCGTTGTAGCCCTTCTGGGCGGCCAGCAGCTTGGTGTCGCGGATGCGCACGGACTCATCGTAGAAATTGCGGCTGCACTTGGTCTGACAGCGGTGGGCGCAGATGGTGCCGGTCAGGAACGGCAGGGGGTTCTTCTCGGTGATGAGCTTCAGCGCCGGGGCGTACAGACCCTTATTGCACAGCTCCATATACTCCGGGATATCCTGCGCGATGGGGCAGCCGCCCTTGCAGGGTGCGGAGAAGCAGTCGATCCACGGCACCTGCTTGTCGCTCTTGCGGCTGGGCAGGGGCTTGATGGGCTTGACGTGATGCACGTCGGTGTGGCTGGCGGCGGACATCTCGCAGATGGCCTGAGTGTCGGTGCCGCCGAAGGGCTTGTAGACCATGGGCTCCACCTTCTCCACCATCTGATAGAGACGGTTGTAGCCGCCGGGCTTGAGGATGGTGGTGGCCACGGTGATGGGCCAGATACCGGCTGCGAACAGCTTGTCGCAGTTGAAGTACTCCGCGCCGCCGGCGAAGGAGATGCGCATCTTGCCCTTGAACTGGCGGGAGATACGGTGGCACATCTCGATGGTCAGGGGGAACAGGCTGCGGCCGGACATGTACATCTCGTTGTTGGGCAGCTCGCCGCGGGTGGTGTCTACGGGGAAGGTGTTGCTGAGCTTCAGACCGAATTCCAGACCCTTGCTGTCGGCCAGCGCCTGCAGACGCTCGAACATGGGCACCGCGTCCGCCCACTGCAGATCCTCGCGGAAGTGGTGATCGTCGAACACGATGTAGTCGTAGCCCATGCCGTCCAGAATGCGGCGCGCCGTCTCGTAGCCCAGAATGGTGGGGTTGCACTTCACGAAGGTGTGCAGGTGCTTTTCGGTGATGAGATAGCTGGCAATGCGCTCGATCTCATCCGGGGGACAGCCGTGCAGGGTGGATACGGTCACGCTGCGGCTGACGCGGGGGTCGATGGCGTCGATATAGTCGCTCTCCTCCGGGAACAGCTCCTTGAGAACGGCCTTGCACTCGCCGAAGATGGCGGTCTTGGTGGCATCCTTCATGCCCTCGATGTAGGTGTTGACCTTCTCGCCCTTGATGCCCTCCAGGTCGTAGCCCACGGACATGTTGAACACGAAGCCGTTGGGATCGCCGAAGCAGTATACCTTGCTGAGCACCTTCAGGGCGCACCACGCCTTGATGTATTCGTCCATGGCCTGGGGCACGGTCAGCTCGGTGGACCACTCCTGGTTGTAGCCCTCGTCGTTGGCCAGAATGCAAGGGCGGGGCACACAGGCGGCCAGCTCCTCGCCGTCCATCTTCTGCACGGTCTTGACCTCGAAGAAGCGGGCGCCCGCCATGTACGCGGCGATGATGTTCTGCGCCAGTTGGCTGTTGGGGCCGGCGGCGGGGCCGAAGGGTGTTTCGATGCGCTCGCCGAAGATGGGCAGACTCTTGCCCGTGGCGTGATACGCCTTGCGGACGCCGAAGATCTCGCCGGAATTGGCGTACTCGGTGACCACCCAGTTCATCAGGGACTTAAAGGGAATGGGATACATTTTTTCAGACATGGGTATTCCTCCTTTTATCAATACACCCGGTGGTTCAGGTCGCCCCACAGCTTCTTGGCGGCCTCGAGAATATGGGCGTTTTCGGCTTCCTCGTCGATGTTCACCAGCACGCGATCCTTCATCAGGAGCTTGCCGGCGGCGATGGTGGTCTGGCACTGGCGGCCGGTCATGCCGAAGATCATGTGGCCGTCGATATTCTCGTCGGAGAAGGGGGTGAAGGGCTTATAATCCATCACGATGATATCCGCCGCAGCGCCGGCCTTCAGCACGCCCAGCTGATCGGGGAAGTACCGCGCGCCGATCCTGGCGTTGTTCTTGAACAGCATGTCCGTGACCTCGCACCAGCCCACGTTGGGCAGGCAGTTCTGGCTCCGCTGGGAGCACAGCGCCACCTTCAGGGACTCCAGCATGTCGTTGGTATAGGCGTCGGTGCCCATGCCCAGCAGGATGCCCCGCTTGTACAGCTGCAATACCGGGCAGATGCCGATGGCGTTGCCCATGTTGGACTCGGGGTTGTTCACCACCATGGTGCCCGTCTCCTTGATGATGTCCATCTCGGCGGTGTTCACATGGATGCAGTG
>DNFA01000078.1:11099-21927 GCA_003487665.1 Oscillibacter sp.
CGGTGTTCACATGGATGCAGTGACCCAGAATGGTCTTCTCGCCCAGAATGCCGTGATCCTGCAGGCGCTGCACCGGGCGGCGGCCGTAGTTCTGCAGGGAGTCGTACACGTCGTTCATGCCCTCGGACACGTGGATGTGATAACCGGTGCGGCCATTGTTGGCCTCCACCATGCGGTCAAAGGTCTTGTCGCTGATGGTGAACAGCGCGTGGCCGCCGAACATGGCCGCCAGCATGGGATCGTTCTGCTTCTGACAGTAGGTGATGAAGTCTGCGTTCTCCTTGATGGCCTGCAGGCACTTCTCCTCGCCGTCGCGGTCGCTGACCTCGTAGCACAGGCAGGAGCGCAGACCCAGACGGCGGCTCTCCTCACTGATGGTGAACAGCGTGCCGGGGATCTCGCCGTAGCTGGCGTGGTGGTCGAAAACAGTGGTGACGCCCTGCTTGATGCTGTCCATGTACAGCGCCGTGGCGGAGGCACGGGTGCCGTCCATCATCAGGTGGCGGTCGATGGCCCACCACGTGCCGTCCAGCACCTCGTAGAAGTTGGTGGGATTGTTGCCCACGATGCTCAGTCCGCGTGCCAGTGCGGAATAGATGTGGGTGTGGGCGTTGATGAAGGCGGGCATAATAACGCCGCCCTTGGCGTCGATGATCTCGGCATCGGCGTACTTGGCGCGCAGCGCGGCCTCCTCGCCTACCTCCACGATCTTGGCGCCCTCATAGGCCACCGCGCCGTGCTCATAGTAGCCCTTGCCCTCGCTGTCGCGGGTGATGAGCCGTCCGTTTGTTACCAGAACCATAGTTTTCCTCCTTTTTTCTCCTGCTGAAAGCGTTTGTGCGTAAACAAAAAGTGCCTCAAACCCTGTTTTCGAGGGTTTGAAACACTCAAGCGTCCGCCGAGTGATAGTTTCAGCCCGTGCGCGAAGCACTTCCTTACAGCTACCAATCTTGGATTGTCACTTGCATTTTACTATAATTTTACCTGAAAAGCAATATCTTTTTACAAGTCTTTCGTGCGTTTTCACATAGGCCGGAGGTGCCCGGCGGAAAACACCGGAGCCTCCCGCAGGAGGCTCCGGTGTTTTCGCGGTTTACTCCGTCAGGGTCTTGACCCAGGCGGAATATTTTTCAATGTTGGCGTCGCGGTCGGCGGCGTCCGCGCCCTTGGTCAGGATATAGACCTTGATCTTCGGCTCGGTGCCGGAGGGACGCACCAGAATGGTGGTGCCGTCCGCCAGCTCGTAGCGCAGCACGTTGCTGCCCTTCAGCTCCATGGCGGTCACGCGGCCGGTGGCGCAGTCCGTGGCGGTGCCGTCCTGATAGTCCTTGCGGGTGACAACGGTCACGCCGGCGATGTCCGCCGGGGGCGCGGTGCGCAGACGCTTCATCAGCGCCGCCATCTTCTCCAGACCGTCCAGACCGGGCATCACCAGATTGTGGGTCTTTTCGCCGTACCAGCCGTACTTTTCGTACAGCGCCTGAATAGCATCGTAGAGGGTCATGCCCTTGGCGGCATACCATGCGGCCATCTCCGTGATCAGCAGGGAGGCGGTGACGGCGTCCTTGTCACGGACGTAGTCGCCCAGCATGTAGCCGTAGCTCTCCTCGTAGGACATGATGACGTGCCCCTCGCCGGCGGCCTCCAGCGCGTTCTTCTTCTCCGCCATGAACTTGAAGCCGGTGAAGGTGTCGCAGCAGGTGACGCCGTTGCTCTCGGCCACCTTCCGCGCCATCTCCGTGGTGACGATGGTCTTGAGGAAATAGGGCTTGGCCGGCATTTTCCCCGCCCGGTGCATGGCGCCGATCAGGTAGTCCAGCAGCAGCACGCCGGTCTGGTTGCCGGTGACAGGGATGAACTTCCCGTCCGCGCCCCGCACCATGATGCCCACCCGGTCACTGTCGGGGTCGGTGCCCAGGATGAAGTCCGCGCCCACCTTGTCCGCCAGCTCAATGGCCAGATAGAAGCCCTCCGGGTTCTCCGGATTGGGGGAGGCCACCGTGGGGAACGTGCCGTCCAGCACCATCTGCTGCTCCACGCAGTACAGGTTCTTCACGCCCAGACCCCGCAGAGCCTCCGGCACCAGCTTCCAGCCGCAGCCGTGGAAGGGGGTGTAGACCATTTTGAAGGTGTTGGCCACCTGCGCGATGGAGCTGCGGTCGTTGACCATAGCCATGACGTTGGCCATGAACATCTTGTCCGTCTCCTCGCCCAGAAGCGTGATAAGCCCGGCCTTCACCGCATCGTCAAAGGCCATGCGCTTCACGCCGGTGAAGATGTCGATCTTCTCCAGCCGCTGGGCGATGGCGGCGGCGTGCTGGGGCGGCAGCTGCGCACCGTCCGCCCAGTAGACCTTGTAGCCGTTGTATTCCTTGGGATTGTGGCTGGCGGTGACGTTGATGCCCGCCTGACAGCCGTAGTACCGCACGGCGAAGCTCAGCTCCGGCGTGGGGCGCAGGGACTCAAACATGCGCACCCGGATGCCGTTGGCGGCGCAGACCTCCGCCGCGGCGCGGGCGAAGTCCATGCTGTGGACGCGGCAGTCCATGCAGATGGCCACGCCCTTTTTCTTAGCCTCGTCGCCCTCGGCGGCGATCACGTCCGCGAAGCCCTGGGTCGCCCAGCGGATCACGTGGACGTTCATCTGGTGCAGACCCACCTTCATGGTGCCCCGCAGTCCGGCGGTGCCGAACTCCAGCGGGCCGTAGAACCGGCTCTCGATCTCTATTTCATCCCCGGCGATGGACTTCAGCTCCGCCTTCTCGTCGGCGCTCAGGGCGTCGCTGGCCAGCCAGCGCTCGTATTCCTTCTTGTAATCCAGCATAGTGATAAACTCCTTTCAGGCGTGTTGTTCCGTTTCCTCGTCCTCCACCGGCTGAGCCTGCAGCAGCTCCTGCGCCTCCTCCAGCCGGGACTGGGGCACATACAGGCTGGCGCCGTAACCGGAGAAGCCGTTGATGACCTTTCCCGCGCCGCCGTCCAGATCGTAGTATTTGAAGCAGGGTATGCCGTAAGCCGCCAGCAGGGAAATGACCATATCCGTGTCGGCGGGGGAGTCGAAGGTCTGCATCAGCAGAACGGCCTTCTCCTCCTGTCCCCTCTCGTCCCTCGGCCATGCCGGGATGTCCGGCTTTCCGGTGAAGCTCCAGTTGTCCATAGTCTGCCTCCTATTTGTGATATTTTGTGCCGGCGGCGATCTGATACGCCCGGTAGATCTGCTCCAAAAGCATGATCCGCGCCATGTGGTGGGGGAACGTCATGGGGGACATGCTCAGCCGCCAGTCCGCCTGCTTTTTGATGCCCTCATCCAGCCCCACGCTGCCGCCGATGAGGAAGGTGATCTGCGTTTTGCCCTGTACGCCGAAGTCGATGATCCGGCGGCTCAGCTCCTCGCTGGAGCAGGGCTTGCCCTCAATGCACAGCGCGACCACCGCGCCGCCCTTGGGCAGGCGCTCCCGGATGGCTGCGCCCTCGGTCTGGAGGGCCTTCTGTATCTCCGCCGGGGAGGGCTCCTCCGGCAGGCGGCATTCCGGCAGCTCGACGACGTCCAGCTTGCAGTATCTTTGCAGGCGCTTGACGTACTCCGCCGCCGCGTCCGTGTAGAATTTTTCCTTCAGCTTTCCCACGCACAGGACGGTCACGCGCTGCATATAAACACCTCCACCCCGTAGGGGCCGCTGAGCTGACCGCGGGGCGCTACGGTCACGGACGCGTCCAGCCCGCTGAGCGCCAGCGACACGGTCTGCCGGGCGCGCTCCGGCGTGTTGTTCTCCCGGCTCAGGTGCGCCAGTACGAATTGCCGCGTTCCGGAGGCCGCCAGACGCTGCGCCAGAAAAGCGGCGTCGTTGTTGGACAGGTGCCCGCAGGCACCGAGAATGCGCTGCTTGAGATAGTAGGGGTAGGGGCCGGACAGGAGCCACTCCACATCGTGGTTGCTCTCCAGAACCATCAGCCCCACGCCCCGGAGGATGTCCTCCGCCGCCGGAGGGACGCAGCCGGTGTCCGTCAGCACGCCCACGGCGCTGCCGCCGCAGTCGAAGCGGTAGTCCACGCTCTCCGCCGCGTCGTGGCTGGTGGGGAAAACGGTGACGCGGATATCGCCTACGTCGAACGTTCCCTGCCGGGGGATGGCGCGCAGCACATCGGCGGCAGCCGGTACGCGGCGGCACACGGCGCGCGCTGTCCCGACCGTGGCGTACAGCGGCGGGCGGTACTGCTTGACCAGTGTAGCCAGCCCGGAGACGTGGTCGGAGTGCTCGTGGGTCAGCAGGACGCCGGACAGGTCGCGGGGGGACAGCCCCAGCTCCCGGAGAGCGGCGGTGATGCGGCGGGCGGAGATGCCCGCGTCCAGCAGAACGTGGGTGCCCTCGCCGCTGACCAGCAGGCTGTTGCCCTCAGAGCCGCTGGCGAGTATATGTACGGTCAACAATGGTCATAACCTCACAGGTGAAGAAGAGTCGCCGCCGCGCGGCGCGGGAAAGGAAAAGCACCCGCCGCGGCAAGCCGCAGATCGTGCTGCGGCCTCTCGCAGCGGGCGCTGGATGGCGGATGTTCAATTCAGCCCACGTGCGTCTCGGCGTCGCTGTCGTCAGGCACGTCCACAAGGGAGATGTCCGCGCCCACGGCGCGGAGCTTGCCCACCAGATCCTCGTAGCCGCGCTCGATATAGTTGATGTGGCTCAGCTCGGTGGTGCCCTGCGCCGCAAGACCGGCGATGACCAGCGCCGCGCCTGCCCGCAGGTCGCAGGCCTGGATGGGGGCGCCTACCAGCTGGGGCACGCCCTCTACCACGGCTACCTTGCCGTCCACCTGAATGTGAGCGCCCAGACGCTTCAGCTCGTCCACGTACTTGAAGCGGTTGGCGCCGTACACGCCCTCGGTGACGAGGCTGGTGCCCTGCGCCAGCGCCAGCACCGCGGTGATCTGGGGCTGCATGTCGGTGGGAAAGCCGGGATAGGGCAGGGTCTTGACGTTGGTCTTCAGCAGGGGGGAGGTGCGGCGCACCAGCAGGGAGTCGTCGTCCTCCACAACAGAAACGCCCATCTCCATCAGCTTGGCGCTGATGCACTCCATGTGCTTGGGGATGACGTTCTTCAGCAGCAGCTGACCGCCGGTGGCGGCCACGGCCGCCATATACGTTCCGGCCTCGATCTGGTCGGGGATGATGCAGTAGGTGCCGCCGGTGAGCCGCTCCACGCCGCGGATCTTGATGGAGTCGGTGCCGGCACCCTTGATGTCCGCGCCCATGGAGTTGAGGAAGTTGGCCAGATCCACGATGTGGGGCTCCTTGGCCGCGTTTTCGATGGTGGTGGTGCCCTGTGCCAGCACGGCGGCCATCATGATGTTCATGGTGGCGCCCACGGAGACAACGTCCAGATAGACGGGCGCACCCGTCAGACGGCCACCCCTGGCGGCGGTGTGGATGAAGCCGCCCTCCACGGACACGTCAGCGCCCATGGTGGTGAAGCCCTTGATGTGCTGGTCGATGGGGCGGACGCCAAAGTTGCAGCCGCCGGGCATGACCACGGTAGCCTGACCGAAGCGGCCCAGCAGCGCGCCCAGCAGATAGTAGCTGGCGCGGATGCGCCGCGCCAGATCGTAGGACGGGCGGGTGGAATGGATGGCGCGGCAGTCGATCTCGATGGCGTGGCGGTTCAGCACGCGCACCCTGGCGCCCAGCTCCTCCAGAATGGAGAAGAACAGCGTCACGTCGCTGATCTGGGGGATGTTCTCGATGCGGCAGACACCGTCTACCAGAAGGGCGGCGGGGATGATGGCAACGGCGGCGTTTTTCGCGCCGCTGACGGTGATCTCGCCGTAAAGCTCCCGTCCGCCGCGGATCATGTATTTATTCAAGGCAGATTCCCTCTTTTCAAGTGGTCGGTGCCATAATGACGGCAGCTTAAAAACGCGGCCGGATGCACCGCATATAGCTTGCCCGCGCCGCGCGCAGTTCATACGGGCGCAGCATGAGACATTATGAGCACTAACAGTATACCATACTTTTTTCCAAAAGCAAGAAAAGTGCGGGATTTTTTTAAGAGAGATGACCTTTATAAGAAAAAACGGCGGAGGTTGTCCGCAAATGGGCAACGGGAGGAGAGGGTGACGGCGTGGACAGGGACAGCATAGACTGTCATAAGGAAAAATATGGTATGGGAGGATACAAAGGATGAAAAACGAAAACTCTGTGATGGCGATACTGGCGGCGGCGGTGGGAGCGCTGTGCAGCTATGCGGCGGCGCTGGTGGTGCCGCTGGCGGTGCTGCTGGCGGTGATGGTCGGCGACTACGTCAGCGGCATGGCCAAGGCGTGGAGCACGGGGAAGCTGTGCTCGAAAACCGGGCTGCGGGGCATATTGAAAAAGCTGGGATATCTGGCGCTGGTGGGCGTGGCCGGGGTGGTGGACTGGCTGGTGCGCTACGGGCTGACGCAGGTAGGGGTGGAGGTATCGTTCCGGTTTCTGATGGCGGCCATGGTGATCGTGTGGCTCATCATCAACGAGCTGATCTCCATTCTGGAGAACGTGGCGGCGCTGGGCGGGCCCGTGCCGGGCTTTTTGCAGAAGCTGCTGGGACGGCTGAAGGACACGGTGGAAAAGAAAGCGGAGGGAGAGAACGATGCAGATCATCGAGACAACGTATAAATGGGCGGGGACGCTGGCGCGTCGCAGCGCCACCCGGCGCATTATCCTGCACCATGCGGCGGCGGTGACGTGTACGCCCCAGCAGGTACACCAGTGGCATCTGGCCAACGGATGGAGCGGCATCGGGTATCACTTCTTTGTGCGGAAGGACGGCAGCGTGTACCGGGGCAGACCGGAGGACACGGTGGGCGCTCACGCGGGGAACAACAACTATGACAGCATCGGCGTATGCTTCGAGGGCAGCTTCGACCGGGAGGAGATGCCGGCGGCGCAGAAGCAGGCGGGCATGGAGCTGGTGGCGTATCTCAAGCAGAAGTACGGTATCTCCACGGTGCAGCGCCACAGCGACGTGAATGCCACCGGGTGTCCCGGCGGGCATTTCCCCTTTGAGGAGCTGGCGGGAGCGCGGGCGTCGGCTCCGGCAGCACCGGCGGCAAGAGCCGGCGGGACGGCGGTGACGCTGCCGCTGCTGGCGCAGGGGAGCCGCAGCGAGACGGTGCGGCTGGCGCAGGCGGCGCTGACGGGACTGGGCTATGATGCCGGCGGCGCGGACGGTATATTCGGCGCCAACACCGCCACAGCGGTGAAGCGGTTTCAGGCGGCGCACGGCCTGGCGGCGGACGGCATTGTGGGGCGCGACACATGGCACGCCCTGCTGGGCGTATAACAGAGGGGCGTTTCCCTACGAGCGGGGCCCGTGTGCCCCGCCGGGACAAATGCGGTATCCTGTAGGGCGGGACACATGGGTCCCGCCCTACAGAAAGAGGGACGTCGAGGACGCCGTCCCCTACAATGGGACGGGGACTGTACAGGAAAATACTGGAATCGGGGCGGCGGAAGCCGCCCCTTTTTGCATTTCAGGGCGGGCGGGACGCATTTGGCGGCGATGGCTGCCGAAAAACGAAAGAAGCTGGTATACCAATTAGCGCGACAGCCTGTACGTGGGATACGATAATAGAAAGAACTTTACGTTCAGCGCTGCCGGTCTGAAGCTGACTGGAAAGGAACACATCGGCATTACCACGCAGGCCACCTATGCCAAGGTCCAGATCACCAATGACAATGCCAACGCTGCGTATTTCTACCCGGACAGCAATGATTATCAGATCGTGTCCGAAAATGGCAAGCTGTACCGGCGGGAAGCACAGTTCAAAGCGACCATCCATCTGGGCAAGGGCATGACGGTCAGCAAGACCGGAACCGGCGGTGTGCTGTCGGAGGACGGCAAGACGCTGACGTTCGAGAGCGTGACGTATATCCCGTATTTCGAGATAGCGCCGGATGGCGACCACTACCTCCCGAAGAGCTACAAGGACGCGATAAAGGACATGAACAGCCCGCTGAGCGCAAGCTGGTACAGCAACACGAGGGTGCAGCTCTCCGGCCGTGACAGCAAGCTGACGAAGGAACTGGAGCTGACGCTGCCCAACGCCACGGCGAAGGACACACCGGCGGCGCCTACGGGTCTGGTGGGCACGATGCCCGACGAGAAGAACACCGCCTACGGCTTCATCACCGGCACCAGCAGCCTGATGGAGTACAGCAAGGACGGGAAAACGTGGACGCAGTGCAGCTACGGCACTACCCGCGTGCCGCTGGACAAGAAATCGGCGAACAGTCCCATTTACAAGGACACGGTGTACTATGTGCGGTACAGAGACACGGAGACACAGAAGGTGTCCGAAGCCACCATGGTGACGGTGCCCCGGTACGAAGGTGTTGTCGATCCTCCCGTGCCCAGAGCGAACATGGTGTACAACGGCAGTGATTACTTCGTCTTTGAAGGAACACGCGACGAGTACAACAAGATTTACAAAACGGTTGAAGGCGGACGATACATTGTGTATGGGCTTCCGGGCACCTACACACTAAAGGTGGGACTGGAGGACGGCTACACATGGAGAGACGGCACCGGCACCACACCCAAGGAGATTCAGGTCACCATCGCCAAGAGGACGGCAACGGCCAGCGATATCCACGTCAAAACCTGCCCGCCTTACGAGACGCCCTATACCGGCGAGGCACAGATCTATGAGGTGGAGTTGAAGTGGCTTCCCCACGGGACGGGCGGCGAACTGAAGTTTGCCAATCCCAACAACAAGCTCACGCTGAAATATAAGGTGGGAGACACCAACACCTTTGTGACGGAGCCTGTGGACGTGGGTACCTACACGCTGTATATCGATGTGCCGGATGACCCCAACTTCAACGCCACCACGGTGACGGACAAGGACGGGGGATGGACGTTCACCATCACCCCGGCGGATATGAAAGCACCCACCGGCGTGACCGGCGTGGCGGCGACGAAGGAGCATCCGACCACGGGTCAGCTGACCGGTCTGGGCACCGACATGGAGTACCGGGTGAAGGGCAGCGAGACGTGGATAACGGCCACCGGCAATACGGTGGACGTGACGCTGAACACGGAGAACGGCTACCCAGTGGACACCGTGTTTGAGGTGCGTTACAAGGCGGATAAGAACCATGATACCAGCAGCCCTGCGCAGGTGAAGGTGAAGGCTTATCAATGCGTTGAGCACGTGTACGGCGAGACGCTTGTCAGCGACGAGGCGAATCACTGGTACCAGTGCACGGTGTGCGGCGCCAAGACGGGTATAGAGGCGCACAGCTATACGGACAAGAAATTTGACGGCAACGGGCATTGGGCGGTCTGCGCCTGCGGCGCGGAGACGCACCACGACAAGCACAGTCTGACGGCGAAGCACAACGAGAGCCAGCACTGGCAGGAGTGCGTCTGCGGCTATAAGACCGGCGAGACGGCGCATGAGCTGACGAGCAAGTACGACACGGCGGGGCACTGGCAGGAGTGTGAGTGCGGCTATGCTACCGATAAGGCCAACCACAGCATGGAGAGTAAGAGCAGCGCGGACGGTCACTGGGACGCGTGCGCCTGCGGCTATAAGACAGACGTGGCGGCGCATGCGTGGACGGATAAGTTCGACACGCAGAACCACTGGCAGGAGTGCAGCGGCTGCGGCTATAAGACCGGCGTGGCGGCGCACAGCCTGACAAAGAACGTCAACGAGACGCAGCATCAGGTGAAGTGCGAGAGCTGCGGCTATAAGACGGAGTGGGAGAACCACACCGGCGGCACGGCTACCTGCACGGCGAAGGCGGTGTGCAGCGTGTGCGGCGAATCCTACGGCGAGCTGGCGGCACATGTGGCCGACAGCACCTACAGGTACAACGCGGACGGTCACTGGACGGCCTGCGCCACCTGCGGCACGCCCATGAGCAACCAGGAAGCCCATACCGGCGGCACGGCGGACTGCCAGCATAAGGCGGTGTGCGACGTGTGCGGGCAGCCCTACGGCGAGCTTGATGCCAGCAACCACACCGGCGGCATCCGCTGGGTGCAGACCGCGGAGACGCATCAGGCGTTCTATCTGTGCTGCGGCGCGACGGCCGGTGCCGAGGCGAACCACAGCTGGAATGACGAGAGCGTGTGCACCGAGTGCGGCTACGGCTGCGCCCATACCGGCGGCAGGGCTACCTGCACGGCGCTGGCGGTGTGCGATATCTGCGGCCACACCTACGGCGACCTGCTGCCCCACGATTACCGGTGGGTCATCGATCAGGAGGCCACCACCGAGGCCACCGGCCTGAAGCACGAGGAGTGCACAGCCTGCGGCGACAAGCGCAGCGAGGGCACGGTGATCCCCAAGCAGCCGCGTCATTCGCCCTCTGTCAGCACGCCGGACATCCAGCCCATCCTGACGGCGGACGAGGCCAAGAGCGCCACGGATTACAGCGGCGGCATCTACGGCCTGACGTTCCGCGCCAGCACCGGCTACGGCAGCTTCAAGGGCGTGAAGGTGAACGGCAAGACCATCGGCGCCGGGAACTATATCGCGGAGGAGAACGGCGGCACAGAGATCTATCTGAAGGCCGCGTATCTGCAGACGCTGGCGCCGGGCAAGTACACCATGACCGTGATGACGGAGAGCGGCGAGGTGACGACGGAGTTCACCGTCGGCGGCGTGATGACCGCGCCCAAGACGGCGGACGCCGGAGCGCTGGTGTATCTGGCCATGGCACTGAGCAGCTATACCGGCACCGCACTGGTGGCACGGAAGCGCCGGAAAGAGTTCTGAGAACTGAAAAATAAGAGCACAGGGCGCGGCTTATGCCGCGCCCTGTCAGCCTGTCGATAAACCTGCA
>DNFA01000078.1:22258-36371 GCA_003487665.1 Oscillibacter sp.
TGGACTTTTTCGACAAGCTGACAGGGCGCGGCTTATGCCGCGCCCTGTGCTTTTGCTGTATCGGGATCGGGATGGATCAGGAGTCAAAGACTGCGCCATGCGCCGCGCGCCAGCGAGCCGTATACCACCGGGCAGGGCAGGACGTCGGCAAAGGGACGCAGCTGCGCGGCGGCGCCGGTCAGCACGTCCGCCTGATTGATGAACAGCACGTCGAAGCCGCCCTCTGCGGCCAGTACGCGGGCGGCCATGACTGGGGTGATGACCGCGTCCGGGGAGGCTGCCGCCAGCGGCGCGTACAGCTCAGGGCGGTGGGCGGCGTCCCGGATGGGCTTTCCCAGCGCGGAAGCGCCGAACACACAGACGGTGCGGCGGCGCTCCGGCGGAAGCACCGGTTCCCACGGGGCGTGTGCCTTGGCGGGCAGCCGCCGGGAGCCGTCGGCCTCCACCAGCACGAAATCGGCGGCGGTCTGCCAGCCGGGGAAGTCCGGCGCGGTGAGCTTGCCCTCCGGGGTAAAGGCGCCGGCGCAGGCGATGGGGCTGCGGGCAAAGGCCGCGCGCAGCGCCGCTTCCGTTTCGGCAAAGGGACACCAGTCCGGGCGCATGATGTGGGTGGTGGTGGCCAGCAGCACCGAGCCGCGGCGGGACAGCTCCTGCGCCAGAACGCGCAGGAGGGAGGTCTTGCCGCCGCTGCCGATCACCGCCGTCAGGCCGGGGCGAATATCCAGTAATTTCCATAATTCCATAGTGCATACCTCGCTTTGCGTCCATTGTATCACAGAAAAGCGGGATTGTCCCGCTGTTTTTCGGCGATGTATATTCCTCCCATGGGAGGCGAACACTATCCGTACAAAAATTGCATGAACTGGAGGACATTCATATATGAAGGCAACTGGCATTGTGCGCCGTATCGACGACCTCGGCCGCGTGGTGATCCCCAAGGAGATACGAAGAACCATGCGTATCCGTGAGGGCGACCCGTTGGAGATCTACACCACGCGGGACGGCGAGGTCATTTTCAAGAAGTATTCCCTCATCGGCGGGCTGGAGGAGTTCGCGGCGCAGTTCTGCGACACACTCAGCCGCAGCACCGATTTTTCCGCCGCCGTCACCGACCGGGACGCGGTGATCGCCATGGCCGGGGCGGGGAAAAAGGAGCTGCTGGGCAAGCCTCTTTCCCCGGAGCTGGAGCGCATCATGGCCGAGCGCGGGCTGTACTGCGGCGATGGCGTGGCCGTCAGCGAGGAGGACAACGGCTACCGGGCGGCGGTGGCGGCGCCCATCCTTTGCGAAGGCGACGTGCTGGGCGCGGTGCTGTTCCTGTCGCCGGACGGCAGGACGGCGGGTGAGACGGAGTGCAAGCTGGCGCAGACCGTGGCGGCGTTTCTGGGAAAGAATATGGAGAGCTGATAAAACGACCCTGTGGCTTCGCCACAGGGGCGTTTTCAGCCTGTCAAAGAACCCCAGCTTTCGCTTCTCCGGTCGCTTTACACCTACACCGCACTACGTGCGATGCGCTCGGCTTGCACTTCCTTTTCCGCCATATGACGTCGATTGTAAAGCAGCAGGTCTCGCGTATTCTCATACAGATCCTGCTCTCCCGACATGAAGACAGCAACCATGTACTTTTGCTCGCTGTACTTCTTGTATACTTCCTTCAGGGATTCTTTGAGTTTTTCGTCATTCTTCTCGGCCTTGGTAAGCCAGATGCCGACCATCTTCTTTTCCTTGTCAACATTGATTTCCATACATAATAGTGATCACTCCTTAATCCAAGTATTTCCTTTTGTGAAATGGTTTATACAAGGGATTGCAGCCTCGTTAGAATACACATTCCTTCAAGTCGGAATGCCGATTCCCTCGTTGCCAGCACTGCTTTTCATGTGCAGATATAGGTCGCCAATCCCCTTGTATTTTGGATTCCATGAAACAGGAACCATGTCAAATCCGTTTATGGCATCAGCAGCGTCTCCGATCCACTCGGCATCGCTCCAGTCCACAGAAACCTCCAGCCCTCCTCCAATCGCCAGCGCCCCGCCTATTTTCGCTTTTACGCCCTTCGTACTGATCGAGCCACCTGCTTCAACACCTGCAGCAACAGCGTAGCCTTTTACGCCGACGTCTATATCAACGCCAAATAGAGTAATGCCTCCCTTTACGCTACCCTGAGCAACGCTGGCCATCGCGCTCGCCTTTGCCGAGACACCATACTGCGCAGATCCGTCTTTCCCTTTTCCGATATACCCAACGCCGGCCTCGGCTTCCGCCTCCGCATGAAGAGCGTCTCCCTCGGCTTTTCCGTACACACCGTACTGTTCTGCACCAACTCTCACTTCCGCATTTCCTTTTGCTGCGGAAGCCTCCGCTTTTGCGCCCACACCCAGGGAAGGATTGAACTTTCCGTCATCCCAAAGCGTCGCCTTGGCCGTTCCCGAAACAGTTCCAGTCAAAAGTACGCCCGCTGCTTCACCACGAAGATATCCTATGTTGCCGCTTGCCTTTCCCTTCGCAAGACAGCCAGACGCCTTTGCCTCGGTAGTAAGGCCAAATGACTTATAATCCCGCTTCCCGTTTTCATCCCGAAATTTGAAGGAAGCTTTACTCTCGACGCCCACCTCGCCATAAATCTCTCCCGCTGTGTCAATGCTGTCTGCAACGAATCCTGCATACAACCACCGCTCACACTCAGCGAACCCCCAGCGCATCCAGCGGCACATGAGGTAGGATCGCGTTGTAACCAAAGAATAGGCGCGGCAGCCGTGCGCTCACAGTTTCTTGAGCCGCGCCATAAATTCCGCCGTGAGAGCCTCCTCTACATCCTCGTCACGCTGCATACGCTGGAACGTGCGGGGTCCAGTACCTCATACGCCGCGTGATAGTCGGGGTAAGCCCATCTTTATTACGCCTGCGCCCGCTTCCCGTGTCGTAGCACTGCCAAAAATCACTACACTGACAGATAACAGCATGAGCAATGCGGAAAGGCTCCGTCAACTTCTTTGCTGCGCAGAGCGGTGAAATCGGGTATAATAGGGAAAAATCTTGGAAAGGCCGATGGCCGATGACACCATCTTCAACTATGTGCAGAGCTATACAGATGGCGAGATCAGCCGCGCCGCCTTCTGGGAGCTGGCGCGGTTCAAGCATCCCACCCATCAGATCAGCTTCCATACCGCCAGAGCGTTGGCGGCGCTGACCTTCGAGAGGAGTTATGAGGTACATGTGTGAACGAAACCACAGCGGACTGTTCTTCACCTGCGCTTTGGTGGAGCAGCTGGGCCGTGACCTGAAGCTGAAACGCTGCGACGTGGTAAAGGCGTTGGGCTTACAGGGCGTGCAGATGATCCTGGGCCATGCCGATGTGTTCCACTGCGAGCCTATCGAGAAGGTGTCCGACGATATGCAGCAGCACTTTGCTCTGCCCCACGGCCAGTTCGATAACGTGGCAGCGGCCAGATACGCCGTGCCGGATGTGTGGGCGATGGGCAAGGTATACGCTCGCCTGGTCGAGGATGTGTCCGGGCAGGATAATGTGGCAGAAATGCTGGTGGCTGTATATACCTCGTGGATCGATGAAAAGCTCTGCGATTATAACTCCTCGTTCTACTATCAGTCCCGTGACTACATCGCGGAATGCTACCACACAGGTCACGTGATCGACGCATAAGAATATCCCTCCGGCGTGTGGGGCAGGGGCTGTTAAGCGGAATTCGCAGCACCGCGCTTTGTCGTTACGCGGCTGAATTTGGTGGCCGCGCGGAGTGTACCGCCCCATTTGCCACGCTGACTGTTTATAAATCAAGGACAGCGCGGATCAAACATAATGTTAACGACAGCAGCGGAGGCGCGATGCGCCTCCGCTGCTGCCATATAGAGATGATGCAGAGAAAGTATTGTGATCAGGTTTCCTTGCGCTTGCGGAGCCATGCGGCGGAGCCGAGGAAGCTCACAGCGCCCATGGCCGCGTAGATGGCAACGCCGGGATCGCCGGTGCGGCTGGACTGCACCGCACCGCTGCCGCTCAAGGTAAAGGAGCCGGTGGCCACCCTAGCGGCGTTTTCGATCTTCACCGTATGTTTGCCGCTGCGCAGGGTCTTGAGATAGTCCGCCGTCAGCGTCACGTCACTGCCGGACACGGTGTAGTAGCGGCTGTCGAGCTTCTTTCCGTCCACAAATACGCCCGTGATGCTTCCCGGCTCCAGATCGGTGGTAAAGGTGTGGCCGCCGGTGTAGGCGGAGCCGGAGCTGCCGGAGCTTCTGGGCAGGTTGGCATACGCCGTCTCTGCATCGGTCAGTGTCTTGAGCACATCCGCAGGCACCAATTCCTTCTGGGCATCGGTCAGGTCGTCGTAAGCCTTTCGCGCCGCATCGATAGATGCCTTGCTTCCCCTGGTCACGGTGCCGATGGCACCGATCTTGGCAATAACATCGTCCACTACCGGCTGATCCTTCTGCCGCTGCAGCGCCTCATACAATCCCTTGCCCACGGGATCGGTGCGATCCTTCAGCATCTCCATCAGCTCATCGGCGGTCTTTTCCATACCGATGATCGGTTCATCACCGCTGCCGTTCAGGCAGCCGGACAGATAGTAGTTTCCACCACCGTCGGCCTGTTTCTTTGCATTGGTGGTGACAGTGATACCGCCAGCCTTCTTGGAGGCGGCAACGCCGCCCACATTGATGCAGTCCGTAAACACGCCGCCGAACATCTGATACTGCATATGAATGGCAGCGATACCACCTGCATTACCGGACTTCGCGTCTGTGGCGGTAATGGTGCCGGTGTTGCCGCAGTTCTTAATGGCGGGGGCATTCTTGGCACCAGTGGCATTTGCGACACTCGCCTGGGCCTTACCGGCGACGCCTGCCGCGCAGGTCTTGGCAGTGACGTCCGCCTCATTCAAGCAGTTGATCACAGATGTCTTGGCGGGGGCATGGCCCACGATGCCGCCAGCCGTATTGCCTGTGGTGGTCACAGAGCCGGTAACGGTCAGGTCATGCACCTTGCCGTTGGCGCCCAGTCTGCCGATCAGGCCCTGACTGTCCGCCGTGCTGTAGATGTACAGGTTCCGCACCGCGAAGCCCGCACCGTCCAGCTCGCCGGTAAAGCCCTTGCTGGTGTTGCCGATGGGCGTCCAGGGGAAGCCCGCCAGTTCAATGTCTCTGGTCAGCTTTCCCTTGATATTGTTGGTTCCGGCGTTTACCGTCTGGGCAAACCATGCCAGTTCCGCGCCGGTGCTGATCTGGTAAACACCGTTCTCAAGCTTCGGCTTGGTGACGGTCGTACCGTCCCATGCGCCCTCCATTATCTTTTTCAGCACAACGGTAATGGTCAGGACGCCGTCCTTTACCTGTGCCGCGCTGCCGGCACTCAGAGAGAAGGAACCGGCGTTGTTGACATAGCCCTCTGCCTTCACATAGTAACGGTAGGTATCATAGGGCGAATCCTTATACAGACCGTTCACAGGGGTAAGATCCGTACCATCGGAGTTCGTCAGGGTAATGGTCGCGTTTTCAACGGCCTTGCCATCCTTGTCCACAACGTTCACGCGAACATCATAGCCCTGCTTCTGCACGGGGATGGAGATATCCATCAGGTGGCTGGACAGCGTCCGCAGCAGCAGCGCCGCGAAGTTGGTGGGCATACCCAGGTCGGTCATGGTGTACATGAAGTTAAAGGGATTGGAAGCGGAGTACATATTGCCGGAAATATGGCCGTCGGACAGCACATAGTTCATGGAGTCGGCGCCGTCCTCAAAGGTGAGGGCACGGGGGATGGTGAACTCCAGCACGGCGGTGTCCATCCGCTCGTACTGCTTGGCACCCGCCAGTATCAGATCGCCCTCCGGCGTAGTATAGGTAACATTCAATTCCTTCGGGTTAAAGGTACCGGCCACCTTGTTGATGCCGCGGTACAGGCCGTTGAAAGTCACACGCACCGTATCGCCGGGAGCGAAGGGATCGCCGGGGTGGGTGACATTCTCCAGCGTCGGCGTGACCTTGGCCACCCGCACCAACCGGTAGCTGACGCCGGTGTCGTCGGTCATCTTGATAATAACGGTGCCGCCCTTGCCGTTGCCCAAGCCGTTGAAGGCGGACAGAGGAACGGTATAGCTGCCGTTGGTGCCGGAAGCGGTGGAGTACTTGGTCATGGCGGCCTGCATGGATTCATTGGCCGCCACAAGGGCATATTCCACAGCTACCTTGCCGGTACCGCTGACCGTGAAGTTCAGGGTGGGGTCGGTGTCCTGTGCGCTATAGAACCATGTGTCAAAGCTGTAGTCCCACTCGTAGGGGCGGGCGCTGCCGTTGCCCTCGATGGGGTTATAGCGCACGTCCGCTTCAGCAGTACCGTGCTTGGTGCCCGTACCGGCCACCACCGACACGGCCACGCGCTCGGGGCTGGTGGCGGGGAACAGGCCGCAGGTTCTGGCGTGATCCTGCGGATTCACGTCGATACTGTCATACCATGTGGCGATCACAGAATCCTCTGTGCCGGGCGTCACGTCCGCCCAGTTGTTACCGGCATTACCGCCGTTGACAGTGGTAAAGGTAGCGTCGCCGGAGAGCACATCCCAGTGGAAGTCAGGCTCAATGATAATATTGGCCGTATCGCTGCTGATCAGCTCCCAGAAGCGGTAAGCCCGCAGGCGGGACGTACCGTCCAGCACCTTGTAGCCGGTGGGATCCAGACCCACCTGGACATCCGCCTCATCACGGGGAGCCGCGCCTGTACCCAGACCGCTGCGGTCATGTGAGATGCGCTGAGTGTTGTTGGGGTTAAGGCCATCGTCAAAGGACAGGGTAAAGCTGTAGGCCTCTTCCTTAATATCGCTCTGCTGGTAGAAACCGGCGCGTGTCACATGGGTCGCGTCGCTGAGACGCCAAGTGTAGAGATCGGTACCCGCCATGCTGTTACTTGTCTGTCGCTTGATCTCGTAGGTGGCGGATTTTGTGCCATCACCGTTGTCCTTCCAATCGATGATCGGCTCCACCACTCTGGTGTTGAAGTTGTTCATCTGGCGGTAGAGGTTAAAGGTGGCGTCCGAGGGCACCGTGTATATTACCTGAGCAGCAGTGTCCAGCTTTGCCAGCTCGAGCCGCGCAGCCGGTTCAGCCTCAAAGAACTCGCCTGCGCTGACGGACGAGTTATAACCGGGCATGGTAGCCCCCACATAGATGCCATACAGACAGCCGCGGCTCTGGGCAAAGACCATGGTAGGATAGTAGGTGTGGCCGTCCTTTTCAAAGGATGCGCCCATCTCTGCCGTGCTGTTCATTACGGGGCAGTTCAGTTCTACCTCAAAATCATCCGCGCCGAAGCCCGTTCCGTCCTTCTTTGTGGCATCCACGCCGTAAGCGACGCATCGAATGTAGGCATACTGGTTTTCACCGGTGAACACGTCGTTCTGCTCCAGAGGAAGCTGCAGGGTCATGCCGCCCAGAGGAATGTCATAAGCCTTAGTCTCCTCGTTATAGCCAAAGGCACGGTAGGCATAGCGGCCGCTGGACAGATGGGTATAAAAACGCTGAAGATTGTCCTTCTCCTCCAGCTTTCCCATAGCGGGATCGTACTCCGTCTCGCCATCCGGCAGGGTGCTGGTATAGTTGCTGTACAGGAAGCAGTTCTTCAGCTCGTCGCCCAGAACCTCCTTGCCGGATGCGTCCTTCACCACGTTGTACAGCTTCAGAATGGGATAGTTGCCGTTGTAGTCCTTACCAACGCAGAACAGGAAGTTAAAATCATAGGTGGAATTCTCCTTCACGTGCAGCGTCAGCGTCCAGGTATCCTCGGAGAAATTCTTGCCATCCGTTGTGGCGCAGATGCGATACATATAGTCGCCGGGCTTGCTCTCCATCAGGACGCAGACCACTGCCGTACCGGAAAATCCGGTATCCTGATTGGGATAGCAGAAGCTCCGCAGATTGCTCCAGGTCTTGCCGCCATCAGCGGAACGGCGATAGTAGAAACTCTCGGCGGCAAGAAGGGGTCTGTTCTTTTCATTGTTCCAGAACACCTTGCCCGCGTTCAGTTCGGTGATGCTGTACGGCGCTCCTGCCAGCACAGTGGCCTCCGCCGTGGGGGATACGCCCTCCTGCAGGGTCGGAACCGCAGCCGCAGCGGTCATGGCCGCCTCGGTGGAGGCGCTGACAGACACTTCCTCCGTTACCGGCTCCTCCGCGGCGGGTTCCTCCGCAGCTTCCGCCGGTTCCTCCGCAGGAGCCTCCGATTCTTCAGGCTCCTCTGTGTCCGCCGAGTTCTCCGGCGTCTGCTCCTCGCCTGCCAGCTCCGTCACGACGGGGGCATCCGCTGCGCCACCATCGCCGGCGGCCAGAACCTGCACCGGCAGAAGACTGACCATCATAGTCAGCGCCAGCAGTAGCGAGACAATTTTCTTTTTCATCTCGTGATCTTCCTTTCTCTGTTATATTTTTCTAATTAAAAAGGCCGTACGGCCTGAATTTTTGAGGTGTGGCGGGCGGGGACGGCAACCCCCGCCCGCCCTATGGAAAACAAAGCGGCTCACGCCGCTCGGCTTACGCAGGCGGACGTGCTCTGCTTGCAGCAGAGCACACAAGGGACATGTCCCTTGTGTGCGGCACTCCTCTCCCCGGCGCACCGCAAACAAAAAACGCACGGCCAAAATGACCGTGCGCAGCACTCTCATTTCGGCTTCGGGAATGGCAAAACCAAATGACCCGGTGCATAACGTATCTGACTTAGCCTGTCGCAGCAGGCATCACAGTGACCCTCTCGCGGGGCTTCTCACCCCATTCCGCTGCCGGGTGTTGCTTTCGCTCCCCAGCGCACCGTCCGTTTTTTCAGTTGTCCATCGGCAGTGTAACACAGAAAAGCCCGAATTGCAAGGAGATTCCCGGCCATCCGCCGTTATCTTTCACCGTTTTTCGCCACCCACGGCCGCACATAGTCCGCGAACAGGCGGGTGGAGTTGGACAGCGTATTCTTGCCCTTGACGCCGATGCCGGGGGGTACGATAATGCTGTCTCTTTACCGCGCCGGGATAGCGGCACAGCTTAGTCAACTTGTTTTCTGACGTTCACAGGATTCCTCCTTCTTCAATTTATCCTCTGTCAGTCCAATCTGAGTTTCCATTGTTTTCGCTTTAAACTGTGCAGGTGCTGACCGCTTTCTGGAGTAGTATCCGTCCATTGTATTTTTCATTGGAAATCATCTTATCGATTGTTTCCCGCAAAACACTGTCTCCGCCAAATTAGGTAGCGACGGTGCTTTTTGCGGGAACGCTCAGACCGTTCCTATGCGGTTGGTATAGTTCACCGAGAAGCTGTTTTGCCTGCGATAGGTCTTGAAGTCCTCCCTGTCAAAAATCAGCAGCTTCTTCAGCCGCTCTTCGTCCCGGATGGGCTCTCTGGACAAAATCGCCTTGGTGGCCAGAGGAAAATGGGGACCGATGGAAAAGGTACAGAAAAAGCAGGGGACTTCCGTCTGGTTATTGAGCGGGAGCTGGAAGTCCAGGATCACCAGGTCATTTTCATGAGTCAGATTGCGGAGAAACACCCGGTAAGACAAATCGGAGCGGCGCCCATCACCCGCGAAGCAGTATTTGCAGGCGCAGTAATTCTCCTCGCTCTCCACCTCGCCGAACAGGGTCGCGGTGTGAGCACTCAGGAATAGAACCTGCCTGCTCAAATAGGCTTTGGGGCGGCCGCTCCACATGTAGACGTACAGGCGCTGCTGGGGCCCGTCCTCCTCCGAAGTGGGCAGATGAAACAGGGAGGATACCTGGTCGGCCGCCTGCTCATCAAGCAGGAGGGCGGAAAGGGGTATATCCAGGAGCCTGGCCATCTCGTTCAGGGTACGCAAATCAATGGAGACCTCGCCCCGCTCATATTTGGAGATGGCGGATTTGCTGCGGTGTAGCATCGCGGAAAATTCTATCAGGGAATAACCCCGGAGCCTGCGGTACTGGCGGAGCCGTTTTCCTACGAGATAGTCAATGGATTCTTGCATAATAAACCCTTCCTAAGACGCAAATTTTTATGAAATTTTACAAGATGGTTTTACCATTTTGTAACAACTGATTTTAAGGTCATTATATTATCATCAAAATTCCCTGTCAAGTGGAAATTATGCTCATTTTTCCTCTGCGAGTGGAAAAAACTGATTTGACAACCGAGGCCGCTTTGCATATACTGCGTATAATATAATTTCAACAGATTAAAATGCGAAAGAGAGGTCTTAGTTATGACAACGAATCGAAAAAAATATGTGATGATTTTTTTCCTGACCCTGACCACCCTGTGTTACAGCCTACCTTACCTGAGCTCATCGTTCTATACACAGTTTCTGGAGGCATTTTCCCTCAGCAACACTCAGGCCGGGTTCCTCATGAGCATGTTCTCCCTGACGGCGACACCCGGCTACCTCTTTGGCGGTATCATAGCGGACAAATTCTCACCGAAAAAAGTGATCATGCTCTCCCAGCTCCTGACTGCCGCGCTGGGCTATGCCATGTGCCTCATTCAGGGCTACAGCATCCTACTGGTCTGTTATCTGGGCTTTGGCATCTCCACTACCTTCCTGCATTGGAGTGCATACCTGAAACTGGTCCGCGCCCAGGCAAATGAAAATGAAGAGGGGAAGATCTTTGGCTTCTTTGAGACCTGCGCCGCCGTGGTTGGAGCCGTTACCAGCTATGGTATTTTGGGCTTGTTGGGACATATCAGCAGTTTTCGTGTGGTCACCGCCATATATGCCTCTATCCTCGTCGTGGTAACCATCATCATCGGTCTGACCCTGGAAGATCCAAAGAATGAACAGGCCAGCAATGAATTCAATGTAAGAATGGTGGGCAAAGCTCTGGCCCACCCCGTGACCTGGATTAACGGATTCATCGTCATGGGCCTCTTCATCTTGGCTACCGGCACCAGCTATCTGAATCCCTACCTGTGCAGCGTGTTTGGCACTTCGGTAGAGTTCGGAACCGCCCTCGCCATTGCCAACCGCACTGTCATCCGCATTTTTGTGGTGGGCATCGGCGGCCTGCTGCTGGACCGCTGGAAGACGCCCAAGTTCCTGATTGTCTGCTCCCTCAGCCTGGCGGTAATAACCGTAGCACTGTTCCTTCTGCCTCAAAATCCCTCCATGATGGTTGTCGCCGCTGTTTTGGCCATCCTGCTGATCTGCATTGCCATTATCGCCCGCCCCGGCATGTATACCCCCATTCCCGAAGCCAAGGTCCCCATGGAGATCACCGGCACCGCCATGGGCATCACCTCCGCCGTGGGCTATTCCACCGACCTGTGGCTGTACACCTTGTGCGGCAACTGGCTGGACGCTTACGGCAACGCGGGTTACCGGAACATCCTTCTTCTCTATCTGGCGGGCCTGGCTGTGGTCGTGGTTTGCGCCTTCCTGCTGCACCGCTATGAGAAGAGTCATAATCTCATCTCCTCCGCCTCCGGGTCCATAGAGAGCTGACATGAACTGACATGAACATTTTAGACTGCATCGTTTTAGCCCTGTCCATTTTGGCGGTCTTTGCCGTTGGAGTGCTTTCCGGGCGGCGCTCCCGGGCGAGCGCCAGCGAGGGAGAGTTCCTGATGGCTAATAAGAGCCTCAACAAACTCCAGACTGGCTTTTCCACCGCCGCCACCGACTTCGGCGGCAGCGGTATGGTGGGGGCCATCGGCTACTGCTATCTCGTGGGCATGAGTGGTATCTGGTGGAACCTGACGGCGGCCCCCGCCTTTCTCGTTGTCGGATTTCTGTTCGCCAAGGCGTTCAACCGCATGGACAGCGCGACTCTGCCGGACTATCTGGGAAAGCGGTATTCTCCCGCCGTAAAATTGCTGGCCAGCGTTATGCACATCTGTTCAAATGTGGCGTTGCTGTCCTCTCAGTTTACCATTGCCTGCGCCGTCCTGTACACCATCACCGGATTCAGCATGACTCTCTGTCTGATCATCTGCCTACTGCTGGTCATCTGCCTCACCAGCGGTGGACTGCGGTCGGTGGTCAACACGGACGCGGTGCTCTTCGTGATTATTGTGACCTCCCTAGTGGTGGCGGTCCCCATCGTCCTCCACGCTGGCGGCGGCCTGGGGAGCATCGCCGCCCGGCTACCCGACGGTTTTCTGCGGGTAACGGAGCTGGGATTCTGGACGCCCTTCTCCTGGTTCCTGCTGTGCTTCATAGGCTACTCTACCAATCAGAACTATGTGCAACGGATGGCCGCCGCCGAAACGGAGGACACTGCGCGGTTCGGCGCGATTTTCTCCGGCTGCTTCTATCTGATTATCTCGGTGATTCTGGGGATTATCGGCGTTTCCGCTTCCGTATTGATGCCGGGGATAGAGGACAGCAACGCTGTGTTCCCAGAGCTGCTGCTGCGGTTTTTCCCGCACGGCCTGATTGGGCTGGGGGTGGCCGGCGTGTTTGCGGCCACTATCTCCACAGCTACCTCGATCCTACACGCCACGACTACCCTTATTGTCAATGACATCTGGGTCCCGTTACGGAGGGAAAAAACAGCCGGCGTGGTACGGGTATCCCGCGCTATGGTTTGGGTCGTGGCCCTGCTCAGCATCGGCATCTCCATGGTCTCCCAGAATATCATCAACGTCATATACATTTCCGGTCTCTTTTACGGCGCCTGCGTCTTTATGCCCATGGTCTTCGGCATGAAGAGTTCCTTTGCCAATGCCAACGGCGCTCTTGCCAGTATGCTTGCCGCCCTGGCGGTCAGCCTTGCCTGGGAGTATCTGCCCCGGTTCCGCCCGGCGGTTCTGGAAGCACTGCCCTCCAACGTGGTAGGCATCCTGATAGGCGCCATCGTATTGACTGCCGTTTCCAAGTTAGGGGCCTCCGGGTCCCCGAGAAAAACCAACCATACACAAATTAAGGAGTGAATCGTATGATTACATTGAAAAACTGCCGTTTGATTCCCGAGCTGACGGAAGACTACGATGATGTTATGGCGGACATTCTGCTGGACGGCAAGGTCATCCGGGAGATTAATGCCCCTGGGACCGGCACTAAAGGCGAGACCGTGATGGATTTGGAGGGCAAAACGGTGATGCCGGGCCTCTTTGACCTGCATATGCACTTCAATTTTGACACCGTAAATGTCTATGAACTCCGGGCCCGGGGGGAGAGTCAGGCTCTGCTGAACGGCATTTCTTATGGATATCAGTATCTGCGCAACGGCTACACCACCGTCCGGGACTGCGGGTGCATGTACTATCTGGGCGTCTATCTGCGGGACGCCTATGCCAGCGGATTGCTGATGGGTCCCCGGGTCATCACAGCCGGCGCCTGCAACAGCCCGTCCGCAATGGGCAACAGCGCCTTCGGCCCCGTCTACAAGGAGTTCAACGGCCCTCATGAGGCGTGGGAGGTTGCCCGGACCGACATTGCGGCGGGAGCCGACTTTGTCAAGTATATGGTTACCGGCGCAGTGATGAACAAGGGTGGCGACCCCGGAGCCATGATCTGCACCCGGGAGGAGCTGCATGTACTCTCCGACGTGGCCAAGAGCCTCAACACCTATGTGGCCGCCCACTGCCATGGCAAGGAAGGTATCATGGCCTGCGCCGAGGAGGAGATCGGCACCATTGAGCACGCCTCTTACATCGACGACGAGTGCATTGAAGCTCTGCTGGCTCACGGCAATGTGACTGCCGTGATCCCGACACTCTCGGTTGCCTATTCCATGGCCAGAAACATCACCGGAAACACTCCTGACTTCATGCGGGAGCGGTCTTTGGACGTGATGGAAAACATACGTCAGAACATGGCCAAGGCATACCGGGCGGGCGTCCGCATGGGCTGGGGCTCGGATGCTGACCGGGACACCTTCAGTCTCCAGCCCGGACTGGAATTCAAGGCCCGCAGGGAATTTATGGATTTGTCCAACGTGGAGCTGCTGCGCCAGGCCACCATCGACAGCGCCCGGATCGTCCATCTGGACAGCCAGGTGGGTACGGTCAAGGTTGGAAAGCTGGCCGATTTGATTTGCGTCGACGGCAACCCGGACCAGGATATTTCCGCCATGTATCGGCTCCCCGCTTACGTCTGGAAGGAAGGAAAGCTCTTCGTGTAATTGCCCCCGATGGATAACCGAAAAGAATGTATCGC
>DNFA01000078.1:36528-36675 GCA_003487665.1 Oscillibacter sp.
AATGTATCGCGGTCTGCGCCTAAACGCAGACCGCGATATGATTATTGGGCAAGCCGCTGCCCAGTGCCGCAAACATTCGGCAGTGATTGATAGCAAGCAGAGCGATTGGGCAATACAGATTATTTTAGTTCTTTGACAGACTGAAAA
>DNFA01000078.1:36820-51999 GCA_003487665.1 Oscillibacter sp.
CTGAAAACGACCCTGTGGCGAAGCCACAGGGTTGTTTTGTATATATCTCTCTCAGGACTGCCAGCCCTTTACCTGCCGGCGCAGCCAGTCGCACCAGGCGTCCATGCCCTCGCCGGTCTTGGCGGAGACGGGGAATATCTCCAGCTTGGGATTGCGCCGGTGGGCGTACTCCACCACCTTGTCCATGTCGAAGTCGAAGTAGGGCAGCACGTCGGTCTTGTTGATGAGCAGCGCATCGCAGACGGTGAAGATCAGCGGGTACTTCAGGGGCTTGTCGTGTCCCTCCGGCACCGACAGGATCATGGCGTTTTTCACCGCGCCGGTATCGAACTCCGCCGGACACACCAGATTGCCCACATTTTCCAGCACCACCAGATCCAGGCCGTCCGTGCCGATCTCCCGCAGCCCCTGCTCTGTCATACCGGCGTCCAGATGGCACATGCCACCGGTGTGCAGCTGGATGGACTTCACGCCCGCTTCCGCGATCTTTCTGGCGTCCACGTCCGAGTCGATGTCCGCCTCCATGACACCCATGCGCAGCTCGTCCTTCAGCGCCTCGATGGTGCGCAGCAGCGTGGTGGTCTTGCCGCTGCCGGGGGAGGACATCAGGTTCAGCAGGAATGTGCCGCTCTGCTTCAGCTCCTGCCGCAGCCGCGCGGCCTCCCGGTCGTTGTCGGCAAACACGCTCTCCTTGACTTCGATGATCTTGTATGTATCCATGCTATGCGCCCTCTATCTCCTTAATGCTGATCTCACTGCCCCGCAGCAGCCATGTGTCCTCGCTGCCGCAGCGGGGGCATGTCCGCCCGTGGGCGACGGTGGGGTATTCCCGGCCGCAGCCGCCGCACTGTGTCACGGCGGGCAGCGTTTCGATATGCAGCTGTGCGCCCCGCAGCAGGTCGGACTTCTGCACCGCCCAGTCCCAGCAGCTGACCAGCTCCTTGGGAATGGCGCCGCACACCTCGCCCAGCTCCAGCGTTACGCCCGCCACACGGGTGAGATCGTTTTCCGCACCCACCCGCTCCACGGTCTTGATGACGTGGAATACGATGCCTAATTCGTGCATATCATTTGGCCTTCTTCGCCCGGCGCTCGGCCTTTTTGATCTTGATGCTCCGCTTGATCATGTAGGGCAGGATGGCCTTCATCTTGTCCTCGCAGGCGTACATGGTGCTGCACTCCGGGCGCTCCCGGTGCAGGTGGATGGCGTCAAAGGCGCACTTGGTGGTGCAGACGCCGCAGCCGATGCACTTGTTGGGATCCACGATGCTGGCGCCGCAGCCCAAGCAGCGCGCCGTCTCCGCCCTGACCTGCTGGGCGGTGAAGGCCACGCGCTCGTCCCGGAAGGTATTGCGCAGCGCCTCGTTGTAGCCCACGCGCTGGCGCGGCGTGTTGTCGTAGCTGTCCACGGCGATCAGGGCGCTTTTCTTGTCCAGCTCGATGAACTGGCGGCGGTCGCGGCCGATGGTCAGGGTGGCGCCCTGCACGAAGCGGTGCAGGCTCACCGCGCCCTGCTTGCCGGCGGCGATGGCATCAATGGCGAACTTCTGACCGGTAAAGGCGTCGCCGCCCACGAAGATGTCCGCCTCCGCCGTCTGATAGGTGACGGGGTCGGCCTTGGCAGTGCCGTTGGGGTCAAACTCCACGGCGGTGCCGGACAGCAGCTCCCGCCACTCCGCCTTCTGGCCGATGCAGAACAGCACCGTGGTGCAGGGCGCCAGCTGCACCGTGTTCTCGTCGTATACCGGGGCGAAGCGGCCGTTCTCGTCCTTCACCTTCAGACACTTGACAAAGGATACGCCGGCGGCCTTGCCGCCCTCGGTACTGACCTCCTTGGGACCCCAGCCGGCGTAGACGGCGACGCCGTCCCGCTCGCATTCGCTGCGATCCTCCTCGCCCATGGGCATCTCGTCATAGCCCTCCAGACAGTATAGGCTCACGTTCTCCGCGCCGCAGCGCACCGCCGTGCGCGCCACGTCCGCGGCGATGTTGCCGCCGCCGATGACCACCACGCGGCCGGAGAGGGACTTCTTGTCCCGCAGGTTCACGTCCCGCATGAAGTCCACGCCGGAGATCACGTTCTCCGCGTCGCCGCTGGGGACGGGCAGTCTGCCGCCGCTTTGCAGGCCAACGGCCACATAGAAGCCCTTGTAGCCCTCCTGACGGAGCTGGGCGATGGTCACGTCCTTGCCCACCTCCACGCCGCAGCGGAACTCCACGCCCAGCTGCCGCAGCACGTCGATCTCCGCCTCCACCACGTCCTTTTCCAGACGGAAGGAGGGGATGGCGTTCATCAGCATGCCGCCGGGGCGGGCTTCCTTTTCGAACACGGTGGGGCGATAGCCCTTCTCTGCCAGATAGTAGGCGCAGCTCATGCCCGCGGGGCCTGCGCCGATGACGGCGATCTTCTCGGCGAACTCGCCGTCCACCTTGGGGATGACCTTCTCCGGCACGAACCGCGTCTCCGCGTCCAGATCCTGCTGGGCGATGAAGCGCTTCACCTCGTCGATGGCCACGGCCTGATCCACGGTGCCGCGGGTGCAGGCGTCCTCGCACCGGCGGTTGCAGATGCGGCCGCACACGGCGGGGAAGGGATTCTCCCGCTTGATGAGCTGCAGCGCCTCCCGGTACTTGCCCTGCGCCGCCAGCTTCAGGTAGCCCTGCACGGCGATGTGGGCGGGACAGGCGGTCTTGCAGGGGGCGGTGCCGGTGTCGTAGCAGTTGATGCGGTTCTTATCCCGGTAGTCGATGCTCCACTTTTCGGAACCCCACTTCACCTCGTCGGGCAGCTCCTGCCGGGGATACTGGATGAAGCCGTCCTTGGTACACAGCTTCTGCCCCAGCTTTACCGCGCCGGCGGGACAGTTCTCCACGCAGCGGCCGCAGGCCACGCATTTCTCCGTCTCCACGGCGGCCACGTAGGCGCTGCGGGACATGTTGGGGGTGTTGAACAGCTGGCTGGTGCGCAGGGCGTTGCACACGTTCACGTTGCAGTTGCAGATGCCGAAGATCTTCTGCTCACCGTCGATGTTGGTGATCTGGTGGACGAAGCCGTTGTCCTCGGCCTTTTTGAATATCTCCATGGCCTCGTCATAGGTGATGTATTCGCCCCGCTGGGTCTGCACCACATAATCGGCCATGTCGCCCACGGCGATGCACCAGTTCTCCACATCATCGCCGCAGCCCTCGCCCAGCTTGTCGCGGCTGGCACGGCAGGAGCACATGCTCTTGGCGTATTTGCCCTCGTACTTGTGCAGCCAGTAGGAGATCTTTTCCAGCCCGATGGCCTCCTGCTCCGTCTCGATGGCCTTCTCCACCGGGATGACGTGCATGCCGATGCCGGCGCCTCCGGGAGGCACCATGGGGGTGATCTTCTCCAGCGGCAGCATGGTCATGCGCTCAAAGAACGCCGCCACCTCCGGGTGCGCGTCGATCTGGCTTCTGCGCATGTTCAGGAACTCGGCGCTGCCGGGCACGAACAGAGGCAGGATATAGCGCTTCTCGTGGGCGGGGTTTTTGCCGTCCAGATTTTCCCAGTTGTACTCGATGATGCCCAGCCAGGACATGTCGTCCAGCAGCTTCTGCAGCGGCTGGCGCTCCATCTTCGTCAGCTTCATCAGCTGCTCGATGGTCTTGGGCTTGCGGACGCCCATTTTCAGCGCCACGTCCACCATCTCGTCGGTCATCACGCCGTCCAGACCCCAGTACTCCGGGTCGTCCACGGTGGTCTTCAGGCCGATGCGGTTGGTGATCATGCTGCCCAGCTTCAGCAGGTTCTCCCGGGGCGGCCGGTCGGGACGGGGGATATGGAAGGATAGCTTGCTCTCGTCCAGAGGGAAATTGGTAGGCTTGCTGCCGTTGATGTCGCGCATAGTCTCTCTCCTCCGTTTTCTCTGCTCCGACCAGCGGTGCGTATGGCGGCAGGCGGGAGCAATGTTGAATTTAAACTTGATGTATACCTTTTGACCGGTGGTTTGCTTACTTCTCGTTGACCCGCAGCTCCAGCACGTCCGGGCGGGCATAGTGCCCCACGCAGTCCAGCTCCATGCGGCTGGCGGGCACCTTCTGCATGTCCAGATCGGCGTAGATGACGGCCTCCTTGTCCCACACGGTGACGGAGGCCTCGTGGCCGAAGGGGTCGATGACGCAGCTGCCGCCCCGGCAGGCGATGTCCGGCAGGGCGGCGATCTCCGCCGTGCCGCTGACCGTCTGGGGATAGTCCTCCCGTCGGAAGATCAGGTCGGCGTTGATGAAGTAGCAGTGCCCCTCGATGGCGATGTGGCGGATGGTGTCCTGCCACTCCGGATTGTCGTTGGTATTGGGGGAGATGTACAGGGAGATGCCCTTCTGATACAGCGCCACCCGCGCCAGCGGCATATAGCTCTCCCAGCAGATCAGGTTCCCCATGGGGCCCCAGGGCGTGTCCATCACCGGGAAGTAGTCCCGCTCCGCGTCGCCCCATACCACCCGCTCGCTGCCGGTGGGCTTCAGCTTCCGGTGGTTCATGGCCGTGCCGTCCGGCGCGATCATCATGTTGGAGTTGTACAGCGTGCCGGTGACGGCGTCCCGCTCGGAGTAGCCCATGCTGAGGTACACGCCCCGCTCCTTCGCCCGGCGGATGAGCCTGCGCATCTCCGTGCCGTCGGCCAGCAGGGAGTTGTCGTAGTACATTTTCCAGTCCTCGCGGCCGGTGGCCTTGCGGCTGCCCACGGTGAAGCCGAAGGTCATGCCGAAGGGATAGCCGGGGATGAACAGCTCGGGAAAGACGATCAGCTCCGCGCCGTTGTCGGCGCTCTCGTCAATGAGCCGCAGCGCCTTTTCCAGACATTTGCTCTTGTCGAACATCACGGGCGTGGCCTGCACCACCGCCACGCGGCAGGTGCTTTTTAATTCTCGCATGACGTGACCTCCTTGTGGAATGTGGTTTGATTATACCAGATGGTACCATCGCTTGACAAGGATAAACCGCCGGTTGACAAGGATAAATCGGCGGTTGTGTTATGGAGAAAAACGGCGTATAATACAACAGATATGATATGGACAAGGAGAGACATGCATGAAACTCATGGTGCTCGATGGCAACAGCCTTGTGAACCGCGCCTTTTACGGCGTGGGGAAAAACCAGCTTCTGACCACGCGGCAGGGGCTGCACACCAATGCCATTTACGGCTTTGTCACCATGCTGCAGAAGCTGCTGGACGACGAAAAGCCCAACGCGGTATGCGTGACCTTCGACCGGCGGGAGCCTACGTTCCGACACAAGGCCGATGCCGCGTACAAGGCCACCCGCAAGGGCATGCCCGACGAGCTGGCGGAGCAGATGCTGCCGCTCAAGCAGGTGCTGGCGGCCATGTCCATTCCCTGCTATGAGCTGGCGGGCTACGAGGCCGACGACCTGCTCGGCACCATCAGCCGCCGGTGCGAGGCGGACGGCTGGGACTGCGTGATCGCCACCGGCGACCGGGACAGCCTGCAGCTGATCACCGACCGCACCCGCGTGCTCCTGCTGCCCGGCGGACGGAATGACGGCGCGCGGAATATGACGCAGAAAACGTTCCGGGCGGAGTACGGCTTCGACCCCATTCACATGATCGACCTGAAGGCGCTGGCGGGGGACAGCAGCGACAACATCTCCGGCGTGCCCGGTATCGGAGAAAAGACCGCCATGACGCTGGTACAGACCTATGGCGGCATTGACGACATCTATGCGGAGCTGGACAGCCTGCCGGTGAAGCCGGCGGTGCTGCGCAGACTGAAGGAGGGCGAGGCGGCGGCGCGGCACAGCCATTGGCTGGCCACCATCGTCACGGACGCGCCGCTGGACTTCGTGCCGGAGGCCAACCTGCGCCAGCCCTTCCGCCCGGAGCTGTATGAGCTGTTTCTGCGGCTGGAATTCCAGAAGCTCATCGACAAGTACCGTCTGGCGCCGGAGCGTGAGCCGGAGGAGCTGCCCGACCACACCGCCTCGGCGGAGATACTGGAGACGCCGGAGCAGGCGGAGGAGTATCTGACCCTGTGGCGTGGGGCGGAGTATGTGACGGTATACGGCACGCCCGATCTGCGGGCGCTGGCGGTGGAGTGCGCCGACGGCGCAGACAGCAGCCGGACGGCGGAGCTGTATGCCAACCGCTATACCGGCAACTGGCACCGGCTGCTGGCGGCGCTGTTTTCCGATGATATCCGCAAGGTGGGGCACGACGTCAAGGACATGATGCGCGCCCTGCTGGAGCAGGAGTTGCCTGCCGGGGGCTTTGTGTTCGATACGGCGCTGGCGGCCTATCTGGTGGACGCCACCGCCGGGAAGTACGACCTGCCCCGGCTGTTCGTGTCCTATTACAACGAGGAGCTGCCCAAGCCCGCCCACTTGCAGCCGGATGCCTTTTCTCCGCTGGCGGGGGACGTGGTCCCGGCGCAGACGGCGCTGCTGAGCTACACCTCCGCCGTGTCCGCCCTGTACGAGACGCTGCTGCCCAAGCTGCGGGACATGCAGCTGGAGGAGCTGTACTATCAGGTGGAGCTGCCCCTGTGCCGGGTGCTGGCGGATATGGAGATCGCCGGCTTCCCGGTGGACAGAAAGGAGCTGGCGGCCTTCGGCACGGTTTTGCAAGAGGCCACCGACCGGACGGAGCAGACCATCTATCAGGCGGCGGGGGAGAAGTTCAACATCAATTCGCCCCGGCAGCTGGGGCGGGTGCTCTTTGAAAAGCTGCAGCTGCCCCACGGGAAAAAGACGAAAACCGGGTGGTCCACCAACGCGGACGTGCTGGAAAAGCTGCGGTACGACAGCCCCATCGTGGAGGACGTGCTGCAATACCGGCAGTATACCAAGCTGAAGTCCACCTATGTGGACGGGCTGATGAAGGTCATCGACCCGGACGGGCGGGTGCGCACCAGCTTCCAGATGACCGCCACCGCCACGGGGCGGCTCAGCTCCACCGAGCCGAATCTGCAAAATATCCCCACCCGCACGGAGCTGGGCAGCCAGCTGCGGTGCATGTTCACGGCGGGGGAGGGCTGCGTGCTGGTGGACGCCGACTATTCCCAGATCGAGCTGCGCCTGCTGGCGCATATCTCCGGCGATGAGGCCATGCGGGAGTCGTTCCTGTCCGGGACGGACTTTCACACCGCCACCGCCGCCAGGGTGTTCCATGTGGCGGAGGACGAGGTGACGCCGGAGCTGCGCCGCCGCGCCAAGGCGGTGAACTTCGGCGTGGTGTACGGCATTTCCGCCTTCTCTCTGTCGCAGGATATCGGCGTGTCCGTGGCGGAGGCCAGGGAGTATATGGAACGCTATTTTGAAACGTACAGCACCCTGCGGCAGTACATGACCGACGTGGTGGTGCAGGCGGAGCAGGACGGCTATGTGCAGACCATGATGCACCGCCGCCGCGCCCTGCCGGAGCTGAAAAGCAGCAACCACAACCTGAGGGAGTTCGGCAAGCGCGTGGCGCTGAATATGCCGGTGCAGGGCACCGCCGCCGACATCATGAAGCTGGCCATGGTGCGCGTCCACGATCGGCTGCGCCGGGAGGGGCTGCGGGGGCGGCTGCTGATGCAGGTACACGACGAGCTGATCGTGGAGTGCCCGGAGGAGGAGCGGGAGCAGGTGGAGCGTGTCCTCACCGAGGAGATGGAGCACGCCGCCGAGCTGTCCGTGCCCCTGACAACGGACGTCCACTGGGGCAGAAACTGGCTGGAAGCGAAGGGATGAGAATATGAAAAAAGTACGCATCGTACCTATGGCTGCCGAGCATCTTAACGAAGTGGCGGCGCTGGAGCTGGCCTGCTTCTCCCGCCCGTGGTCGCGGCAGATGCTGGCCGAGGAGCTGGACAACCAGTGCGCCGCCTTTCTGGTGGCGCTGGAGCCGGAGACGGACAAGGTCATCGGCTATGCCGGGCTGCTGGTGGCGGCTGACGAGGGGTATATCACCAACGTGGCGGTGGATCCCTCCCGCCGCAGACAGGGCGTGGCGGCGCAGCTTTTGCAGGTGTTTGACAATTTCGCCCGGGGCAACCGGCTGGCGTTCCTGACGCTGGAGGTACGGCCGTCCAACGCGGCGGCCATCGCTCTGTACCGGGGCTTTGGCTTCCGGGAGGTGGGGCGGCGGCGCAACTACTACGACCTGCCCAAGGAGGACGCCCTGATCCTGACGAAATACTATACAGAGGAGGCACAGGCGTGAACATACTGGCTTTTGAATCCTCCTGCGACGAAACGGCTGTGGCGGTGGTGCGGGACGGACGGCAGGTGCTGTCCGACGCCATACTGTCACAGGCGGATATGCACGCCCTGTACGGCGGCGTGGTGCCGGAGATCGCCTCCCGCAAGCATGTGCAGGCCATCACTGCCCTGACGGACAAGGCGCTCTCCGACGCGGGGCTGACGAAGAAGGACATTGACGCTGTGGCTGTGACTTACGCGCCGGGGCTGATCGGCGCGGTGCTGGTGGGCGTCAGCTTTGCCAAGTCCGCCGCCTATGCGCTGGGCGTGCCGCTGATCCCCGTCCATCATGTGCGGGGGCATATCGCCGCCAACTATCTGGCCTTCCCGGAGCTGGAGCCGCCCTTCACGGCGCTGGCTATCTCCGGGGGCAATACGCTGATCGTGGACGTGGCCGACTACACGGACATGACCGTGCTGGGCGCTACCAGGGACGACGCCGCCGGGGAGTGCTTCGACAAGGCGGCGCGGGTGCTGGGGCTGCCCTATCCCGGCGGCAAGCCCATGGACGAGCTGGCGCAGCAGTCGCAGGGCGGCAAATACGTCCTGCCCAGCGCCCATGTGTCCGGCGCGGAGCTGGACATGAGCTTTTCCGGGCTGAAAACCGCCGTGGTGAATCTGGCGCACAACGCCCAGCAGAAGGGCGAGCCGCTGGACGCGCCGGCGCTGGCGCGGGATTTTGCCCGGGCGGTGTCCGGCGAGCTGGTGCCCCGCGCCATGCGCGCGCTGGAGCTGACGGGGCGCACCGTACTGGTGGCCGCCGGCGGCGTGGCGGCCAACTCCGTGATCCGCGCCGACCTACAGGCCGCCTGCGACAAGGCGGGGGTGAAGCTGTATCTGCCGCCGCTGAAATGGTGCGGCGACAACGGCGCTATGATCGGCGCGCAGGGATACTATGAGTATCTGGCCGGGCACACCGCCGGTACGACACTGAACGCCTACGCCACCATGGATCTGGGCGACCCGGTGTATTGAGCGCGGGCGTGTTCGCCGCTGAAGGACAACCGACAGGAAAATTGTTGTATAATTTTATTGTGCAGAATGACATGCGCTCCCGCGGAGCGCCTGCGCAGAATGGCGCAAATAGCAAGAAAAAGTACAAAAAAGAAATTTGCCGCATTTTGCGGCAAATTTTTTTGTTTAAACGGGGAAAAGTTGCATAAAAAATTTTTTAAGACAAGAAAAACCTGCTATATTGCGTGAAAAAATACATACAGAACGTATGGTACGTTTCGAAGCTGCGGGGAAAAACCGGGAGAAATCACAAAAAATTCACAATTTTTTGCGCTAAAAAGTTCCGGTCAAAATAACGAAAGAATTTCAACACTTTTTCAGCCGACCACAAAAAAAGTGTGAAAATTTGACGGGGAGTGCTTCTTTTTTTATAATACTCGCGGAACAAAAAGCAAGATCCCCGCACAGGGAAGCGGGGAGGAAAGAGGAAAACAATGGAAAAATATCTTGTCCTGGCGACCTTTGTAGGGTCTGTCATCGCGCTGCTGTTCGCGTTCTTTACGGGTAAGCGGGTGCTGAGCTTCGACGAGGGCACACCTCTGATGAGCAAGATCTCCCGCTCCATCCGCGAGGGCGCGAACGCTTATTTGCGGCGACAGTACACGGTGGTGGGCATTTTCTTTGCCTGCATGATCGTGGTACTGTGCGTCATGGCGGCCTGCGGCCTGCTGACGTGGTTCGTGCCCTTCGCGTTCCTGACCGGTGGATTCTTCTCCGGCCTGTCCGGCTTCGTGGGCATGCGTATCGCCACCAAAGCCAACTGCCGCACGGCCAACGCCTGCCGCGAGGGTCTGAACCGCGGCCTGCGGGTGGCCTTCTCCGCCGGCAGCGTTATGGGCTTCACGGTGGTGGGTCTGGGTCTGCTGGACATCAGCGTGTGGTTCATGCTGCTGCGCTTCGTGTTCAAGCTGGAGGCCGCTGACATCACCAGCGCCATGCTGACCTTCGGCATGGGCGCCAGCTCCATGGCTCTGTTCGCCCGCGTGGGCGGCGGCATCTTCACCAAGGCGGCCGACGTGGGCGCCGATCTGGTGGGTAAGGTGGAAGCGGGCATCCCGGAGGACGACCCCCGGAACCCCGCCGTTATCGCCGACAACGTGGGCGACAACGTGGGCGACGTGGCCGGTATGGGCGCCGACCTGTACGAGTCCTACGTCGGCTCCATCATCTCCGCCTCCGCCCTGGGCGTGGCCGCGTTCAGCGATCAGGCGTTCAAGGCCATGGCCATCCCCATGGTCATGGCGGCGGTGGGTATCATCTGCTCCATCATCGGCTCCTTCTTCGTCAAGACCGAGGAGAACGCCGACCAGCGCACGCTGCTGAAGGCGCTGTCACGCGGCACCAACCTGTCCGCGATCCTGATCGCCATCGTCTCCTTCTTCCTGGTGTGGAAGCTGCTGGGCATCGAGCACTGGGGACTGTATGTGGCCATTCTGTCCGGTCTGGTGGCCGGCGTGCTCATCGGCAAGGCCACGGAGTACTATACCTCTGACACCTATAAGCCCACCCAGGAGCTGAGCGGCAAGAGCCAGACCGGCTCCGCCACTATCATTATCGGTGGTTTGGGTCTGGGCATGCTGTCCACGGCGGTGCCCATCATCATCGTGGCGGTGTGCATCCTGCTGGCGTTCTTCCTGTCCGGCGGCGCAGCCAGCACGGGCATGGGTCTGTACGGCATCGCGCTGGCGGCGGTGGGCATGCTGTCCACGCTGGGCATCACCCTGGCCACCGACGCTTACGGCCCTGTGGCCGACAACGCCGGCGGCATCGCGGAGATGGCCGGTCTGGAGCCGGAGGTGCGCAAGCGCACAGACGCGCTGGACTCTCTGGGCAACACCACCGCGGCCACCGGCAAGGGCTTTGCCATCGGCTCCGCCGCGCTGACGGCGCTGGCGCTGATGGCCTCCTACATCGAGAAGGTCAAGGAGGTAGGCGCGGACGTGACGTTCGAGGACTTCTCCCTGATGAATCCCGTGGTGCTGGTGGGTCTGTTCATCGGCGCGTGCCTGCCCTTCGTGTTCGCGGCGCTGACCATGAACTCCGTGGGTCGCGCGGCGCAGAGCGTGGTACTGGAGGTGCGCCGCCAGTTCCGGGAGATCACCGGACTGATGGACGGCAAGGCCGATCCCGATTACGCCCGCTGCGTGGATCTGTGCACCAAGGCCAGCCTGAAGGAGATGGTGCTGCCCACGGTCATCGCCGTGGTAACGCCCATCGTGGTGGGTATGATCCTGGGCTTCAAGGGCGTGGTCGGCCTGCTGGCCGGCGCCACCGTCACCGGTTTCCTGATGGCCATCTACATGGCCAACGCCGGCGGCGCGTGGGATAACGCCAAGAAGTACATCGAGGCGGGCAACTTCGGCGGCAAGGGCAGCGACTGCCACAAGGCCGGCGTGGTGGGCGACACCGTGGGCGATCCCTTCAAGGATACGGCGGGTCCCGCTATCAACATCCTCATCAAGCTGCTGAGCATGGTGTCCATCGTGTTCGCGGGTCTGATCGTGAATTACGCGCTGCTGTAAGCGCGGTATACTGTACAGCAAAACGCCGGTCGAAAGACCGGCGTTTTGGCGTGCAGGGGGGGAAAAACCACCCGTAGGGGACGTCGTCCCCTACATCCGCTTATCGGAAATATCCTACGTCGTGAGGTTGTTATCAGGCTTCGCGTAGGGCGGCCTGCCCTCAGGCCGCCGCCGTTTATGGCGGGCGAATTCGTTTGCTGTGCGGCGGAGTGAGGGCACCCCGCCGCACGGCATGTACGGTGCTGCGCTTTGTGAGGGGCATCGTCCGTCTCTACACTCTTTACGGGGAGAAACAAATGGTATATGATAGAAAAAAGCGCGAAGGGAGGTGGAGCCATGGCGGAGACAAAGCGGTGTATACAGTGCGGCGCGGTGCTGCCGGAGGACGCCGCCTTCTGCCCCCACTGCACCGCCACGCAGGTGACGCGGCAGGCGCAGACCGTTCCCCGGCGGCGGAGCTGGCGGAGGATAGTGCTGCTGGCCGCGGGTGTGCTGGCGGCGCTGGCCGTGGGCGGCTGGGCGCTGTGGGGACGGGGAAAGCCCGCCGCGCAGGAGACGGTGCTGCCCACGGTGACGGCAGCCAATGCCTATGACCGGCAGTGCCAGACCTATTACGAGGGCGCGGACGGGGCGCTGTACTGGGTGTTTGCCGCCTTCAGTCCGGCGGGCAGCGACGGGGAGAATTGCCCGAACGGATACCGCAGCCAGCTGATCGCCGCCGGTGAGGAGAGCTGGGGGCCGCTGACGCTGTACGCCTATGACGCGGTGACGGGCAAAAACGCGCGGGAGGCCTTTGCCCCGCTGGTGGAGGACTGGCAGGTGACGGCATCGGCGCAGGAGGGCGACGCTTGCCGCATCGTGATGGAGGACGCCGATTACAGCGCCGGCGGCGCCATGTACGCCCGGGAGCATATCGCCACCAGCCTGTGCGGGCGCAATGAGATCACCTGGACGCTGCACATGCGCAATGGCGACACCGTCACGCTGACGCAGGTGGAGGAGTACGGGGAGCGACCGGCGGTGGACTACCGCTGGGAGAACGAGGACATGACCACCCCGACGGCGCTGCAGGCGCTGCTGGATCGGGCGGCGGAGGAGACGGAGCCGGAGGATGTGGTGACGGTGTATCTGCCCGCCGCGACCTACGACCAGCCGCTGCATGTGCGCCGGGATATGAACCTGATCGGGGACGACACCGTTATAGCCGGCGGGCTGGTGGTGGAGCCGCTGGCCTATGGGGACGACAAAGAGGTCTGCGTCAACGTGAGGGACGTGACATTCGCCGGTGACGGCGGTGTGGGCTTGCAGGTCATGGGCCCCACATGGGTGCGGGGCTGCCGCTTTACCGGCTGGGACGTGGCGGCGCAGGCGCTGGACGGCGGGTGGATCTGCTCGCAGGAGAACACCTACGACAGCAACGGCGTGGCGCTGGAGCTGGACAGCGGCTCGGCCATGCTGTGCGGCAGCAACATGAACAACAGCCGGTTCCTGCGGAACGGCGTGGCCATCCGCGTGAAGCGGCTGCCGGTGGAGTGGATGACGCTGGAGCTGTACGATTGCAGCTTTTACGGCAACACCGTGGATCTGGACGACCCGCAGGGACTGGTCGTCCGGAGGTAGGAGAAAAACGCCGCGGCTTCCTGCTGCCCGGCGTACAGGAAACGGTGTTGCACTTTTGCCGTATATTACGGGTCGCAGGGGAAAAAGCGGGATCGAGGGTACAGCATGACGAAAAGAAACAGAATACGCCGGTCGTTGGGATGGAAAGCCGCCGCCAATGTGATACTGATCGCCGTGATCATCGGCGCGACGGCGGTATGCATCAGCTGCCGCGCATGCCGTCAAAATCTGGAAGATCAGATGACACGGACGGCAGAGAATCTCTCCCGCGCTGCCGCGGCGCAGGTGACGGCAGAGGCAAAGCAGGCAACGCTGGCCTTCGCAGATTATCTGCGGATGAATATGAGCACGCTGAACACGCGGGAGCTGGTGCCCTTCAGCCGCGAGCTGGATCACATCAAAACGTATCTGTTTTTGGAGTAGCTGCGCTTTGGTGCGGAGCTGCAGGTGGTGATGGATATCGGCACAACAGACTTCATGCTGCCGGCGCTGACGGTGCAGCCGCTGGAGGATCGATGGAAGTGCTGAAGATCGTCGCGTATAGGGACAGCCATCACATTCCAACTTGGGCTTTGGTGGCAAAGAGATTAAGTAGTAGCGATTATTTCTACCCAGATGGTAGCCCTTTCTGCTATTTGTCCAGAAGTAGCAGTAATGGCAATCGCTCGGCTTGTCTGCGGCATAAACAGGCTTGCTCAAATAAAACACCTCCTCTTGTATTTGCCCATGGCTTTGGGCATAAAAAAGAGCGCCTATCCATCCCCAATGCGGGGCAAATAGACGCTCTATGTACATAACGATATTTGATTTTATCTGCTATAACTGCATGGTACTCAAAACATCCGCCTTTTTTGATTAGCAGGTTTTTAGCACGATTTTTAGCCTGATTAGCAGGAGAGGCATTTTCATTAGCAAGAACGCCCTTTTTTCTGCTAAAAATTAGCTGGCGATTTTGTCTTATAACGCAGTTCGATTGTAAGCGCACAATAATCACCCGGCCCGAACAAAGTTACGGCAGAGCCCCGTTCGCGGGACTCTGCCGTTTGTTCATTTCCGTATATGTTCCCGGTGCCGGACTGCCGGGTGCCAGGGCATCAGCTTTTCCAGCTCCTCATGGGTCGGAGATTTGCCCAGATAGGGCAGCATGCGTTACACACACCACCGAGGTCTGACCCGGGTTTCTGCTTGGGTGAGGCTTAAATATGCTGCCATGAATCTGAAAAAGCTGGCACAATGGAGTTGGAAGAGCTCCATCCTTGCACTGATATTTGTTTGTTGCCATCCAAATTACAGGAAAACCCCAGCTTTCGCTTTCTGAAAGCTGGGGTTCTTTGACAGGCTGAGCATCCACCCGCCAAGCGGGTGGATGCTTATTCATTCATGGGCACATGGGCACGGGCGTGAAAGCTTGCTTTTGCAAGAAGAGATTACCAACGACCACGCGTTTCTTGTGTCTTTCCTGTTCACAATCAACGCTGCTTCTGCCGCAGCAGAATGGTGGTACACACCCTATCCGTGATAATTCCGCGATCCCTCCGTGGATAGTATTGCAGCAGCGGCTCCAGCCTTGCAAATATCTCCTCTTTTGACAGCTTGGGCAAGCGCAACTGCGCTCCATAAAGCGATTGGGCTGTCCCTGCCTGCCGGTTAAATGTCGTGCCGAAGGGACGGGCACGCTGTGCCGCGATCAGGACCTTCGGCTCAATGTCCATGGGGGCTGTCCGCATATTTGAAAGCAAGCCCGCTCCATTATCAAAGATAGGGCAATAGTCATATTTACCGCCACTTTCCAAGACCGCGAT
>DNFA01000056.1 GCA_003487665.1 Oscillibacter sp.
GCCGCAGGCATACTGGATGTCTGTCAAGGCGGCGCAACGATGGGGCTGCGCCAAACGCGCCTTTTGCGGCGTATGTTTTCTTATGCCAGGCGGCCTAAGCCGTCTCTTTTATTTATTCTCCGCGATGTATTCCATGATGTCGCCTACATCGCAGTCCAGTATTTTGCAGAACACCTCGATGGTGTGGGTGCTGACGCTCTCGTTCCGCTTCATCCGCGTGATCTGCCCCGGACTGACGCCGTACTTCTTGATAAGCGCGTACTGCGACACGCCCTTTTCCTTCATGGTCGCCCAGAGCTTTTCATACGAGATCATAACACGCAAGCCTCCACGGTTCTTTGGTGTAGGGGACGCCGTCCTCGACGTCCCGTTCCGTAGGGGCGGATGACGCTGTTTCCCCTGTGCCGCCTTCGCACGCTGTAGGGCGGGACCCGTGTGTCCCGCCGCGCGATACATGCTTATTCCGGCGGGGCACATGGGCCCCGCCCTACAAAAGGGACAAACCGCGCGGGACGTCGAGAACGCCGTCCCCTACGGGGTGCCTGCTGCGGAGGGCTACGCCAGCGGCACATACTCCTCGTACCGGAAGGTCAGGCCGTTTTCGGTCATATCCTCCCCGCGCCTGTCCAGCCGCCATTGGGGGTCGGCGGACAGGTCGGGAAAAAACACGTCCGCGCCGCCGTCGGCGGCGATGCGGGTGACGTACACCCGGCTGCACAGGGGCAGGAACGTCCGGTACACGCTCTCGCCGCCGATGACCCATGTGTCCTCATCGGCAGAGAACACCGCCTCCGCCGGAGAGTGGACGATCTGGCAGTTCTCCGCCGCGAAGTCCCGCCGACCGGTCAGGACGATATTGCGGCGGCGGGGCAGCCCTCTGCCGCCGGGCAGGGATTCCAGCGTTTTCCGCCCCATGAGGACGGTGTGCCCCTCCGTCAGCGAACGAAAGCGCTTCAGGTCGGCGGAGAGGCGGAACAGCAGTCCGTTGTCCCGGCCGATGCCCCATTTTTCATCCACGGCAACGATGGCGTACATGGCACCCTCCTTAAATAGCCACGGGGATCTTGTCATCGAAGGGCTGGGGGGCGTAGCCCTCCAGCGAGAAGCTGTCTCGCGTGAACTGATAGAAATCCGTTACGGAGCGGTCGATGATGAACTGCGGCGCGGGGCGCTCGTCCTTCTCCAGCAGCCGCTGGATGATGGGCACATGGCGGTCGTAGATGTGGGCGTCGGCGATGACGTGTACCAGCTCGCCGGCCTCCAGCCCCGACACCTGCGCCATCATGTGTACCAGCACGGCGTACTGCACCACGTTCCAGTTGTTGGCGGCCAGCATGTCCTGGCTGCGCTGGTTGAGGATGGCATTGAGCGTATGGCCGGAGACATTGAAGGTCATGGAGTAGGCGCAGGGGTACAGCGCCATCTCGTGCAGATCCTGGAAGTTGTAGATATTCGTCAGGATGCGGCGGCTGGCGGGGTTGTGCTTCAGGTCATACAGCACCCGATCCACCTGATCCATCTCCCCCTCCGGGTACCGGTGCTTCACCGCCAGCTGGTAGCCGTAGGCCTTGCCGATGGAGCCGCTCTCGTCCGCCCAGCTGTCCCAGATGTGTCCCCGCAGGTCGTGGATGTTGTTGGACTTCTGCTGCCAGATCCACAGCAGCTCGTCGATGCAGGTCTTGAAGTACGTCCGGCGGATGGTGAGAATGGGGAACTCCGCCTTCAGGTCGTAGCGGTTGATGATGCCGAATTTCTTCACCGTGTGTGCGGGCGTGCCGTCCTCCCAGTGGGGACGGACGGTGAGGTCGTCGTCGCGCACGCCGTTTTGGAGAATGTCGAGGCAGTTGGCGCGAAAGACCTGATCGGCGTAGCTCATGGGCGCGCCCTCACTTCGTCTCGCAGCCGGCGGCGCGGACGGCGGCGAGCGCCAGCTCGAGCGTCGGGTCGACGTTGGGGTAATCGAGATGATAGATGTCGAACGCGGGGGGGAGCTCGGTGCAGCCGAGGATCAGGACCTCGGCTCCGCGCGCGAGAAGATGCTCGCAGGCGGCGCGGAAGGCGGTCGCGTCATGCGTGAGGTCGCCGGCCTTGACGCCGTTGTAGATGATGTCCATGACGGCGGCCTGATCTTCACTATGATCGGGGGTGAGGAGCTCGACGCCGCTGCCCTCGAACGTGCGCTGGTAGATGCCGGTCTGGACGGTGCCGTCGGTCGCGAGGAGACCGGCGCACTTGACGCCGCGGGACTTGAGCGCGTCGCGCGTGATGGCGATCATGTGCAGAACGGGGATGGAGACGGACGAGGCGACGGCGTCATAAAAGTTGTGCGCGGTGTTGCAGGGCATGATGAGAAGATCCGCGCCGATGGACTCGAGGCGCTGCGCGCTCTTGACCATTTCGGGGACGGGGTCGGCGCCACCGTACAGGAGGGCTGCCGTGCGGTCGGAAATATTGGTATTGGAGTCGATGCACACGCGCGGATGGTCCTGATCGCAGGAGGCAGCCGTGTGCAGGGTGATCTTCTGAAAAAGGTCGGCGGTAGCGAGAGGACCCATGCCGCCGAGGATACCGATGACCTTTTTATCACTCATGGAGAAGGCCCTTTTCTTTCTTTTCGAGCAGCTTTTGATCGTGATTCGGGAGCGCGGCGAGCTCGCGGTCGCGCTGGATGATCTTCTTGAGACCTTCGACGGCGACCTTGACGGAGGCGGAGGTGTCCTCGCTCATGTCCTGATCGAGGCCGGCCTTTTCGCGCTCCTGGTTCCAGACGACGTGGAAGCAGGAGCCGCAGCGGCAGCCGAGCGCGGAGGCGACGACGAACATTGCGGCGGACTCCATTTCGCTTGCCTTGACGCCAAGGCGCTTCCAGCTCTCCCACTTTTGCAGAAGCTCGTAGTAGACGGGGCTCTTTTCCGGGGAGTGCTGGCCGTAGAAGCTGTCCTTGCACTGGACGACGCCGGTGTGGGTGCAGTAGCCGAGCTCTTCGGATGCCTGACGAAGGGCGAGGGTGATGTCGAAGTCGGCGACGGCGGGGAACTCGATGGGCGCGTATTCGAGCGAGGTGTGCTCGTAGCGGATGGCGCCGGTGGCGACGACGATGTCGCCGGACTTGACGTTTAAGTCAATGCCGCCGCAGGTGCCGGTGCGGATGAAGGTGTCCGCGCCGAGCTGATGCAGCTCCTCCATGGCGATGGAGGCGGACGGGCCGCCGATGCCGGTG
>DNFA01000003.1:0-6613 GCA_003487665.1 Oscillibacter sp.
ACATTTTTCGTCGACCAGATTTCACTCATGTGCGCCGCCCTGTCGGACAGCTTTGTTAGATTACCACGCTTGGAAGCATTTGTCAACGGCTAATTTCGTCTTTTGTCTACTCTGAATAGAACCATTCTTATTATCAGCTCTGCTTATGTATTATCCCCGTTTTCCCGCGTCTAAACCTTACAAAAACACTTCATTGGCCGCCGGGCGCGCATAGACCTCCTCCAGCTCGCTCTTGTGATACAGATACCCCGCGTCGTCGAAATATTTTGCTTCCGCAGGACAGCCCTTCACGCAGGCGCAGCACTTGATGCAGATCCCCGTCACCTGCGACACATCCGCCGGGTCGATGCTTCCCATGGGGCACCGCGCCGCGCACAGCCCGCAGCCGCCGCACCTGTCCATATCCGTTTTCGGCTTCACCTTCAGGATGTTGATGGGGTTCCCATGCCGGTCACGGGGCGTATAGTAGGGTCGGATCGGCGTCTCGCCCCAGACGGCCACCGGCTCCGCAGGCGCAGCCGTCAGCGCCGTCACCTTCTCCGCTGCGCGGCGCGCAAAAGCATCCATCTCCGCCAGATCGTCCCCGTTGGGACGCCCCGCGCCCAGCGTGCGGGAGAAGGCGTGCTCGCCCACGAACGCGCCGCCGGCCACCGGCATGAAGCCATCCTCCGTCAGGATATTCCGCAGCTCGATCAGCCCATCGTCAAAGTTCCGGTTGCCGAACAGCACCACCGGCACCGCCAGTGCGCCGCCGCCGTGCAATTGCTTCGTCAGATAGGGCAGCAGCACGTTGGGCACACGCCCGGCGTACACCGGCACACCCAGCACCGCCAGCTCCTCCGTGCCGAAGCGCAGCTCCCGCTGCCGCGCCGCCGGAGTGGTAAAATCGTATACCGCCAGCTCCGCGTCCAGCGCCTGCGCCATGCCCACCGCGATGCGCCGCACCGTCTTTTCCGTGGTGCCGGTGCCGCTGAAATATACCGCCCATACCTTTTTGATACGCATTTCCGTTCCCTCCATACGCAGACAGCCGCCCTGCGGCGGCCGTCTGTTCTGTTTTTACAGCTGGAAGTCCTCTTCGCTCAGCCCCGCTGTCTCCAGCTTCATCGGACGGGGCGGTACCCGCTTCAGCGGGTCGTATTTGAACGCGCTGCACCGATCCTCCGGCAGCACGATGCCCCGCTTGACGCAGGCCACCTTGTCGTCGCTGATACGGCTGCCCCGCGCGCAGTAGGCGCACCGGGGGTCTATATCCTTGCGAAACAGCATACCGCTCACCTCACAATGTGTACAGCTGCACCGCGCCGTCCTTGGCGGTGGCGCCGATCTGCGTGATGGGATGCTCGAAGGCGTCGATGATCTTCGCCGCCATGGGATCCTCCAGCTCCTTCTGGATCAGCCGCCGCAGGTTCCGCGCGCCGTAGGTCAGGGAATAGGACTTCTCCGCCAGATAGTCCACCAGCGCGTCGTCGTACCGGAACTGATAGCCCTTCTCGCCCAGCGACGCCTTCAGCTCCTCCAGCATGATCCGCGCGATGCCGCAGAAATTCTCCTTCGTCAGGTGGTTAAAGCACACGATCTCGTCCACACGGTTCAGGAATTCCGGCCGCAGGAAGTCCTGCAGTGCCTTCATGATGCGCTCCTTCCCCTGGTCGTCGGCGCTGCCGCCGAAGCCCACCGCGCCGGATGCCTTGTTGTCTGACCCGGCGTTGGAGGTCATGACGATGACCGTATTCTCAAAATTCACCTTCCGCCCGTGGGCGTCGGTGATCTGCCCATCATCCAGAATTTGCAGCAGTACGTTCAGCACGTCCGGGTGCGCCTTCTCGATCTCGTCGAACAGCACCACGGAATAGGGCTTGCGCCGGATCTTCTCCGTCAGCTGCCCCGCCTCGTCATAGCCCACATAGCCCGGAGGACTGCCCACGATCCGGGACACGGAGTGCTTCTCCATGAACTCGGACATATCCAGCCGGATCAGGCTCTCCGGCGCGTTGAACAGATCGTCCGCCAGCTGCTTCACCAGCTCCGTCTTACCCACGCCGGTGGGACCCACGAAGATAAAGCTCACCGGCTTGTGCTTGGGGGAGATGCCCACCCGGTTGCGGCGGATGGCGGCGGACACGGCGGCAATGGCCTCGTCCTGCCCCACCACATGGGCGCGCAGCCGCTGATCCAGCTCGGCCAGCCGCTTGAACTCCTCCTCTTTGATCTTGCTGGCCGGGATCTTCGTCCACATCTCGATCACGCGGGCGATGTTCTCCATGGTCAGCTCCGGCATACCCTTGGCGCGGATGGCGTTCAGCTCCTCCGTCACCCGCAGCTCCTGGCTGCGCAGCTCCGCGATGCGCTCATACCGCCGGTCAAGCTCCTGCTCGGTGAACTGCTGGCCGTCCGCCGGCTGCGCCGACATCAGGCTCTCCCGTTCAAAGGTCAGATTTTCCAGCTCGTGCTCCAGCTCCATCCGCCGGTTGATCTCCGGGTCGTGGAGGTTCCGGTCGGAGCACGCCTCGTCGATCAGGTCGATGGCCTTGTCCGGCAGATAGCGGTCGGTGATATAGCGCTCCGACAGCACCACCGCCTGCCGCAGCACCCCCTGCGGGATGGCCACGCCGTGGAACTGCTCGTAGTAGTGAGCGATACCCTGCAATATCTTCAGCGTATCCTCCATATTCGGTTCGTTCACCGTCACCGGCTGGAACCGGCGCTCCAGCGCCGTGTCCTTCTCGATATGCTTGCGGTACTCGTTGAACGTGGTGGCGCCGATGACCTGTATCTCGCCCCGGCTGAGAGCGGGCTTGAGGATGTTGGCGGCGTTCATGCTGCCCTCGGCGTCCCCTGCGCCCACGATGTTGTGTACCTCGTCAATAACGAGGATCACGTTCCCAGCCTTGCGGATCTCCTCGATCAGCCCCTTCATGCGGCTCTCGAACTGTCCCCGGAACTGGGTGCCCGCCACCAGCGCCGTCAGATCAAGGAGATAGACCTCCTTGTCCCGCAGCTTGAAGGGCACCTCGCCCGCCGCGATGCGCTGCGCCAGCCCCTCGGCGATGGCGGTCTTGCCCACGCCCGGCTCACCGATCAGGCAGGGGTTGTTCTTCTGGCGGCGGTTCAGGATCTGCACCACCCGCTCGATCTCCTGCTCCCGGCCGATCACGGCGTCCAGCTTGCCCTCCCGGGCGCGCTGGCTCAGGTTGATGCAGTAGTTGTCCAGGAATTTCCGCTTTTTCTCCGTCTTGCGCCCGGCGGACTGCCCTGCGCCGCCGCTCTGGGTCGGCTGCTGCTCGGCCGGGGGATTGGCATTGTTGTTGAACAGGCGGTTCAGGAACGGGAACGTGGCGGTCTTACCGCTCTCCTCGTCGTCCTCGTCCCCCTCGTCATTCACCGTGTCCAGCTCCTCTGCGCCGCCGAAGGCCTGCATCATCTCGCTGTTGATGTTCTCCAGATCCTCCGGCGTGATGCCCATCCGCTTCATCATGTCCTCCACCTGCGGCAGCCCCAGCTTGGCGGCGCATTGCAGGCAGAGTCCCTCGTTGACCATCTCGTTTTTCTCGTTCATCCGGGAGATGAACACCACGGCCACGTTTTTCTTACATTTGGAACAAAGAGTCGGTTGCATGGTTTTCCTCCGTTATCTCTTATACGATACATTATGTATTATAGCCGTTTTCACAGCTTTGCGATCAGATCGATAGGGCTGTTCCGGGCGAAGAATTTCAGCAGCACCGTTTTGTCCACCAGCTCCGGTGTGACCAGCAGCTGTAATTTTTGCAGCACCCACACCGCCAGAAACACCAGCAGCGCGCCCTTTACCAGTCCCAGCGCACCGCCCAGCAGGGCGTTGACGCCATGCACCACCGGCAGCTTTGTAAACAGGTGCAGCGGCGAGAGCGCCAGCCGCAGCACCACCAGCAGCAGCAAAAACGACACCACGTACACCACCGCGTAGGCCGCGGAGCGCAGCGCCGTGGACACCACAGCGCTCAGCAGCGTCTCGCCCGCCTGCTGCGCCTTCTGCACGGCGCTGTCCACCAGCTTCGACAGGGTATCCCCCTCGAAGCCGAAGGCCGCCAGCATCTCGCCGGCGTCGCTGGTATTGCCCTGTGCCGTCAGCCGCTGCTCCAGCTTCTCCGTCAGCACCGGCTCCAGCCATCTGGCCGCCGGCTCCGCCAGCTTCCCGGCGATCCAGCCCGCCAGCAGCAGCGCCGCCACCACCACCAATATCCGGGTCAGCGCCTGCACGAAGCCCTGCCGCCAGCCCATGACCAGCGCGATCAGCAGCACCGCCGCCAGCGCCAGATCCACAAATACCCCTACATTGCTCATAGCTTCACCTCTTGCGCGTTCTCCGCGCTCCACGCTTACGGCAGGTACAGGCTGGCCGCCGTACTGCCCGCCAGCACCGCGGAGCCGTCGCTCCGCATCAGCACCTCCCGTGCCTGACTGACCTCCTCCAGCTGGGCGCACAGCGCCAGCTGCCTGTCGTAGATATACAGCTCCTCGCCGGTGAGCACCGCCACATACCGCCCGGCGGCGGACAGGCTGCTCACCTCCGCGTCCAACTCCAGCGACGCCAGCTCCCTGCCGTCGTCGCCCACCGTCACCACCCGGTGCTGGGTGCCGGTGCGATAGCGCCCCAGCAGCACGGCGGCATAGCCGTCCTCGCTGACGCTTACCCGGCGCAGATAGTCCCCTCCGTAGTCGTAGGCGGCGGTCATCACGCCGTCCGTGCCGATAAAGCACAGCTGCTCCTCCGTCACGGCGCAGAAGCCGCTGCCCGCGGCGGTCAGATCGTATACCACGCTGCCCCGCAGCGTGCACTTTCCCGCTTCCTTGTCGCTGTTCACATGATAGAACACCACATAGCTGGCGAACACGCCGTTCTCCTGCCCCATGGTCACTGCCGCCAGCGTCCGGCTGTCGGCAGACAGCGCCGCCGTCATCACGAACCGATCCGCCGACCGGTAGGCGAACACCGCCTGCCCGTCCGCGTCGTACACCCGTACGGTGGCCTTATAGCCGCTTTCGCTGCTCACCACCGTCAGCCAGCCCTTCTGGTTCAGGGACGCGCTGAGCACCTCTCCGGCGCAGTCCAGCGTGTACACCAGCCCCTTGTCCGACAGCACATACACCGCCGTGCCGCCCACGTCATAGGCCACGGCGCGGCCGCCTTGCGCCTGCAGCGCCGGGGTCTGGAACTTCACCGCCTCGTCGTACACCGCCCTGTTTTTCTCGTCCAACACCGCGATCTGGTGCATGGACACGGAGACAAGGCTGCCCTCCAGCGACGCGAACCGCCCCGACTGGTCGCTGCTGTACCGGTACAGCTGGGCGCAGCCGTTCTCGTCCTTCACCGCCTTGGCGTAGATGATGCTGCGCCGCAGGCCGTCAAAGCCGCTCCGATCCAGCAGCACCGCCGCCGTCACCGCGCCGACGGCCAGCACCGCCACGATCAGCAGCGCCAGCAGCGGCTTGCGCTTACTTCTCTTCGCCACGCGGCGGGGCTGCTCCTCCTGGGGGTTGCCCAGCGTGAACTCTTTCCAGTTGTTGGTGTTGTTATCCATTCAGCCGTTCATCCTCATACCACACGCGGGTGAGATACAGTCCGCCCGGCGGCGCCGTGGGCCCCGCCAGCGTCCGGTTCCCGGAATCCAGTATCTCCGGGATGTCCTCCGGCGTCAGCTTTCCCTCCGCCGCGTACAGCACCGTGCCCGTGATGGCACGTACCATATTATACAGAAATCCGTCCGCGCATACCTTCAGCTCCAGCAGCTCTCCGTTCCGCGTCACCCGGCAGTAGTGGATGGTGCGCACGGTGCTGCGCACATTGGTGCCCACGCTGCGCACCGCGGCGAAATCATGGGTGCCCTCGAACATCCGGGCGGCGCGATCCATCAGCGCCTCGTCCAGCTTCTTGGGATAGAAATACGCCCGGTGTATATAGAACGGGTTCTTGATCCGGGAGTTATAGATGCGGTAGGTGTACTCCTTTTTGATGCACGAGCCGATGGCGTTGAAGTCCTCCGCCACCTCATAGGCCGCCTTCACCACGATGTCCTCCGGTATGTGGGTGTTCACCGCGAAGGGCAGCCGCTCCACCGGGATCCGCGATTCCGTGCGGAAATTGGCCACATAGTGCTCCGCGTGCACGCCGGCGTCCGTCCGTCCGCAGCCCGTCACCTTCACCGGATGACCGCACACCATGGACAGTCCCTTCTCCAGCGTCTGTGCCACGGAGATCTCCGTTTTCTGCACCTGCCAGCCGTGATAGGCGGTGCCGTTATACATCAGTATCAGCGCGATGTTCCGCATCCGCACCGCCTCCTTTTTCTCAGAATCCGAATTTCTTCAGCACGATGATGCCCGCCGTCAGCACGACAAAGCCCGCCAGCACCGCATAGTCCGCCGCCTTATAGCGCAGCACCCGCAGCGCCGTCCGTCCCTCGCCGCCGTGATAGCACCGGCACTCCATGGCCGTGGCCAGCTCGTCGGCGCGGCGGAACGCGCTGACAAACAGCGGCACGAGCAGCGGCACGAGCGCCTTGGCGCGCTGCATGAGGCTGCCAGTCTCAAAGTCGGCGCCGCGCGCCTTCTGCGCGGACATGATCTTATC
>DNFA01000003.1:6668-10437 GCA_003487665.1 Oscillibacter sp.
CGGCGGAACGCGCTGATGAACAGCGGCACCAGGATCGGCACCAGCGCCTTGGCGCGCTGGAAGATATTCCCCGTCTCAAAGTCCGCGCCCCGCGCCTTCTGCGCCGACATGATCTTGTCCGTCTCCTCGATCAGCGTGGGAATGAACCGCAGGGCGATGGACATCATCATGGCCAGCTCGTGAACGGGCAGCTTCAGCTTCTTCAGCGGCCCCAGCAGATTCTCCATGGCGTCCGTCAGGGCAATGGGGCTGGTGGTATACGTCATCAGGAACGTGCCCATGATGAGCAGAATGATCCGCAGCACCATCTGCACGGCGGCAATAATGCCCTCCCATGTGATGCTCCGCAGCAGCCACACGTCCGCCACCGGCGTACCGGCGGTAAAGAACATGTTCATGATGGCCGTGAACGCCACCACGAAATACACCGGCTTCAGTCCCTTGGTCAGCGACTTGAACGGCACCTTCGACACCAGCACCGACACTGTCAGCACCGCGATCATGATCCCGTAGGTCAGCACGCTTTTGGCGCTGAACAGCGCCACGATATAGAGAATGACACACAGGAGCTTCGTCCGGGGATCCAGCCGGTGTACCGGCGTGTCCGCCGGGAAGAACTGTCCCAGCGTGATATCCTTCAGCATGCCCCGGCACCCCCTCTCAGCGCCAGCAGCCGCTGCTCCAGCGCCTCCACGGTATACACCGCCGGGTCGATATCCAGTCCCCGCGCCCGCAGCGCGACGGCCACCTTCGTCACCTGGGGCACGTCCAGTCCCACCCGCTCCAGCTCGTGGGCGCGGGCGAACACCTGCTCCGGCGTGCCCTGCATCAGCACCCGCCCGTCGGACAGCACAGCGATACGCTCCACGTTCCGGGCGATCTCCTCCATGCTGTGGCTCACCAGCACCACCGCCGCGCCCTTGGCGCGGTGATAGGCCTGTATCTGGGCGAGGATGGCGTCCCGCCCCTGGGGATCAAGTCCCGCCGTGGGCTCGTCCAGCACCAGCACCTTCGGCTCCATGGCGATCACACCGGCGATGGCCACCCGGCGCTTCTGCCCGCCGGACAGCTCAAAGGGCGACTTGTCCAGCAGCTCCGCGTCCAGCCCCACAAAGGCCGCCGCGTCCCGCACACGCCGGTCGATCTCCCCGCTGTCCAGTCCCATGTTCTTCGGGCCGAAGGCGATGTCCTTGTACACCGTCTCCTCGAACAGCTGGTACTCCGGGTACTGGAACACCAGCCCCACCTTGAACCGCACGTCCCGTATTTTCTTCGGCTCCGCCCATATATCCTTCCCCTCCAGCAGAATGTGGCCGGAGGTGGGCTGCAAAAGCCCGTTGAGATGCTGTATCAGCGTGGACTTGCCGGAGCCGGTGTGTCCGATGATACCCAAAAATTCTCCCTTGCCCACCGTCAGGCTCAGCCCCTCCACGGCGCTGCGCTGGAACGGCGTTCCCGCCGAATAGGTGTGGGTCAGGTTTTCTATCTGCAAGATCGGTTCCAATGTTACTTCCCTTCCGCCCCGCCGAAGGCGCGGCAAATGGTATCGGCGCACTCGTCCACCGTCAGACCGGTCAGCGGCACGTCCATTCCTGCCTCCCGCAGCAGGTGCAGCAGCTCCACCGTGTCCGGCGCCGCCAGACCCAGCTCATGGAGCCTGTCCACCTGGGCGAACACGTCATGGGGCGCGCCGTCCATGGCCACCTGTCCGTCGTTCATGACGATGACCCGGTCGGCGCTCTCCGCCTCGGCCATGTGGTGGGTGATGAGCACCACGGTGATGCCCCGCTCCCGGTTCAGCCGCCGCACGGTGTCGATGACCTCCCGCCGTCCCGCGGGATCCAGCATAGCCGTGGCCTCGTCCAGCACGATGCACTCCGGCTCCATGGCCAGAATGCCCGCGATGGCGATGCGCTGCTTCTGTCCGCCGGACAGCAGGTGCGGCGCGTGGCGGGCAAACTGCTCCATGCCCACCGCCGCCAGCGCGTCGTCCACCCGGCGGCGTATCTCCGCCGTGGGCACGCCCAGATTCTCCGGCCCGAAGGCCACATCCTCCTCCACCACGTTGGCGACGATCTGGTTGTCCGGGTTCTGGAACACCATGCCCGTCCGCCGCCGGATCTCCAGCAGCATTCTCTCGTCGCGGGTATCCATCCCCTCCACATACACAGCGCCGCCGCACGGCAGCAGCACCGCGTTCAAATGCTTGGCAAAGGTGGACTTGCCGGAGCCGTTGTGCCCCAGCACCACCGTGAAGCTGCCCTTTTCGATCGTCACCGACACGCCCCGCAGCGCCGGGGGATTCGTCTCCCCCTCCGGCGCGGGATAGGTATAGGTGAGATCCTTTGTCTCTATCATCACTGCCATACGCAATTACTTCCGTTCTCGTTTACTCGGAAAACCATCTTCCCGTGGCGCCGCAGGGCAGCGCCATGCCGCTGGCGGTACAGGGCAGCCCCAGTTCGTCCCATGTGACCGTCCCGCCGAACTTCTCCCCCACCAGCATGTGCAGTATGTACCCCAGCACCGACGGCGCAAGGCCGGTGGTGTAACTGTTCAGGATCACAAACAGCGGCTTGTCCGACAGCACCCGTGAGCACAGCTCCACAAAGGGGTACAGGCTGTCCTCCAGCTTCCACACCTCGCCGCCGGGTCCCCGCCCGTAGCTGGGCGGATCCATGATGATGGCGTCGTAGGTCTTGCCCCGGCGTATCTCCCGCTCCACGAACTTGGCGCAGTCGTCCACGATCCAGCGGATGGGCGCCTCGGCCAGCCCGCTGAGCCGGGCGTTTTCCTTGCCCCAGGCCACCATGCCCTTGGCTGCGTCCACATGGCACACGGACGCGCCCGCCTTGGCGCAGGCCACCGTCGCGCCGCCGGTGTAGGCAAATAGATTCAGCACCCGCACCGGCCGCCCGGCGCTGCGTATCTTGTCCATGGCGAAATCCCAGTTCACCGCCTGCTCCGGGAACAGCCCCGTGTGCTTGAAGTTCATGGGCTTCACCTGAAACGTCAGGTCTTTGTAATGTACCTGCCAGCTCTCCGGCAGCTTGCCCTTGTCCCAGTGACCGCCGCCGGTGGAGCTGCGGGAATACCGCCCGTTGGCGCTGCGCCACACCCGGCCGGTCTTGTCCGTCTCCCATATAGCCTGCGGGTCGGGGCGCACCAGTACCTGCCGATCCCACCGCTCCAGCTTTTCGCCGCCGCCGCAGTCCAGCAGTTCGTAATCCTTCCAGTCCTTTGCGATCCACATAAAGGTACGCCTCCCCATAATAAATCAGTTTATTATACAATAATAGTTCCCCAGCGTCAACGCCGCAAGTGTAAACATTTTTCCCCACCGTTCGCCGTCCCGCCCATGCACCCCGTAGGGGACGGCGTCCTCGACGTCCCGTTTCGCGCGGTTCTTGTTCTGCTTTGTAGGGGCGGACGACTCTGTCCGCCCTGTATGACCGCCGCACCCTGTAGGGCGGGGCCCGTGTGCCCCGCCGGGAGTAATGCGTATGCTGCGGCGGGACACATGGGTCCCGCCCTACAGGACAGGTGCGTTGACGCCGTCCCCTACACATTCAATCCGTCCCCACATCCCCCGTCAAAATCACAACAATTCCCCGCCGAATTTTGTGCACCTATCCAAAATGTGAAAATTTTGCCGGAAACGGTTGCGAATGGTCTTCGAAGGTGCTATATTTAACCCATACATCGTAAATATACTATATACGGACACCCATGGGTGTCTCGCTTTGCCGCCTTCGGCGGCAAAGCAGAT
>DNFA01000003.1:10631-12367 GCA_003487665.1 Oscillibacter sp.
CGCCTTCGGCGGCAAAGCAGATGGCGTATTTGCGAAATCTAATTTTACTTAGGAGGGTTCTTAAATGAACAACAAAAAAGCGACCAAGCGCGCACTGCTGACCAGCGTCATGGCACTGGTCATGTGTGTGGTCATGCTGGTTGGGACAACGTTCGCCTGGTTTACCGACACGGCGTCCACCGGTGTGAACAAGATCGTGGCAGGTAATCTGGATATTAAGCTACTTCACACCACTGATAACGGCGAAGTCAAAGAGTTGACAGAAAATGATACTTTGCAGTGGAAAACCAAAGATACGGGAGATGTTCTCTGGGAGCCGAACTGCACCTATGATCTTGAAGAGTTCCAGATCAAGAACGCAGGAAATCTGGCTGTGAAGTACAAGGTCGTCCTGAAGGCATCGAATGTCACTGAGAAGGTCGGCAAGTCTTTGCTGGACGTGATCGAGTGGACGGTCAAGGTCAACGGTGTCCCAGTCAAGGAGAATGTCCTACTTGCCGATCTTGGCGCTGACAAGGGAACTATTATCATTGACGGCAAAAAGCTGACGGCTGAGGAAAACGCTAATATCGCTAAGGTTACCGTGACCGGCCACATGAAAGCAGAGGCCGGCAACGATTATCAGGGTCTGAGAATCGATGGCTTTGGCATTACCGTCTACGCGGCGCAGGTCAACCAAGAAAGCGACAGCTTCGGCACGAGCTATGACGTGACGGCTCCTTATGATTCCAGTGCACCGAAGACTCCTTTGGTTGTCAGCGTTGGCACCAAGGCGGAGCTTGAGGCGGCTCTGACGTCCTTTGCTGCTGCTGGTGCGGGCGACAATGTCATTAATCTCACGCAGAACTTTGAAATCAAAGATGGCGAAACGTGGACTTCTGCCAGTATTAACGGCTATCAGGGTGCCGGCGTTATCACTATTAACGGCAACGGTCATACCATCACGGGGCTGAATGCACCACTTCTGGCGGGCGGCTTTGCGGGCAAATCCGGCGTGATCATCAATGATCTGACGCTGGATAATGTGGAAATCAATGATGCGAACAACAATCAGGGCGTTGGCGCTTTTATTGGCTGCATTGATTCCATGCCGAAGATCGAACTGAACAACTGCAAGCTGACAAATTCCACCATTACCAGCACTGCCGGTGCTCGTGTGGGTGGCTTGATCGGTTGGACTTCTGGGTACAATAATCCGAATGATGGTCCTGTCGATACGTATATCACGATCAAGAATTGTTCTGTTGAAAATTGCGAGATCACGGCTAAAGGCTCTGTGGGCGCAATCATCGGCCACGCAGGTGCTAACCCTGCGACCTATCACACCATCGAGGGCTGCACTGTGAGTAACACGAAGCTGACTTCTACTGATGACGGTGGCTGGCGTGTCGGTGTGGTCGTAGGTACGGCCAATGTCGGCGAAGTGACTATTACCGGAACTACTTCCATCAACAATACGCTTACACAGACTGACAAGACTGCACCTGCTGGACAGAGTGAACTTTACGGCCGCTTTGTTCCCGGTGCCACCGGTAAGCTGACCATTAACTAACGGAATAGCAGTAAACGGCTGAGATTTTGAGTATCAGCCCCGCGGTTCCCGCTTGCATAGAGCGGCGAATATAACCCTCCTCCGTCTGTGCCACACATGGACGGAAAGCGCGGCGCCCCTTTGTTCAGGGGGCGCCGCGTTGTTTTTGCGGGAATCCGTTTTCTCTGTAGGGCGGGACCCATGT
>DNFA01000052.1:0-292 GCA_003487665.1 Oscillibacter sp.
GGCGGACGACTCTGTCCGTCCTTTTGCGTGTCACCGGCGTGGGAATCTGTTTTGTTTGTTGACGTTTTACCTTTTTTCGGGTAAAATATAATAGGAATTAAACTTTAATTAAAGTGGATAAATAGGCGAGTTTTCGCGCATAGAGAGGTAATTTTCATGGCAAACGGATTCATTGACAAGGCACGCATCACCGTCCGCGCCGGCAACGGCGGCAACGGGGCGGTGGCGTTCCACAGGGAAAAATATATCGCCGCCGGCGGCCCCGACGGGGGCGACGGCGGAAACGGCGGCT
>DNFA01000052.1:432-18108 GCA_003487665.1 Oscillibacter sp.
GACGGCGGCGACGGCGGCCGGGGCGGCAGCGTGATTCTGGAGATCAACGAGCATATGTCCACCCTGATGGACTTCCGCTACAAGCGCAAGTACGTGGCCGGCAACGGCGTGGACGGACAGGGCGGCCGCAAGACCGGCAAGGACGGCGAGAGCCTGACCATCAAGGTGCCCCGGGGCACGCTGGTGCGGGATGCCGAAAGCGGCGAGATCATCAAGGACATGTCCGACGATGCGCCCTTCGTGCTGTGCAAGGGCGGGCGCGGCGGCTGGGGCAACCAGCATTTCGCCACCCCCACCCGTCAGGTGCCGCGCTTCGCCAAGGCCGGTCTGCCCGGCGAGAGCCACGACGTCATTCTGGAGCTGAAGCTGCTGGCGGACGTGGGGCTGGTGGGCTTCCCCAACGTGGGCAAGTCCACGCTGCTCAGCGTGGTCAGCAAGGCGCACCCCAAGATCGCCAACTACCACTTCACCACTCTCTACCCCAATTTGGGCGTGGTGTACGTGGACGAGGGCGTCAGCTTCGTCATGGCCGATATCCCCGGCATCATCGAGGGCGCCAGCGAGGGCGCGGGCTTAGGCCACGACTTCCTGCGGCACATCGACCGCTGCCGCCTGCTGGTACATCTGGTGGACGTGTCCGGCAGCGAGGGGCGCGACCCCGTGGCGGATTTCGACGCCATCAACGGCGAGCTGAAGGAATACAGCCCGGAGCTGGCCACCCGCCCGCAGATCGTGGTGGGCAACAAGACCGATCTGGTGAGCGACCCGGAGCAGATCGACGCCCTGCGGCAGCACGTGGAGGCGCTGGGCTACGAGTTCTTCGCCATGTCCGCCGCCACCCATCAGGGCACCCGGGAGCTGGTGCAGCACATCGCCCAGCGGCTCAGTGAGCTGCCCCCGGTGACGGTGTACGAGCCGGAGTATGTGCCCAAGCCGCCGGTGATCGACACCAGCGAGCCTCTGCATATCGAGCGGGAGGACAACACCTGGCTGGTGGAGGGACCGTGGCTCCAGCGGCTCATGGGGAACATCAATTTCTCCGATTACGAGAGCCGCATGTACTTCGACAAGATGCTGCGGCAGAGCGGCCTGTTCGACACGCTGGAGCAGATGGGCATTCAGGACGGCGACATCGTCAGCATGTACGACCTGGAATTCGAGTATCAGAGATAAGCAAAAAGACCGCCGGTGGCGGTCTTTTTGCGCTCATGTTCAGCCGAAGTCGTGGCGTCCGCCGCAGAATATGCCCTGCCGCTCCAATGCGCAGATGATTTCTTCAATTTTGCAAAAGCACTCCGGGTCGGACAATGCTTCGTTGGATATGATTTCTCTTATTTCGGCCAACGAAGTGTAGCAGATATTTTCTGCAAGCCGCAGGGCGATATCCTGCGGGACGACCAACCGCCGCAGAATTTCTTCATATAGCTCCATGGCATCCTCCTTTGCCACAATATTGTAGCATATCCAACACGGATATGCAACAAAATAGTAGCATATCCGTGAGGTGAGGATATGCATTTCCAGAGGTTGGAGGATCTGCGGGTGGACGCGGACAAAACGCAGCAGGAGATCGCAGATGTGCTCCATTGCAAGCGTGAGGTGTACCGCCGCTACGAAAAGGGTATTCACGAGCTGCCGGTCTGGGCGCTGATCGAGCTGGCGAAGTATTATCACACCACCACAGATTATATACTCGGATTGAGCGATAAGCGCTGAAAAGACCGCCGATGGCGGTCTTTTTGCGCGTTGGCAGGGGAGGGCGGACAGAGTCGTCCGCCCCTACGGGGTGGGACGTAGGGGACGCCGTCCCCTACAGCGCGAAGCGCTGTCATTGCGAACCAGTGACCGTGTCACTGGTGTGGCAATCCGTTTTCCTGTAGCCGCATTGGTCATACAGGGCGGACAGAGTCGTCCGCCCCTACAAAGAGACGGATTCCCACGCCAGTCTGCGGACTGGCTCGGAATGACAGGGAACGGGACGTCGTACCCCAAGGGCATTTGTTCCGCTGCGCTCCACTGCAGGACGCCGTCCCCTACGGAGCGCAGTTTACACCGTTATTTTAGCAAAAAACAAGACCTGCCGGGGCAGGTCTTGTTTTGTTTCGCAATTACTCGGTCACGAAGGGCAGCAGAGCGATCTGACGGGCGCGCTTGATGGCCTCGGTCAGCTGACGCTGATGCATGGCGCAGGTGCCGGTGGTGCGGCGGGGCAGGATCTTGGAGCGCTCGGAGATGAAGCGGCGCAGCTTGGCAGCGTCCTTGTAATCGATGCACTCGCACTTGTCCACACAGAACTGGCAAACCTTCTTGCGGCGCTTGCCACCGCCGCGGACGGGTCTATTTTCGCGTTCCATAGCCATGGAAGTTTCCTCCTTTATAAAATGTCATGTGCCTTGCACATCAGAACGGCAGGTCGCCGTCCTCCTCATCGATCTCGGCAAAGCCGGAAGCGCCGCCCACGGGCGCGGCGTAGCCGCCGGCCGGTGCGGAATAACCGCTGTTGCCGCCGGTGTAGCTGCCGCCCTCGCCGCCGTTGTCGCGGCGGGAATCGCCGAAGTAGAGGTTATCCGCTACCACCTCGGCGCTGCGGCGCTTGTTGCCGTCCTTGTCCGTCCAGTCGCGCATCTGCAGGCGACCCTCCACCACGGCCATACGACCCTTGGTGAAATACTTCGCCACAAACTCCGCGGTGGAACGCCAGGCGACCACATCGATGAAATCCGTCTCCTTCTCGCCGGACTGGGACTTGAAATCACGATCCACAGCCAGAGAGAAGCTGGTGACGGGGGTACCGGACTGCGTGCGGCGCAGCTCCGGATCACGGGTCAGGCGACCCATGATGAAAATTTTGTTCAGCATTGCTGTACTCCCTTACTCGCCCTTGCAGACGATCATGGAACGCATGATACCCTCGGTAATGCCCAGGATACGATCCAGCTCCTTGGGGAACTCGGGGCCGCTGGTGAAGCTCATGAGCACATAGTAGCCCTCGGTCTTGTAGTCGATCGCGTAAGCAAGACGACGCTTGCCCCACTCATCGACCACCACGTCGGTCGCGTTCTGCTCTGCCAGAGTCTGGAACTTTGCCACGGTAGCGGCAACAGCCTCCTCACCCTGTGCAGGGTCGATGATGTAGACGACCTCGTAGTTGGCGGAAATCTTAGCCATACTTTTGCACCTCCTTTTGGACAAATGGCCCTCATTCTTCGATGAGAGCAAGGATATGCTTGCAGACGCAAGCCATATTATTATATCGGATATGCGGCAAAAGTCAAGATATTTTTCCCCTTTCCCCGGAATTTTGTTCCGCAAAACGCGAAGCGGGCACCGTTCGGCTTACGGTGCCCGCGTTCAGAGGTGTATTTCACACACAGCATTCCCCATTCCTCCCGCCAGAGAGGCGCCGACAGCCGCACGGCTGTGCGGCTGCCCGACGATTTGAGGATAGAAAGGAAAAGCAATTCATGTATCAGAATCACTATGGGTACAATACAACAGGACACGGTCGTTTGTAAAGCGACAATGTGTCATGCATGTATTAGAAAATGTCATATATAGATGGTTCCGCACCCTTCGCCTCGAAAAATTCGGAGAAAACGCCGAAAACAGGCTCTTGCCGCGGCGGGGTATCAGGGAGTATAATCTTACTATGAAATAGTATCATAATACAGGAGACAGCATGGATACCAGGAAATTAGAGGCGCTTTTGACCGCGGTGGAGCTGGGCAGCTTTACCCGCGCCGCGGAGGTACTGGGCTACACCCAGTCCGGCCTGACCCACATGATGAACAGTCTGGAAAAGGACATCGGCTTCACGGTGCTGGTGCGGGGGCGCAGCGGCGTCCAGCTGACGCCCGCCGGTCAGCGGCTGCTGCCGCTGGTGCGGGACTGTCTGGCCTCCACCTCGGCGCTGGAGCGGGAGATCACCCTCATCAACACCCACAAGGAGGACAGCGTCCGCGTGGCGGCCTATGAGTCCATCGCCCGGCACTGGCTGCCGGAGATCATCCAGCAGTTCCGCCGGGAGCATCCGGATGTGACGGTGGATATCCAGATGGGCAGCGTGGAGGAGGTCTATCGCTGGGTGACGGAGGACCGGGTGGACATGTGCTTCGCCAGCCGTCAGGAGTCCCCGGCGCTGGAGTGGACGTTCCTGCGGGACGACGAGCTGCTGGCCATCCTGCCGCCGGATTACGACAGCGCAGAAGACACGTTCCCCATCCAGTTCTTTACCGGGCAGGAATTCCTGATGCCCTCCATGGGCTTCGACCGGGACATCCTGCGGGTGCTGAACCAGCACGGCGTCACGCCGCTGATCCGCACCACACAGGTGTCCGACAGCGCGGTGATCTCCATGGTGGAGCACGGGCTGGGCGTCAGCGTTCTGTCCCGGCTGGTGCTGCGGGGACGGCAGAACAGCGTCCGCGCCCTGCCGCTGGCGCCCCGCGCCGTGCGGGAGCTGGGCATCGCCGCCCGGCCGAAGAAGGAGCTGCGCCCCATCGTCCGGCGCTTTATCCAGCAATCCTGCGAGATGATAGAAAAAATGTAAAGGAAACGTTATGCTGCAATTTCAAGAACTGACCGCCGCGCAGGGCGACTGCCTGCGGCGCTATTACGAAGCCTGCGACTACCGGCTGTGCGAATACTCTCTGGGCGTGAAGCTCATGTGGCGCGGCCACCTGCACCCCTCCTTCGCAGAGGAGGCCGGCTGCCTGATCGTCCGCAACCGCATCGAGGGGGAGTATGTGTTCGACTACCCCATCGTGGGCGAGGGCGGCGACCTGGAGGGCGCGCTGTGCGCCATCGAAGCGTGGTGCGCCGAGACGGGCACGCCGCTGGTGCTGTCCGTGGTGCCGGAGGACAAGCTGCCCCTGCTGGCGCTGCGCTATCCCCGGTTCCGGGTCATCAACGAGCGGCCGTGGAAGGACTATCTCTACCGCACGGAGGAGCTGGCGGCCTTTGCCGGACGCCGGTACAGCGGCCAGCGCAACCACATCAACAAATTCCGCCGGGACTTCCCGGACGCGGAGTTCACGCCCCTCACCGACCCGCAGGATCCCCGGCTGGCGGCTTTCTGGCGCGACTATGAGGCGGAGTTCCACAAGACGGGACCGCTGGCGGTGCAGGAGCTGGCGCTGGCGCAGGAGATGTTCTCCTGCATCGGCACCGGCTGGTTCTGCGCCGGGGGCATGATGGCCGAGGGACGGCTGGTGGCGGTGTGCCTGGCGGAAAAGTGCGGCGGCACGCTGGTAAACCACATCGAGAAGGCGCTGTACTCCCACGCAGGCGCATACCCGGCGCTGGTGCAGGCCTTCGCCGACCATTACGGCGGGGACTGCCAGTGGTGCAACCGGGAGGATGACGCCCGTGACAAGGGGCTGCGCACCTCCAAGCTGCAATACCTGCCGGAAGCGCTGGCCGGTAAGGTGCGCATGGAGGTGGGCACGGAGCTGGACGCGCTGAAGGCTGTCCCCACCCTCAAGACGGAGCGGCTGACCCTGACGCCCCTGCGCAAGGCCGATATTCCCGCCTACAGCGCCCTGTGTCTGGACGACGACCGCAACCGCTGGTGGGGCTACGACTACCGCACCGATCTGGGGGACAAGCCCCTGACCGACACCTATTTCTATGACGACGCCCGCGCCGATTTCGCCGCCCGCCGCGCCCTGAACTTCGCCGTCCGGCTGAAGGGCAAGCTCATCGGCGAGGTGGTGCTCTACCGTCCGGACTTCCGGGGCGGCTTCGAGCAGGGCTGCCGTATCGCGCCGGAATACGCCGGCCACGGCTACGGCACGGAGGCCTTCGCCGCCGCCGCGGACTGGGCGCTGTACCATCTGGGGCTTGCCCGGGTGGTGGCCAAGTGCTTCAAGGAGAACGAGCCGTCCCGGAGGATGCTGGCCTCCTGCATGCGCCCCAGCGGGGAGGACGAGACGTATTTCCACTTTGAAAAAACCGTATAATAAAAGCACCTCCGCGCACACTACGCGCGGAGGTGTTTTTTTATGCAGTATGAAACGTTGACCGATCTGCTCAACAACGAGGCCGCCGCCTATGAGTATTTCTACGCCCTGTCACCGGACATGCAGACCCGGCTCCAGCAGAAACGCAATATCCGCGATCTGCGCCAGCTGAAGCAGGCTGCCGCGGACATGGCCGCCCACGACCGCCCCGCGGCGTTCTGACGGACGGTTCACTGTACCCATCCGTAGGGCGGGGTGCTCTCACCCCGCCGCATGGGGGACGGGTTTCCACGCCGGTGACACGGGCGGACAGAGTCGTCCGCCCCTACGGAACGGGACGTCGAGGACGCCGTCCCCTACAAGATCGCGGGGAGTACGTGTGAAGGGCGGACGGAGTCGTCCGCCCATACGGAACGGGACGGCGGGGACGGCGTGCCCTGCGCTGCCGTTACTCCGTCATGATCTTCAGGATCACCCGGTCTGTCTCATGCATGCCCTGTGCGGCCAGCACGCCTACGTTCCGGATGGTGTCCTCCACGTCGTCGCCCAGAATACCGTCGCCGGGGCGGAAGTTGTTGCCGCCGGCGTACATGTCGTAGCCCAGAATGCCGCAGCTCACGCCCATGGCGATCTTGCTGGCGCAGCTGGCCTTGGCACCGTCGCAGATGCAGCCGGAGATCATGGCCACCGCGTTTTCCAGCGTGTGGCTGATGCCCTCACAGCCCGCGCCCCGCAGCCAAGCGATGCCGCAGCCCGCGCCCACACCGGCGCTGACCGCGCCGCAGTAGGCGCTCAGCCGCCCGATGCCGGTCTTCTGGTGTATGGTGATCAGGTCGCTGAGACACACCGCCCGCAGGATGGTGTCGTCATCCGCGCCCATGAGCTTGCCGTATTTCCAGACGGGCACCGAGGCGGTGATGCCCTGATTGCCGGAGCCGGACACGATGACCACCGGCATCTCGCAGCCGTTCATCCGTGCGTCCGAGCCGGCGGCCGCCCACGCCCGCGCCTGTGTCGCCCAGTCCTGGCTGCTCTCCAGCAGGGTGGAGCCGATGTTGGCGCCCCAGCTGTTTTGCAGCCCCTCGGCGGCGATGGCGGTGTTCTTCTCGATCTGCCGCCCCACGGTGGGGCGTATGTTGTCCAAAGGTACTGTTTCTGCGAATGTGATGATGTCCTGTACGTTGAGGACGGATTTGTCCTGCAGGTTGTCCTCGGCGTTGCCGGTGACGGGCAGCTCCCGCAGGATATTCCCATCCTTTTCCATATAGATGATGTTCGTGTGGTTGTTGGCCACCCGCACGCAGGCGTGGTGCCCCTCCCGCCAGCCGGTGAGCTTGATGTCCAGCAGACACGGCGTTTCGGGACAGGTCACGCGGATGTCGGTGCTGTCCAGATACGTCTGGATGGCAGCCACATCCGCCTCCGTCACGTTGGCGATGACCTGAAGCTCTGCGTCGGCGTCGCCGGCCACTATGCCCACGGCGATGGCGGCGTCGATGCCCCGGCGTCCTCCTGTGTTGGGGACGACCACGGACTTCACATTCTTCAGGATGTTCCCGCTGATCTCAGCCAGGATCTTTTCCGGTTTTCCGCCCAACACCTCGCGCAGCTTTGCGGCACAGTACGCGACGGCGATGGGCTCTGTACACCCTGTGGCCAGCAGGAGCTCCTCCTGCAGTATCGCCGTGTAGGCGGCGATCTTAGAGTCGTTCAACATCACACATTCTCCTTTGTTCAGTTGTTGTATTCTATCAGCCCTTGAGCCGGATAGCCTTTACAGTGCGGGCACGTCATCCTCCTGCTGCACCCAGTCCTGCACGTCCACCACGTCAAATTCCGTTTTCGTTTTCCGGATGACCACCTTGCTGATGCCGGCGTTGATGACCTGCCGGCGGCACATGGCGCAGCTGGTGGCGTCGCCCAGCAGCACGCCGGTCTGTGCGTCTTTGCCCACCAGATACAGGGTGCTGCCCACCATGTCCCGGCGGCTGGCGGAGATGATGGCATTGGCCTCGGCGTGCACGCTGCGGCACAGCTCGTACCGCTGTCCCCGGGGCACCTGCATGGCCTCCCTGGTGCAGAAGCCCATGTCCACGCAGTTTTTCCGGCCGCGGGGCGCGCCGTTGTAGCCGGTGGAGATGATCTCGTCGTTTTTCACGATGATGGCACCGTACACCCGGCGCAGACAGGTGGCGCGCTCCAGCACCGTCTCCGCAATATCCAGATAGTAGTTTTCCTTGCTGATGCGCTCCATGACCGCGCCTCCCTGTTTTGTATTTCACAAACTATTATAGTACACAAAGCTGCCGCTGACAAGGAGAGCTTCTTCCTGCGGTACTTGGCGTTTTGCTGAAATTTCTCCGAAAAAACTATACAAAAAGACGGACGCGGAGCGCCCGTCTTTTTGTATGTATCCGCTTCAGGCCAGCGTCTCCATCTCCCTGTTGACGCTTTCCTCGCAGCTGCGCATGGCCAGAATGGTCTTTTCCATCAGCTCCTCGACCGTCCATCCCAGACGCTCCGCGCCGGTGTTGATAACATCGCGGGAGCAGCCGGCGGCGAACTTCTTGTCCTTGTATTTCTTCTTCAGGCTGCTGACCTCCATGTCCATGACGCTCTTGCTGGGGCGCATCCGGGCGGCTGCGCCGATCAGCCCCGTCAGCTCGTCGGCAGCGAACAGCACCTTCTCCATCTGGTGGGTGGGCTCCACGTCGCAGCACAGGCCGTAGCCGTGGCTGCACACCGCGTGGATGAACTCCGGGGAGCAGCCCGCCTTTTGCAGCAGCTCCGGCGCCTTGATACAGTGCTGCTCCGGCCACATCTCAAAATCGATGTCGTGCAGAAGGCCGACCGTTGCCCAGAAGTCCGCCTCGTCGCCGTAGCCCAGCTCGTTGGCGTACCAGCGCATGACGCCCTCCACCGTAAGACCGTGCAGAATGTGGAACGGCTCCTTGTTGTATTCCTTCAGAGCGGCCAGCGCCGCTTCGCGGGAGATGCATTCTTTCATGGGGTAGACCCTCCTTTGTAGATCGTTCCTGGAATTTGCCTACCATTTTAGCAGGTTATTGGCTGTTGTCAAGCTGTTTTCCAGCAATGCGGCCAAACTTTTTCCCCGCGTCGCCGCACGCTCCGCCTCCGCCGCCAGCAGCTGCCGCAGGCAGCCGTTTTCCAGCTGCTCCGCCAGCACCGCGCAGTCCCGCTGCAAAACCGATTCCGCCAGAAACACACGCCGCAGCGCCGTCAGCCACGGCTCCTGCAAGCCCGCTGCCGGTACCGGCGGCTGCCGCCACCGGCCGGTGAGCAGGAAATACGCCGCCAGCAGCGAGCGCACCGTTCGCTGCTGCTCCCGCGCCAGCTGCTCCAGCACACGCCGCGCGCCATGCGGCGAGCGGGCGGCGCACCGGCGGCAGGCGGCGTACAGCGCCGCGCCGTCCGCGATCAGACTGCCCAGCGCCGCCTCGCCGTCCGTCTCCCGCCGGGGCAGGGGACAGGTCGCCCCTGCGGGGCACACGTCCGCGCCGTAGGCGGGGATGGCCGGCGCCACCCGCCGCCAGACCTCCGCCGCCGCAGCCGTATCATATACCAATGCCGATGGCTCCATGTTGAAACCCCTCCTTCTCGGGTTATACTATGAAAAACGGGAGCTGCCCGTGCGGAAAGGAAAGCGTTGCATTTTCCGACAGAATCTGCTATGCTTATTAGGTTGTATCCCCTGCCTGCGGGCAGCGGGAACAGGAAAGCTCAAGAAGGGAGAACTATCCCATGCTGGAATTGCAGAATATATGCTACCGGGTGTCTACCCCTGAGGGGGAGCAGACCATCCTGGACAACATTTCCATCACCATCCCCGACCATACGCTCGTGGTCTTTACGGGGCCCAACGGCGGCGGCAAGACCACGCTGGCCAAGGTCATCATGGGTCTGGTGCAGCCCACCTCCGGCCGCGTGCTCTACAACGGCGAGGACGTCACCGACCTGTCCATCACCGAGCGCGCCAAGCGCGGCATCAGCTACGGCTTCCAGCAGCCGCCGCGCTTCAAGGGCATCACCGTCCACGACCTGCTGCTTCTGGCGGCGGGGGAGGAGAAGCTCAGCAAGGACAAGTGCTGCGCCTATCTGACCAAGGTGGGGCTGTGCGCCAACGACTATCTGGACCGTGAGGTGGACGTGTCCCTGTCCGGCGGCGAGGTCAAGCGCATCGAGATCGCCACCATTCTGGCGCGGCGCGGACAGCTGATGATCTTCGATGAGCCGGAGGCCGGCATCGACCTGTGGAGCTTCGCCCGTCTCACCGAGACGTTCGAGCAGATCCACCGGGAGGGTGAGGCCACCATGATCATCATTTCCCACCAGGAGCGCATCATCCGTCTGGCGGACGAGATCGTGGTCATCGCGGGCGGAAAGATCGCCCACCGCGGCAGCACCGAGGAGATATTCCCGCTGATCCTGGCCGACACGCTGGGCAGCTGTCCCGTACTGGACAGAAAGGAGGGCGCACAATGATAACCGATATCGACGCCGGCCTGCTGGAAAAGATCGCAGACCTGACGGGCAAGCCCGTGGGCGCCTTTAACATCCGCAAGGACTCCGGCTGTGAAGCCCGCCAGTCCACCGAGCATATTGCCATCGACGCCCGCGCCGACGGCAAGCCCGGCATCGACATCCGCATCAAAGCCGGGACGAAGGGGGAGAAGTGCTACATCCCCGTCATCATCAGCAAGACCGGCCTGAGCGAGATGGTCTACAACGACTTCTATGTGGCCGACGACTGCGACGTGGACATCATCGCCGGCTGCGGCATCCACAACTCCGGCTGCGACGAGAGCCGTCACGACGGCATCCACACCTTCCATATCGGCAAGAATTCCCGCGTCCGCTACGTGGAAAAGCACTTCGGCGAGAAAGATCCCGGCCAGACCGGCGGCAACATCATGAACCCCAAGACCGTGGTCTATCTGGGCGAGAACGCCACCATGCAGATGGAGACGATCCAGATCCGGGGCATCGACTCCACCAAGCGCGAGACGGACTTCTTCTGCGAGGCCGGCAGCGAGGTGGTGGTCACCGAGCGTCTGCTGACCCACGGCGCGCAGGAGGCGGAGAGCGACATGCGCATTGAGCTGAACGGCCACGACGCCAGAGGGCGCGTGATCTCCCGCTCCGTGGCGCAGGACAAGTCCCATCAGGTGTTCCACCCCGTCATGGTGGGCAACGCCCAGTGCTTCGGTCACGTCCAGTGCGACTCCATCATCATGGGCGACGCCCGCATCGAGTCCATTCCCGCCATCACCGCCAACTGTCCCGACGCCCAGCTGATCCACGAGGCTGCCATCGGCAAGATCGCCGGCGACCAGCTGCTGAAGCTGGAGACGCTGGGCCTGACGCCGGAGGAGGCGGAGGAGACGATCCTCAAGGGCTTCCTGGCATGATACACGGCGAAAAAGACCGCTTCGGCGGTCTTTTTGCGTATACTGGGATGAGGGGTGCAGTGCAGAAGCGTAAATTGACATTTACGGACGTTCGCTTGAAAAACGGAGAGATAGCTGCAACAATGTGGCGAATTTTAAATTTTATCAGTTATAACTTATAAATGTGCATTTTCACCGTTGAATTTTGGCTGTAAATGTGCTATACTGCGATAGGCTATGGAAAGGGGGCTGAGAGTTATGATCAAACGCGAACTGTATATGAGCCGCATCCGACCATTTATCGGAACGGAGCTTGTCAAGGTCATGACCGGTATCCGCCGCTGCGGAAAGTCGGTCATGTTGGAGCTGATCAAACAGGAACTCACGGAATCCGGCATCAACCCTGCGCAGTTTATCTCCATCAATTTTGAAGATATGAGTTATTCCCGCCTGCAAACAGCGCAGGCTCTGCATGACGAGATCAGCAAACGCGCCAAGGAGATCGGCGGCAAGGTCTACCTCTTTTTCGATGAGATTCAGGAGGTCAAGGACTGGGAGAAGTGCATCAACTCTCTCCGTGTTTCGCTGGATTGCGACATCTACATTACCGGTTCCAATGCGAAGCTGCTGTCCGGTGAGCTTGCGACCTATTTGGGTGGACGGTATGTGGAGTTTGTGATCTATCCGTTCTCATTCGGGGAGTTCATGGAGCTGTACCGTTCAATTGCACCTGATACGTCCATCCAGCAGTGTTTCCAAAAGTACCTGCTTGCCGGAGGTATGCCCTACCTCGCAAACCTCCGCTATGCAGATGCTCCGTCCAAGCAGTATCTTCATGATCTGTTCAACTCTGTCCAGCTCAAGGACATTGTGAAGCGGAATAAAATCCGGGATGTTGATTTGCTGGAACGGATCATTGCCTATGTGATCGCCAATGTGGGAACCACCTTCTCTGCGACCTCTCTTGCGAAGTTTTTGAAAAACGAACAGCGCACCGTTGCCCCGGAAACGATCCTGAACTATATCAAATACTGCTGCGAGGCGTACCTTTTCTATCAGGTGAAGCGGGAGGATTTGCAGGGGAAACAGATCCTTGCCTCCAATGAGAAGTACTATATTGCCGATCACGGTATCCGCGAGGCGGTCTTCGGCGGCAATATGCGGGATATCAATCTCATTTTGGAGAATATCGTGTATCTGGAATTGCTGCGCCGGGGCTATGAAGTGACTGTCGGCAGAACAGGCGATAAGGAAATTGATTTTGTATGCGACAAGCGCGGCGAAAAGCTGTATGTTCAGGTCACTTATCTGCTGGCAACGGAAGAAACGGTCAACCGTGAGTTTGGTGCGTATGACAGCATCCGCGACAACTTCCCTAAATACGTTGTTTCTCTCGATGAGTTCGATATGAGCCGAAACGGGATCAAGCACCGGAATATCCGCGATTTCCTCTTAGCTGAGGAATGGAACTGAAAGTAATGCCCGGTCTTGCGTTTTGGCACAGGAAATGGTATGATATACAGCTGAGAAATACAAAGGAGGCTCACCTCATGAAGCTGGGCATAGTCGGATTACCAAATGTTGGCAAGAGCACCCTGTTCAACGCCATTACCAACGCCGGGGCGGAGAGCGCCAACTACCCCTTCTGCACCATCGAGCCCAACGTGGGCGTGGTGGCCGTGCCGGATGCGCGGCTGGACAAGCTGGCGGAGATGTATCAGCCGGACAAGAAAACGCCCGCCGTCATCGAGTTCGTGGACATTGCCGGTCTGGTGAAGGGCGCCAGCCAGGGCGCGGGACTGGGCAACAAGTTCCTGGAGAACATCCGCCGCACGGACGCCATCGTCCATGTGGTGCGCTGCTTCGACGATGAAAACATCATGCACGTGGTGGCCGACGCCAGCCAGAACGTCCCCGTGGATCCGCTGGGCGACATCGGCACCATCGATCTGGAGCTGATCATGGCCGATCTGGAGATGGTGAACCGCCGGGTGGAGAAGGCGACGAAGGCCGCCAAGGGCGACAAGAAGTTCCTCCACGAGGCCGAGGTGTTCAAGGCGCTGGCCGCCCATCTGGACGGCGGCAAGTCCGCCCGCACCTTTGCGTGCGACAAGGACGACCGCGCCATCGTGGAGACGGCCGATCTGCTGAGCCTGAAGCCCATCATCTACGCCACCAACATGGACGAGGACGGCTTCGCCCACTACGAGGACAACGCCTATTTCCGCTCCGTCCGCGATCTGGCGGCGCAGGAGGGCGCGCAGGTGCTGCCCATCTGCGCCAAGCTGGAGCAGGACATCGCCGAGCTGGACGACCCCGAGGAGCGCGCCATGTTCCTGCAGGATCTGGGCATTGAGAAGTCCGGCCTTGACCGGCTGATCCAGTGCTCCTACGACCTGCTGGGGCTGATCTCCTTCCTGACCTACGGCAAGGACGAGTGCCGCGCCTGGACCATCAAAAAGGGCACCAAGGCGCCCCAGGCCGCCGGGAAGATCCACTCCGACATCGAGCGGGGCTTCATCCGCGCCGAGACCATCAACTTCGACGAGATGATGGCCTGCGGCGGCAGCGTGGCCGCCGCCAAGGAGAAGGGGCTTCTGCGCAGCGAGGGCAAGGAGTATGTGGTCAAGGACGGCGACATGATCTACTTCCGCTTCAACGTGTAAGCGCAATTGCATACGCCCTCAGCTTGTCGATAAACCCTCTCTATACGACAAGCGGTTCATGCACACAGGGGGAGCTCGAGGGGGCAAAGCCCGCCTCGAATAAGATCAAATGTCGCGCAAAGCCTTGCATTGCAAGGCGTGCGTGGAGCGAAGCGACTATTTTCGTGCCGCAAGGCGGCACAAAAATAACGACATTATTGCAGGCTGTCGAAAAAGCCAAAGGCTTTTTCGACAGCCTGAGGGCGGCGCGGGATATCCGCGCCGCCCTTTGCGCCGTTGCTGTGAAAAACCCGTTAAGCGCATTTTTTGTCGAGAATTGCGGCGAATGTAGCGGTGTAAAGCGCGAATTGGCGATTTACCCAAATGCATTGTGATTTTTTCTACAAAACGCAGAACAAAAAAGACTTGTGAATAAATCGTGTACGCGCTATAATGGGGTTGGTGATTGTAAAAACCCTCACAATCAATCAAGAGGAGAGATAAGAAAGGAATTCAGTTATGGAAAAACGGTATACCCTGCCCGTAGCCATCGCGCTGGTGGTGGGCACTGTCATCGGTTCCGGCGTGTTCTTCAAGGCCGAGGCCGTTCTGACAAAGACCGGCGGTAATTTGTCTGTCGGTATTCTGGCATTCATCATCATGGGCGTTGTCATGATCATCAGCGCCTGCACCTTCGGCGTCGTGGCACAGAGTCACGAGGGCGTGGAGGGTCTGGTGGGCTACGCCAGTGCCTCCTGTGGCAAGGGGTATGGCTACTATGTGGGCTGGTTCATGGCCGTCATCTATTACCCCTCTCTGGTGTCCGTGCTGAGCTGGCTGCCCGCCCGCTACTTCGGCGTGCTCATGGGCTGGGACGACGCTGTGGTCGGCGGCCGCACCATGATGCTGGCCGGTGTTTTCATGATCGTTACCTACACCATGAACGCCCTGGCTCCCAAGCTGGCCGGTAAGTTCGCCATCGCCACCACCATCATCAAGCTGATCCCCCTGCTGCTGATGGCCGTTGTCGGCACCATCGTGGGTCTGACCAGCGGCATGACCGAGTTCAACTTCTCCAATGTCGTTACCGAGATGCCCTTCACCGAGGGTCTGTTCGGCGCTATCGTCTCCCTGGCCTTCGCCTTTGAGGGCTGGATCTGCGCCACCTCCATCGGCACCGAGCTGAAGGATTCCAAGAAGAACATGCCCCGCGCGCTGCTGATCGGCACCGTGATCGTTGCTGTCGTGTACGTGATCTATTACGTCGGTCTGGCCGGCGCGGTGGAGTCCGAGGTCATGATGGCCGGCGGCGAGGCCGGCGCCAAGATCGCCTTCCAGAACATCTTCGGTCAGGTGGGCGGCGCTGCCATCTTCGTGTTCGTTGTGATCTCCTGCTGGGGCACCTGCAACGGCCTGACCATGGCTGTTACCCGCGGCATGTTCGATCTGGCCGTTGAGAGCGGCAGCCCCAAGCTGGCCATGTTCAAGAACGTGGACGCCAACACCAACATGGCCAACAACTCCGCCGTGTTCGGTCTGCTGGTCAGCTCCCTGTGGCTGCTGTACTTCTACGGCGGCACTATCATGGAGGGCTTCGGTCCCTTCAAGTTCGACTCCTCCGAGCTGCCCATCATCACCCTGTACGCCATCTACATCCCCATCTACATCGCCCTGCTCAAGCGCAAGGATCTGTCCGGCTTCCGCGGCAAGGTCATGCCCGTGCTGGCCATCCTGTGCTCCCTGTTCATGGTGTTCGCCGCTATCTACTCCCACAAGATAAACGTGGTGTATTACCTGATCGTCTTCGTGGTCATCGAGATCATCGGCGCATGCTTCAAGGGCGGCAAGAAGGCGTAACACAATCGCATAACGCACGTCCATGTGTGTTCCCCTTTTTCTTTGGGACGGGCGCCGGTTCATCCGGCGTCCGTTCCGCCTTTTCCGGGGTATGCCGCATCTTGGGAAATATAGCCAACAGCCTATATTTTATCCGCGATAAAAACGACTTTACGCCGGGCGAAAAATGAGGTATACTCCGATGGTACCGGAGAAGGAGGAATACCATGTCGGAAAAGCGTGCGGAGCTGCTGCTGGCCTGTGTGATCATCGCCCGCAGCACGTCCTTCGTGTTCAACAAGCTGGGACTGGGCACCATGACGGCGTTCAATCTGCTGGCGGTGCGGTTTTTGCTGGCCTTTGCGCTGCTGGCGCTGGTGTTTTGCAGGAAGCTGCGCCATGTGGGGCGGCGGACGATCCTGCGGGGTGCGCTGCTGGGCGGCCTGTTCTTCCTCATTATGTCCGGCGAGATGTTCTCCCTGCGCACCGTGGATTCCGGCACCGTGTCCCTGCTGGAGAACATGGCCATCCTGTTCGTGCCCCTGCTGGAGAGCGCCATCAGCCGCCGTCTGCCCCGTCCGGCGACGCTGCTCAGCGCGGCGGTGGCGCTGGTGGGCGTGGCGCTGCTGACCTCCGCCGGGGGCGCCTTCCGCATCGGCGTCGGCGAGTGCATCGCCCTGTGTACCGCGTTGGTGTATGCCTGCGCCATCATCACCACGGATCGGCTCTCCCACCGGGACGACGCCCTTGTTCTGGGGATATTGCAGGTGGGCTTTCTGGGCTTTTACGCGCTGATCGGCGCGCTGCTGTTCGAGTCGCCGCGGCTGCCGCAGACCGGCTCGGAGTGGGGCATCGTGCTGATGCTGGCCATCGTCTGCACCGGGTTCGGCTATACGCTGCAGCCGGTGGCACAGAGCCACACCAGCGCCCAGCGGGTGAGCCTGTTCTGCGCGCTCAGCCCCATGTTTGCGGCGATCTTCGGGGCGCTCCTGCTGAAGGAGAAGATCACGGTCTGGAGCGGGCTGGGGATGCTGCTCATACTGGGGAGCATATTGCTGCCGCATTTTTTGAAAGGAGACAAACGACATGACATACAAGACGGTTCTGTTTGACATGGACGGCACACTGCTGGATAGCCTGTCGGATATGCACGACGCTGTGAATCATATACTGGCTGAAAACGGCTGGGCAGCCCGAAGCCGGGAGGAGATCCGGGCGTTTGTGGGCAACGGGGCGCGGAAGCTCATGGAGCGGGCGATCCCGGAGACACTTGCGCCGCAGCGGTTTGAGGCGGTTCTGGCGGATTACAAGGACTGGTATCAGGCGCACAACTGCGTCAAAACGCAGCCCTATCCCGGCATCAGCCACGTTCTGGCGGAGCTGGAAGCGCGGGGTGTGAAAACGGCGGTGGTATCCAACAAGCCGGACGCCACCACCAAGGCGCTGGCGGCGCGGTTCTTCCCCGGCATGCTGGCGCTGGGACAGCGGGAGGGCGTGGAGCCGAAGCCGTCGCCCGCCCTTGTGATACAGACGCTGGCGGAGCTGGGCGCTGATGCGGCGGAGGCGGTCTATGTGGGCGACAGCGAGGTGGACGTGGCCACGGCGCGGAACGCGAAGCTGCCGATGATCGGCGTGAGCTGGGGCTTCCGCGGACGCGAAGGACTGGCGGAGGCCGGGGCGGAGGTCATCGTGGATACCGCCGGAGAGCTGCTGGAAAGGCTGCTGCAGGCGTGACGGCCTGCTGACGATGAAATAACGCGGCGCCCCATCCGGGGCGCCGCGTTGTTTTTGCGGGAATCCGTTTTCTCTGTAGGGCGGGACCCATGT
>DNFA01000052.1:18275-26578 GCA_003487665.1 Oscillibacter sp.
GACCCATGTGTCCCGCCGCCGGGTACGCATTTTTCGGCGGGGCACGCGGGCCCCGCCCTACGGGACGGTATGTTGAACCGCATGTCGGGGACGGCGTCCCCTACGCAAATCTCCGCCAAAATCACGACAATTCCCCGCCGAATTTTGTGCGCCTATCCAAAATATGGAAATTTCGCCGGAAACGGTTGCGGATGGTCTTCGAAGGTGCTATATTCGACCCATACATCGTAAATATACTATATACGGACACCCTTGGGTGTCTCGCGTTGCCGCCGAAGGCGGCAACGCGAATGGTATATTGACGAAATTTTATTTACACAGGAGGGTTCTTAAATGAACAACAAAAGAGCAACAAAGCGCGCGCTATTGACCAGCGTTATGGCACTGGTCATGTGCGTTGTCATGCTGGTCGGGACGACGTTCGCCTGGTTTACCGATACGGCAAGCACAGCGGTGAACAAGATCCAGGCGGGCAATCTGGACGTGGAGCTGGAGTACAGCAAGGATTTCACCGAATGGAAAAAGGTGAACGACACAACTAAGGTGTTCGAGGACAGCACCCTGTGGGAGCCCGGCCGCACAGAGGTTGTATATCTTCGTGTTACGAACGCAGGAACGCTTGCACTGAAGTATACGCTCGGCATTTATAACCTTTACAATAGCACCGGCAAAAATGTTTTGGGCAACAAATATAGTCTCAGCGACTATGTGAAGCTGGGCGCGGTGGAAGCCGATGCTGCGTATGCCGACCGTGCGGCGGCTATCAGTGCTGTGCAAGACAGCGCCAAAACGCTTAATGGTATTGGAGACACCGGTGTTGTCGGTGCAGACCTTGCTACCAACGCTACAAAGGTCTATGCAATGGTGCTTTATATGCCTACGGAAGTCGGAAACGAAGCTAACCCGAAAAATAATGATCCGTATTGGGCGGCAAAGGTTTCCTTCGGTATCAGTGTAAGCGCTACACAGGCAATGTCTGAATCGGATTCGTTTGGCAATACATACGATGAAGATGCTGCCGCCATTCTGTCTGCAATCAGCTTTTCTTCCGGAAAGCACGAAATCACCCAGAATATGCAGGCGAACGGACGCTTTGGCGCAGTACAGGCGGAAAAAACAGCTCAGTTTACGATCAATGCCGATGTATATGCCGTGTACACTAAAGATACAAGCGGCACTACCGGCGGAGCCATGGCTGTTTCCGCTGATGGAAACAGTAAGGTCATCATCAACGGCGGTGATTTCCGCCAGGTCGGTGTACCTGCCGATGACCCTGTTTGCGACCTGATTTATGCCCTCGGCAATGCTACGATCGAAATCAATGGCGGTACCTTCAAGGCTACTGATCCTACCAGAACTCTGAACTGCAAGGACGGCTCTAACGCGAAGATCACCGTCAAGGGCGGTAGCTTCTATAAGTATGACCCGTCTAACCCGACCCTTGGAGACAACGAAGTTGTCGTTGCTGCAGGCTATCATGTCGTTCAGGACGGCGATTGGTACAAGGTTGTTGCCGATTAAGTATTTCCCCGCGGTTCCCGCTTGCATAGAGCGGCGAATATAACCCTCCTCCGTCTGTGCCACACATGGACGGAAAACGCGCGGCGCCCCGCAAGGGGCGCCGCGTTGTTTGTTTGGGGGGTATGCACCTGTAGGGCGGGACCCATGTGTCCCGCCGCCGGGTACGCATTTTTCGGCGGGGCACGCGGGCCCCGCCCTACGGGACGGTATGTTGAACCGCGTGTCGGGGCCGGCGTCCCCTACGATTTTTGTGCGGGAGAACGGGGATGCTTATGCGTCGGGATAAGCGGACAGGGCGTCCTGACAGTGGCGGGCGAAATCCCGGCGGACGGCGTCGGGGGAGACGATCTCCGCCTGCGCGCCGAACTGGAACAGCCAGCCGTAGAAGGTGGGACCCACCTCCACCGGCGCGGTGACGGCAATACGCTCCCCGTCGGGGTGGATGTGGCCGTCCGCGCCGAAGCGATCCATTACCACGTTGATCAGCGCCCGGTCGAAGCGCAGGCGCACCGTCTCCGTGCGGCCGTTGTACATGTCGAAAATGCGCCGGACGTACTTGCCCAGATCGAAGTCCGCCGGCAGGGGGTCGCGCGGCCTGTCGGAGACGGTCAGCTCCTCCATGCGATCCACCCGGTAGTGGCGGTAGTCCTGAATGGCGGGGTCGTAGGCCACCAGATAGTAGTGCCTGTCCACGCACAGCGCCACCGGGTTCGTCTCATACAGGGCACCCTCCCGCCGGTAGGATTTGCCGCCGGAGGCCGTCCAGTCGAAGTAGCGGAACGTGACCTTCCGGTCGTCGTTGATGGCGGTGTGCAGCCCGTCCACGGCGTAGTACAGCCGCTCGTTGTGGGTGCGCACCCGATCCATTACATATACCTGCCGCCGCAGCTGCCGGGCGTTGGGGCGGCTGGTGAGCTTTTCCAGCTTGGCGATCAGCTCCATGGACTTGCCCTGGGTCAGGAAGGGAGACGCCTGCACCACGTCGATGAGCAGCTTCAGCTCCGGCAGCTGGAATTCCCGGTCGCCCAGAAAATAGCCGTAGCTCTTGCCGCGGACGGACTGGACGTCCATGCCGTACAGACGCAGCAGCTCCAGATCGTCGTACAGGCTCTTGCGCTCGGCGGAGATGCCGCAGCGCTCCAGATACGCGATCATGTCCTGCAGGGTCCTGGGGTGGCGCTCGTCCGTCTCCTCCTGCAAATACTGCGCCAGATACAGCAGCTTCAGCTTTTTGTTGGCCATGGGAAGCCCTCCCTTCATGTGGTACCTGTACACCATTGTAGCAGATACGGCGGCGAAAGAAAACCACTTTTTGGCTGTGTGCGGCTTTACATCACAGGCCTTTTAGGATATAATAAAGTGATATATTGTCAAGTGAGAGAGGAAGTGCGGCGTTGCAAGTGAATCAGATCCGGGCGGGCGCCGCGCTGAGCTATGTGTCCATGGCACTGAGCACCGTCATCTCGCTGGTATACACGCCCATCATGCTCCAGCAGCTGGGCGACAGCGAGTTTGGCGTGTATCAGGCGGTGCTGCCCATCATATCCTATCTGAACCTGCTGAGCTTCGGCCTTGGCAGCGCCTATGTGCGGTACTACTCCCGGTTCCGGGCGGCGGGCGACAGGGAGGGCTGCGCCAAGCTCAACGGCATGTTCCTGATAACGTATCTGATCCTGGGCGCGGCGGTGCTGGCCATCGGCTTCGGCCTGTCCTACTGCGATGTGGTGTTCGGCAAGAAGCTGACGGCGGAGGAGATCAGCCTGGCGCAGCGGCTGCTGCGCATTCTGACGGTGAACGCCGCGCTGACGTTCCCCATCAGCGTGTTCGAGAGCCATGTGACCATCAACGAGCGGTATCTGTTCCAGAAGATCGTGGCCATGGGCAAGCAGGTGCTGAACCCGCTGATCATGATCCCCCTGCTGCTGATGGGCTATCGCTCCGTGACGCTGACCGTCGTCTCGTTGATCTTTACCGTCCTCAGCGGCGTTATCAATATTTCCTACTGCCTGACACGGCTGAAGATGCCCTTTGCATTCCACCGGTACGACTTCGCCCTGCTGCGGGAGATGTTCGGCTTTACGGTGTATGTGTTCATCGGCATCGTGGTGGACAACGTCAACTGGTCCATCGACCGGACGCTGCTGACGTGGTTCCACGGCTCCGCCGCCGTGACGGTCTATGTGATCGCCTCCCAGCTGAACAACTACTTCCTGCTGTTCGGCAACGCCATCTCCAATGTGATGACGCCCCGCGTCCACCGGCTGGTGGCGGAGAACGCCCCCATGCGGACGCTGGACGCCCTGTTTACCAAGGTGGGGCGGATACAGTTCATCCTGCTGGGCGGCATATTCCTGGGCTTTGTGGCCATCGGCCAGCCCTTCGTGGTGCTGTGGGGCGGCGGCGAGCAGTTCCGCATCGACTACTGGACGGCGCTGCTGCTGTTCTTTGCCTGCCTGTGGACGAATATCCAGACGGTGGGCATCGAGATCCAGCGCGCCAAGAACATGCACAAGTACCGCTCGCTGGTCTATCTGGGGGTGCTGGTGGGCAACATCATTATTTCCATCCCGCTGTGCATGAAATGGGAGGGCTTCGGCGCGGCCATCGGCACCGCCGTCGCCACGCTGGTGGGCAACGTGTTCCTGATGAACCGGTACTATTACAAGCACATCGGGCTGAACATCCCCGCCTTCTGGCGGCACATTTTCCACCTGCTGCCGGCCATGCTGCCGCCGGCGGTGACGGCGGTGCTGCTGGCGGTGTTCGTCCATCCGGTCAGCTATTGGCAGCTGATACCGCCGGGGCTGCTGTTCGTGGCGGTGTATGCCGCCAGCATGTGGCTGTTCGGCATGAACCGCTATGAGCGGGGGCTGATCGCCGCCCCGCTGCGGCGGATACTGCATCGTTGAAAAAGGAGGAATTCTTATGGGCAGAAAGCTTGCTACATTTTTTCGGCAGCTGAAGCATCTGAGCTTTGCGCGGATGAAGCTGCACATCAACGCCGTCCACGAGGAGAGCGGCAAGAGCCGACTGGTCATCTTCTGCGACATGGTGTGGTGCGAGGTGCGCTACGGCATCGGCTATCTGGACTACCACGTGTTCGGCTTTGCCGACCGGCACGGCGCGGTGCGCAAGACCTATATGACCGCCGTGCAGAACCAGGCGCTGACCCGCCAGATGAACGACCCGGCGTATTTCTATCAGCTCAACGACAAGATCGAGTTCGACACCATCTTCTCCGACCTGCTGAAGCGCCGGTTCCTTGACCTGCGCAAGACGGATGCCGCCGGGCTGCGGGAATTCTGTGCCGGGACGGATGCCATCTTCTGCAAGCCCGCGGGACTGTGCGGCGGCGAGGGCATCCAGCGCCTTGTGACGGCGGACATCGACGACTACGAGGCCCTGTACGACCGGCTGGTCAAGGGCGGACAGCTGCTGATCGAGGAGCCCATCCGCCAGCACCCGGATATGAACCGCCTGTGCCCCGACTCCGTGAACACGGTGCGTATCGTCACGCTGGTGACGGAGCGGGGCGCGCAGATGGTCTATGCGCTGGTGCGCATGGGCATGGGCGGCGTGTGCGTGGACAACGTGTCCTCCGGCGGCATGTACGCCCCGGTGAACGAGCACGGTCAGCTGTACCGTCCGGCCTTCTGCGACAAGACCGGCAAATACTACGAGCGCCATCCCGTCACCGGCACGGAGATCACCGGCTTCCAGATCCCCCTGTTCGACCAGGCGCTGGAGCTGTGCCGCACGGCGTCCAAGCGGGTGGAGGCGCACCTGAAGTATATCGGCTGGGACGTGGCCATCACCCCGGACGGCCCCGTGCTGGTGGAGGGCAACAACCTGCCCGGCTACGACATGTGCCAGAACGCCGGGCATGTGGACGAGGGCATGCTGCCCCGGTTCGAGAAGCTGCTGGGCAGACCCATCATGTAAGGAGGTTTCCCCATGCGCAGAAAAGATAAGGAACGGGACGCGGCCTTCGCGTGGCAGGTGCTGCGGGATGCCGCCTACTCCGTGCTGGCCATGACTGACGAGGACGGCACGCCTTACTGCGTGCCGGTGAATCATATCGCCGACCCGGAGCACAACGCGGTGTATTTCCACTGTGCCGGCGCCGGGCGGAAGTGGACGATACTGGAGAAAGAGCCGCCGGTGTGCCTGACCGCCGTCTCCCGGGCGGAGCTGGTGCCCGGCGAGCTGACCACCGCCTACGACTCTGCGGTTGTTCACGGGCAGGCGACGGTGGTGCGGGACAGCGCCGAGAAGCTGTACGCGCTGAAGCTGCTGGTGCAGGCGCTGGATCCCGTCAGCATGGAAAGAGCCGTCATGTGCGCCGACAAGACCATGGAGCGCACCATGATCGTGAAGATCACGCCCCGGGAAGTGACCGGCAAGCAGTCCCACGGAGATTAAGCAAAAAAAGCAAACCCTGTTGGGGTTTGCTTTTTTGCTTATTTCACGTCCGGCAGGATGCCCAGCAGCACCAGCGGCTCCGCGCCGGTGTTGTCGATGCCGTGGGTGTGCCCCTCCGGGCAGTAGTGGGTCATCCCGGCGGTCAGGGGTACGTCCGTGCCGTCGTCGTGGCACACGCCGCTGCCGGACAACACGTGGATGATCTCGCAGTTGCCGGTGTGGGTGTGCAGGCCGATGGACGAGCCCACCGGCAGCGTCAGCGTCAGGATGCGTCCCATGCCATCGCTGACAGCGGTACGCACCTGCGCTTCGCCCTCGCCGCCCTTGAAGTGGGGGACGATGGCGGGGGAGAGGGAATGGAAATCAAGAATCATAGGCCACCTCCGGTGATTTTCTCATGTGCTCCTGAATGGCTGTGCCGGTGGGTGTTACGGCCAGGCCGCCCAGCGCCGTCTCGCGGAATTCCACGGGCATGCGCCGCCCCACCTCGCCCATGGCGTCGATGACCTCGTCCACGGGTATGCGGCTGGTGATGCCAGCCATGGCCATGTCCGCCACGCTGACGGCGTTCACCGCGCCGATGACGTTCCGCTTGACGCAGGGTACCTCCACCAGTCCGGCTACGGGGTCGCAGATGAGCCCCATCAGGTTTTTCAGCGCCATGGCCACCGCGTGGCCGATCTGCTCGCCGGTGCCGCCCCGCAGCGCCACCAGCGCGCCCGCCGCCATAGCCGACGCCGTGCCGATCTCCGCCTGACAGCCGCCGGACGCGCCCGCGATGCAGGCACGGTAGGCGATCACCGCGCCGATGCCGCTGGCCACGTACAGCGCCTCCAGCAGCTGGTGCTGGCTCAGCTCCTCGTACTTGCACAGGGGCAGCAGCACCGCCGGCAGCACGCCGCAGGCGCCCGCCGTGGGCGCCGCTACGATGCGGCACATGCAGGCGTTGGACTCCGCCATGCTCAGCGCCTCGGCGATGACCTCGCTGATATAGCCGCCGGACATGGCCTCGCCCCGCAGACAGTACTGCCGCATTTTCATGCCGTCGCCGCCCACCAGACCGCTGACGCTGCGCCGCTGCCCGGTGTAGCTGTCCGCCGCGTCGGACATGGCCTGCCATGTGATGAGCATTTTGGCCATGGACTGGTTGCGCGTCACCTGGCGCTCGTCCATATCCGTCTCCAGCACGATCTCCCAGAAGGGCTTGCCCTCCTGCTCCATGCGGTCAAATATTTCCTTCATCGAATCCAGAGCCATCGTCATCCTCCTCCTTGTCGTAGTAGGTCATGGACAGCACGCCCGGCAGCTCCGACAAAAACGCCACCTGACTGGGCTTGAGATGCTGATCCACCTCGATGACCATCAGCGCGTCGCCGCCCCGCTTGTGGCGGTACAGGCTCATGTTGGCCACGTTGATGCGCAGCTGGCTGAGTATGCTGGTGACGGCGGCCACCGTGCCGCTGGCGTCCTCGTTGCGGATCACCAGCGTGTTGAACATGCCGTTGAAATTCACGTCGATGCCGTCCAGCTTGTTGACCATGATGCGCCCGCCGCCGATGGACGAGGCCTGCATGGTCAGCGTTTTGCCGTCGGCGCTCTCCGCATCGATAACGGCGGTGTTGGGGTGGGCGTCCCGCAGCTTGATCTCGTCAATGGTGTAGATAAGCCCGGCCTTTTTCGCCTCCTCAAAGGCGTTGGGCAGCCGGGGATCGTCGGGCTTCATGCCCAGCAGACCGCCCACCAGCGCCCGGTCAGTACCGTGGCCGGAGCCTGTCTCGGCGAAGGAACCGTACAGGTGGATGGCGGCCTTTACCGGCGGCGCGCCCAGCAGCGTCCGCGCCATGGCGCCGATCCGCGCGGCGCCGGCGGTGTGGGAGCTGGAGGGGCCGATCATCACGGGCCCCAGTATGTCAAAAATGTCCAGCATGGCAGGGACTCCTTTCAGAGTGTCGTCGCAGCTATTGTACCACATAATGTGGCGGGGAACAACGGTTTTGTGGGTGGTTGTCGGCACGTCAGATTGACAAAAACCGACAAACGGCTTATAATACATCTCAAGGACGCTGCAATAAACGGCAGGCGGTTAGTCACAGCCCCGAGAGGGGGTGACATATATGTTTTGGACGCTTACATTCCATATCGCAGGCTATTCAGTCTCGATCAGAATTCAGAAGCTGAAAAGACGAAACCGCCACTCTGCCAAGTGACGGTTTCTTTGAGTTGCTAAAACTCAGATAAACATTTCATTTGAGTGGGGCTGACCGCTTGTCGCAGCGTCCCCTTCTGTTTATTATTATACCCATCCCGGCGGATTTGTCAAGGGGACGAGCGCTGGGATCGGATTGCCGCGCCAGTCTGTA
>DNFA01000031.1:0-137 GCA_003487665.1 Oscillibacter sp.
GGAGATTTCCTGCGGGGTGTAGTTTTTGCCGTCGATGGCGACCTTTTTGTCGGTGCCCATATCGCGCTTGATGGAAATGACCGTGCGATCGGGGTTGGTGATGGCCTGCCGTTTGGCGACCTGACCGACCATGCGCT
>DNFA01000031.1:266-29888 GCA_003487665.1 Oscillibacter sp.
TGGTGATGGCCTGGCGCTTTGCCACCTGGCCCACCATACGCTCGCCGGTCTTGGAGAACGCGACCACGCTCGGCGTGGTTCTGCTGCCCTCCGCGTTGGGGATGACGACCGGCTCGCCGCCTTCGTACAGCGCGACGCAGGAGTTGGTCGTGCCGAGGTCTATACCGATAATTTTAGACATAATACATTCCTCCGTTTGTGTTCGTTGTTCGTTTTTTGCATTTATATTTATATATGAAAGATTTTTCAGGCGCGGCGGGAGGGAAGCCTCCGCTCCGCGCGTTTGGCACTCGGTCAGTTGACGACCTTGACCATCGCGTGCCGGATCACCTTGTCGCCCAGCCGGTAACCGCGCTGGAAGGTCTGCACCACAGTGCTTTCGGGCTGCGTTTCGTCGTCCTCGTGCTGAATGGCATTGTGCAGCTCGGGGTCGAACGGCTTGCCGTCGGATTCAATCTCGGTGATGCCCAGCCGCCCGAAGATGTCGGAAAGCTGCTTGCGCAGCGCGTCCACGCCCTTGTCCTCCGGCGCCAGCTCGGAGGCGCGCTCCAGCGCGTCCGCCATCGGCAGGAACAGCTCGGCTGCGCCGGCGTAGGCTTCGGCGTAGGTCGCCGCCTTTTCCGCCGCCGTCCGCTTGCGGTAGTTTTCATATTCCGCAGTGATGCGCACAAAGCTGTCGTTGCGCGCGTTCAGCTCGGCTTTGGTGTCCTCCAGCGTTTTGCCGAGCGCGGCGTATTCGTTTTTCAGGGCTTCCAGCGCGTCCTGAAGCTCCTTTTCCGTGTTTTTGGCCGGCTGGACCGGCGTTTCGTTGTTCTCGTTTTTTTCTTTCGCCATTCGCTATGCACCTGTCTTTCTATGTTTCTGTATTGGACCTGTCATGTCCGTCCAGTTCCTCGGACAGCCCCGTTGCGAAGTAGTCCAGACTGGCAAGCACTTTTTTGTAGTCCATCCGCTTCGGCCCGATGACGCCGATGGCGCCCACCGTCTTGCCGTCCACCGTCACCGGCCGCAGCACGAAGCTCGAGTCGGGCAGCGGGGAATCCGTGTCGTCGCCGCCGATAAAGACGTTCGCCTTCTCGGGGTCGGCGTCGGACAGCAGCGCGGCGAATTTTTCCCGCTCGCCGATCAGTTCCAGAACGCCCTTCGCCTTCGTGACGTTGTTGAACTCGGGGTAGGAGAACAGCTTGGTCACACCCTCCACATGGACCCGCTCGGTGTCGGTGGCGTTGGCCATCTCGTACAGTACCCGCAGAATCGGCGTGGACAGATAGGCGTACTGGCCGAGCGCCTCCTCGAATTTCAGCACCACGGGCAGCGAAACGTCGCTAATCGCCGTGCCGAGCAGAACGTCGTTGAGCGCTTTGCGCAGCGCGTCCAGCGTTTCCTGATCGACGAACGATTTCAGCCGCACGTTGCGGTTGCGGACCGTGCCGTTGCCGCCGATCATAATCAGAAGAAAGCTGTGCTCGTCAATGAGCACCGTCTCGTAGCGGCTGACCTCTCCCTCCGGCGGCTTGATGACCGCAATGGCGGGGTAGTTGGTCACCTCCGAGATGACGTGGCTGGCCTGCTCCATAATCTTGCCCAGCTCATCCATCTTGTACGCCGTCAGCTCGTTGAGCAGCGAAAGCTCCTCCAGCGACAGCCGGTAGCGCTCCATCAGCGAATTGACGTAGGTGCGGTAACCCAGCGCCGTCGGAACCCGTCCGGCCGAGGTGTGCGGCTGCTCGAGATAGCCCATCTCCTCTAGCTCGCTCATTTCGTTGCGGATTGTAGCACTCGAAAGCGGAATCTGCGAAACCGTCGTCAGAAATTTCGAGCCGACCGGCTCGCCGGACGCGATATACGCATCGACAACCGATTTCAGAATCTCTTTTTTGCGCTCGCTCAGTTCCATTCCGCTCGCCTCTTTTCCTTCTGCCGGCAGCCGTTTTCCTGTCTCGCGGCTTACTTTAGCACTCTCGCGCTTCATCTGCTAACGCTTCTTATTATACGCAGAAAATTCCATTTGTCAATCCCTTTTCAAAAAGAAAAATGTAAACATAATATGAACAAAAACGCGGTTATTTGTGCAAAATCTCGCGCCGTACCCAGTGTCGGTGCGGCGGATGTTGGCAGAATGCGAACGTGTGTGCCAAACCCTTGACAAACGCCGCGCAATATGTTATAATAAAAGGCGTTTTGCCGTTTCGCTTCTCGAAGCGCCGGCGGGGGAATGCGGAAAAGGGCTATCCGATCGAGGGCCGCCGCTTCCGCTTCCGATTGTGTCCTGCCGGCTTCCGCCGGCCGAACGGAGGTCTGTTTTTTTGTGAAACCGTATGCGTCCACGCGTGTGGCCTGTTATAACGGGCTGATCGTGCAGGCGGCCATCAACAACCTGCTGCCGCTGTTTTATGTCATCCTCCAGCGCGATTTCAACGTCAGCGTCGAACGGCTGGGCATGCTGACGGCCGTGAATTTCATCACCCAGCTTATCGTCGACCTGTTTGCCGCGGTATTTGTGGACCGTCTCGGCTGGCGGCGCTGCATCTGCCTTTCGCATATTTTCGCCGTGGGCGGGTTTGTGATGCTCTCGTTTCTGCCCGGTGTGATCGACCCGTATACGGCGGTCGTTTTGTCGGTGATTGTCTACGCGTCGGGCAGCGCGCTCATCGAGGTGATGGTCAGCCCGATGATCGAGGCGCTCCCGTCCGAGGACAAGGGCGGACAGATGGCGCTTCTGCATTCGTTCTACTGCTGGGGACAGCTTCTCGTCGTGCTGCTCTCCACGGGAGCGCTGGCGCTTTTCGGCGAGTGGATATGGAAATATCTGCCGCTTTTCTGGGCGGTTGTGCCGCTGCTGAACTTCTTTCTGTTTCTGAAAACGCCGCTCGTCATTCCCGAGCAGGAGAAGGAAAACCGGCTGCGCACGGCGCTGCGCACGCTGTTTTCCAGCCCGGTATTTTATCTGATGCTGCTGATGATGCTCTGCGCCGGCGCCTGCGAGCTGGCGATGGCGCAGTGGGCGTCCTACTTCGCGGAGGCCGCGCTGGGGACGACCAAGCTGCTCGGTGACCTGCTCGGCCCGTGCATGTTCGCGCTGTTTATGGGCGCGGGACGGCTTTCCTATTCGCTCGCACGGCGCAAGCCCCGGCCGCTGCAGGCCGTTGCGCTGTGCGGCGGTCTGTGCATAATCTGCTATGCGGTCGCCGGACTGGCGGGCAGCGCTTACGTCTCGCTGGCCGCCTGCGCGCTGACCGGCCTCTCCGTGTCGCTGATGTGGCCGTGCGTGTTTTCCTACGCGGCGGGACGCCTGCCCGGCGGCGGGACGACGATGTTCGCGCTGCTGGCCACCTGCGGCGACATCGGCTGCGCGCTCGGACCGGCGGTGATGGGATATATCGCCGACCTTTCCTCCTTCCGGACCGCGCTGACGGCTATGACGGCTTTTCCCGTGCTGCTGGTCGCGGCTGCTGTGCTGGCAATGCGGGGACGCAGAGCGCCTGACGATACGCTCTAAAAGCGGCGTGCGGCGCGCATAAGTGGGAAAAAGACGGAAGCGGCGCCGTAAAGCGCCGCTCCCCGTCACAGGTCGTCCGCGTCCTGTACAGGCACATCGTCCGGATCCTTCGGTACTCCCGTGTAACTTCCGTTTGGGTCGGTATCGCTGAATAGCAAATCCTCTCCAAGCATCTCCGGTGAGATATCCAAAAACTGGTTGCCCGAAATGTCGATCGGCCGCTGGTTGTACGGATAGAAAAACCTGCTGTTTTTCCGAATGTCTTTCGGAAAAGCTGTTTTCTTCTTCTTTTTATCCATTGTAAGAAGCTGTCCCTTTCCGCCAAATTAAACCGTTGCAAAAGCTTTGTTTGGTTTCCTTGGACGCTTATAGTATTTGCAGCTTACCCGTTTCTATGCGGACAAAGCAGACGGAAAAGAAAGGAAATTTTGAAATGATTTATATTGGTGTGGATTTCGGAGACGCGCGCGTCGGACTCGCCAAAAGCGACCCTGCGGGCATTTTGGCCGGCGCGGTCGGCACGCTGAAGGTCCGCGGGCTGGCGGACGCGGCGGAGCAGACCGCCGAGGCGGTCGCGCGGCTCGGCGGAACGGCGGTGGTTGTCGGCCTGCCGCGGAATATGGACGGCACGGAGGGCTTCCGCGCCGAGCGGACGCGCCGCTTTGCGGCGCTTGTCGCCGAAAAGACCGGCGCCGAGGTTGTGTTCGTCGACGAACGCCCATCCACCGTGGAGGCCTATACCTATATGAATATCACCGGCCTGCCCGGAACGAAACGGAAGGGGAAAATCGACGCGCTTTCCGCGCAGATTATCCTTCAGTCCTACCTCGACGCGAAAAAAACGGGTGAACAATAAGCGTCTGCGGCTGCGCGCCGCAGACGTTTTTTCGTTCGCAGCGAAAACCGCTTCGCCGCTTTCTGCCGCGCCGTTTCCCGATACGTTGCGCCGAAACGCGCAAAGGGTTTGGGCGGAATCGGCTCGGACGCTTCGGTTTCGCAGTCGGACGCCTCCGTGCAGAGCGGCGGCAGGCGATGCCGTATCTTCCCGCACATAAGCGCAAGCTGCGTCCGCGCAGCCTGCTTTTCGGGGATACCGCGCGCATAGCGGTATTCCATATGCGGTGGAGCAGGGGATACGCCTTTGCGCCGACGGGCGAAAAAAAGCGCCGATGCGTTCTGCTTTCGCGCAAAGGCCGGCGCATTGGCGACCGGCAGGCCGCCGCGCAGGCGCTCGCGCCGCACACGTCTGCGTTTCCGCTTCTGCTGAAGCGGACAATCCCGCTGCCGCCGCGCATTCTTCTACACCCCGATTTCTGCTCGGCCGACAGCACATTGTGCGGTGTGCGCAGATAAGAGGCAGTGCGCGGCTGTCGATGCGGCGGACGGCGCTTTTGGGCCGTCTGTAAATGCAAACAGACATTTCGGCTCGTCCGACGCCGCACAGCGAGATAAAGCAGACTGCCGACTTGGGAGACATCGCCTGCGCCTCCCGAAGCGGAACGAACGCCGCTTTGCTTCTGCACCCGCGTCGGCGAGCGCGGCGCAGATGCGCAAGGCGTCCAAAACGATTGAGGTATAAAATCGAAAGCCGGTTTCCTTTATACGACTGTACGACCATAGCTTTTGCGCGGCGAAAGCGTTTTTGTAATGCGTTTATGGCAGTCAAGCTGCGCTTCCATACAAATTTTGCGGAGCGCCGCACTTGGCGGTCGTCCGAAAATCCGCTTCTCTGTTGAGCGGTTAAAGCTGCAGCGCATCGGCACATACGAACGGCCGGAACGCTCTTACTCTATTATTTCCTCTATGTGCCGTTTTTTTTTGCGCGAAAAAGGAAAATCGCTTCTGATAAAAACGGAACCGGCGCGGCTATGCGGCGGCTCAGATGGCTTCGACGGCCTTGCCGCATACGAAAAATTGCCGGAGCGAATACCGCTCCGGCAATTCCGTTTTTTGCTTTTAGCTGTGACGCTTTCTCAGCACGAGCGCGCCCGTGACCGAAAGTCCGGCCACAATGACCAGCGCGGCCACTCCCGCGTCGCCCGTCGAAGGCGTGCCGGCAGAAGAAGCCGGTGCTCCGGACGAAGCCGCAGGCGCTTCGGAGGACGTGGTGGGCGCCTCGGACGATTCCGTAGGCGCTTCAGACGACTCCTCAGCGGTCTTGCCGTCGCTGATCGACAGCTCGTTGACCGTGTATTCCGCGCCGCCCGTGGCGTACAGCGAAATCGCGGTGATGGTGATCTTGCCGTCGCCGCTGATGTCGCCAGCCTTGGCGTAAGCGCCGGTCAGGGAGGCGGAGCCGACCACGGACTTTTGCAGCTTGACCACGTCGGTGATGGTGACCTTGCCGTCGCCGCTGACGTCGCCGGTGACGACGATGGTCACGGAGCCGCCGCTGCTGACGGCGGTCATGCCGGTGCCCACCAGTCCGGAGGTCACCTGCTTGCTGCCGCTATACACGGTGTAGCCGCTGGCGGTCAGGCTGGAGACGGAGGTGTTGGGCGAGATGCCGGTGAGGTAGCTGCCGGAGGGCGTGACCGGCGTAGTTCCGCCGCCACCGCCGCCACCGGTTCCTCCGCCGCCTGTCCCTCCGCCGCCGGAATTGGCGGTCTTGGAGAACACGGCCACATAGGTCACATCACTGTCAGGCATCAGGGTACCGCTGGCAAGCTTCGCACCGGTGGCACTGTCCTTCCAGTAGCTAAAGCTGTATGTATAGCTCTTGTCTGCCGCCTTGATGGGATTGGTGGTGGGAATCCTGATGATATCGTTCTGTGCCAGCTTGTAGGAATCCCACACGGTGTTGTCGTATTTGAACGACACCGTGTGCAGTGTCCCGAACTTGGCCGTAACGGTGTGATTTCTGGGTGCCACGGGCGTGCTCTGGGATATCTCGCGGTCACTATAGAACCAGCCCTGGAAACCGCTCTCGCTGACAGACGGCAGCGCGCCATAGGGCTGTGCCTCCGTGTAGGTACGCGTATCCACGACCTTACCGTTTACTACAAACTGCACGACATACTTGTTGTCGGGTGCTTCCGGTGTGGTGGTAGTAGCCGCGCCGATGGTAAATGTCTTGTTCACCAGCGTATAGGTGCCGGTGCTGTTGGTGCCGGTAAGGGTAAACGTATATTTGCCCTGCGGCAGCTTGCTGATGGTCAGTGCGCTGTCCAGCTCCCACAGGTCGAACCACTTGGCGCCGCCGGCGTTGCCGGAGCTGCTGGTGGCGACAGCGCCGCCGGCGTTGGTAACGACGGCCTTGACGGTGCCGATGCCCTGCGTGCAGGTGACAATGCCTCGGATGGGGAAGGAGGAATTGCCCTCTGTCAGATTGTGGACGATCTTGGTTCCGAAATCATCCGTCTCCGGCATCTGGGGATAAAACAGCCCAACGGTACTCCAGCTGTCCTGTCCGGTCACAGGCGTGACAGCCATCAGCGTAGCGGCCTTGGCGTCTGCGCTCAGTCCAACCTTATACGCGGTGACGGTGGTGGTCGTGGATGCCGCAGCTTTTTCATCCGCGATCTGCTTGTCCACAAGCTCACCGGCCACAATGAGAATGATCTCATCCAGCGACTTGCCGGTAAAGGACTTGATCAGCTCCAGATATTCCTTCTGGAGTTCTTCCATCTCGGCTCTCTGCTCGTCTGTTATTTCCTTCTCGTTCTCGGGAAGCTTGGCCTCCAGCTCATCCATCCGCCGCTGGATATCCTCCATTTTTGCAAGATCGGCCTTTACCTCGGTCTCTTCCTTGCCTTCAAGATGCTCTGTGACCAGCGCTTCGATTTTTTCAGTGAGCATGGTCACAAAGAGTGCCGCCGTCTTCTCATCAAGCGCATTTTCATCGTCGCTGTTCAGGGCGGCAACCAACTCCTCTACACGCTTGTTGCGAGCTGCCGTTTCCTCCTCCGTTGGTTCCGAGGGTGCAGGCGTATCTGGTATTTCCGCGGTGCTGACAGTGATGGTCAAATACAGCTTTGCACCCACATTATAGAGCACATAGCCGTTACTGCTGCTGGTCAGCGTCCAGAGCTGGCTTGCATCAGCAGAGGGGTTTTGCAGCATCAGCGCACCGTTGACAACGGCCAGACGCTTACCGTCCTCAGCCGCGAGGGTATACCGTCCGGAGTTGTAATAAGTCAGCGTCAGCGCGGATGCCTTGGCGCTGTCCACAAGATTGCCCTCGTTCACGGCGTAGCCAAACTTCTGGTTGGAGAGATACAGGATCTGATACTTCCCCTCCAGCGGGGCGGTGGTATTCTGGTAGCGCATCACCAATGCGTCCGCCGGCTCGTTGATGTGCAGGCGGCTGTACACCGAGGACTGCACATCGTCGCCCGCCTTGCTGAAATACGCCATGGATCGTCCCTTTACGCCGTAGCGGTCGGACAGCTGGGTGGTCATGTCGCTGTATTGGTTGTTCAGCTTGCTGCACTCGGCGTAGATGGCGGCGATAAGCTCCGCCTCGCTCTGGTTGGCAAATCCGCCCAGCCGCCCATCAATGGCGCGGGTCACTACGTTATAAGCTCCGTCCACACCGTGATGGACACTGCGGCTCCACAGAACATTCTGTAGGGCGATGGAGTAGTTGTTGAGATCGAAGGAGCGGTAGGTGCTCTCCAGCCGCTCGATCAGCTTTTCATAGCGGACGCTGCCCCAGTACTCCGTTTGGGCGTTGCCGAACTCCTTACCGTTGGCGCCGTGACCGATCTCCGCCCATGTTCTCTGGAAGTTGGGGCCGTAACCTGCTTGGCTGCCACCGCTGAGATTCGTGCCGTAGGCCTGATCCAGCCTCTCGCCGAAGTCCCGGTAAAGGGCGGACGAGTGGCTCCGCAGCCAGCGGCGGAAATCGTCCACTGTGCCGACCTTGCTGGCGAACATATACAGGCCGAAGGAGGTTCCGCCGGGATCGTCGGGCACCGTGGAAACGGCGCCGGGGTCGGCATTCTCTCCTGTCTCATAATACTGACTCAGCGCCCCCAGTCCGGGATCCTTCCAGTTGCGGTGCGCCGCCAGAAGTATCGTCGTCACGCAGCCTGCCAGCATCACCGCGGAGAGTATCAGCGCCATACCCCGTTTCGTCCTTTTCATAAACACACCCTGCCTTATCTATGAGTTGTATGGGAAGCCCGGCGGCGGGTCATCCCCGCGCCGATTTACATAACAATATACACAGGTAGTATACCATCGGTATATCCCGTTGTCTACCAGAAAAACGGGAAAAACACAAAAAATGCGAAAATTTTGTCGGCGCTGCCACAAGATTTAGGTGGATTTACAGAACAGAATGTCGTATAATGTCCGCAGTCTGACAACACACGCAAGGAGAGTTCAACTTATGTCAACGAATACCAAGAAGAAACGCGGCACCGGCGCGGCGGTAGTCATCATCGTGCTGTGCCTGGCGGCGCTGGGCGCGCTGGGCTATGTGATCTGGCGGCAGTTCCATCCCGCCGTGCCGGAGACGGCGGCGGGCTATGTGGCCTCCGCGGAGAGCACCGCTCCTGTATATGACGAAAACGGAGAGCTGTTGGGTTCCCTGCCCCGCGGCAGCGAGGTTCAGTATGTTCTGGAGGATGCCCAGGGCGACGCCCAGCGCATCCGGGTGGTCAACGGCGAGGGCTACGCCTGCATCGACCGCGCCAACCTGACCGACGACTATGCCGCCGTGGTGCAGGTGGAAACGGTCTATGCCCTGCGGGGCATGAGCCTTGTGGACGAGACGGGGGCTGTTCCCGGCTGCGCCGTGGAAAAGGGCATGGCGCTGACCGTCACCGGCTTCGACGGACTGGATGGGCAGGGCGAGGTTCTCCGCTGGAAAGTCTCCTGTGACCGGGGCGAGGGCTATATCGACGCCGCCAACGTCCGCATGACAGAGGACGAGGCAAAGGCGCAGTACGACGACGCGCTCTACCAGCGCCACGCCGCCCGGGGCGACGCGTGGGGCGGCGGCGACGCGGCGGGACTGGACTACTACCCCACGGAAAAGGCCGCCATCCCCGGCAACGACATGCCGGAGGAGGTACGGGCGCTGTATCTCAACGGCAGCGCTATCCAGTACGCCGACAGCTACCTCCGTCTGGCGGAGGGCAGCGGCATCAACGCCTTTGTGGTGGACATCGTAGACGGCACGGCGGTGTCCTATGCCTCGCCGGTGATGCAGCAGTACAGCCCCTCGGCCTACGCCGCGGCGCAGGACACCATGGAGGGCTTCCGGGCCAACGTGCAGAAGCTCCGCGACGCGGGCTACTACGTCATCGGCCGCATCACCGTGTTCAATGACGCGCATCTGGCCGCCGACCACCCGGAGTACGTCATCTCCGACCTGGACGGCACGCCGCTGAAGATCAGCTCCATGTACTGGCCCAGCGCCTATAACCGCACCGTCTGGCAGTACAAGACGGAGCTGGCGCTGGAGGCCGCCGCGCTGGGCTTCAACGAGATCCAGTTCGACTATATCCGCTTCCCCGACGGCGCGTACAAGTACGAAAAGGCCGGCACCATCGACTACCGGAACACCTATGGCGAGAGCAAGGCGCAGGCCGTGCAGCGGTTTCTGCTCTACGCCGCCGAGCGGCTGCACAAGGCCGGGTATTATATCTCCGGCGACGTATTCGGCGAGTGCGCCAATGCCTATGTCACCGCCTGCGGCCAGTACTGGCCGGCCATCAGCTCCGTGGTGGACGCCATCTCCGGCATGCCCTACCCCGACCATTACAGCGCGCAGGGGGACTATAAGCCCTGGGAGCACCCCTACACCACTGTGTACAACTTCGGCGAAAGCGCCATGGCGCGGCAGAGCGAGACAGCGTCTCCCGCCGCCGTGCGGACGTGGATCCAGTGCTACAACGCCATTCGGGAGCCGTACAACCACTACGGCGCGGCGGAGCTGGGCGGCGAGGTGCGTGCCCTGCGGGACGCCGGGTGCACCGGCGGCTTCATGACGTGGAACGGCGCGTCCGACATCGACAAATACGCGGAGGTCATTTCCGCCCTGCACTGAAATAGCAAAAAAAGAAAGCCCTTGCGGGCTTTCTTTTTTTGCTATTTCATGCTCTCCATGGCCTTTTCCGCGAAGCTGTTGTCCACCAGCGCGTCAAAGTCCACCCACTGCGCCTTCGTCAGCTCGCCGGCCTCGGTCATCACCGTTTCCAGCCGCTCCAGCGCCGAGCGCGCCATCATGGGCGCGGCGTTCCACGCGTCGATCTGCCGGTGACGGGCGGTGACGGCCTCCAGCGTGTCCAGATCGGTGTCCGGGAACTGGTCGATGATGGCCTGCGCCACCTCCCGGTCGGTGTGCTCCACGATCCACTGCTGGGCGCGGGCAATGGCATTGGCGAAGCCCTGGATCACCTCCGGATGGGCGTCCATATAGCTGCGGGCGGCAAAGTAGGCGGTGTAGGGTATCTCGCCGGATTCCTCGCCGATGGAGCAGAGGATATACCCGTGCCCGGCGCGCTCCACCTCCGTGGCGGTAGGCTCAAACAGTGTCACATAATCCCCCTGCCCGCCGGTGAACGCCCCGGCCATCATGTTGAACTGCACGGAGGTGTCCACCACCGCGTCCTCCTGCGGCTCCACGCCGTTGTGCCGCATGACGTACTCCAGCGTCATCTCCGGCACGCCGCCCTTGCGTCCGCCGATGATGGTCTTGCCCTTCAGGTTCGACCAGTCGAAGTCCTCGTCCGTCCGCCCCACCAGGAACGAGCCGTCCCGCTTGGTCAGCTGGGCAAAGATGACCGGCAGATCGTCCTTGCCCTGCCCGTGGATATAGATGCAGCTCTCCGGCCCCGCCAGTCCGATATCCGCGCCGCCGGAGACGACGGCGGTCATGACCTTGTCGGCGCCGCCGCCGTTGCTCAGGTCGATGTCCAGCCCCTCGTCGGCAAAGAAGCCCTGGCTCATGGCCACATACTGCGGCGCATAGAACACCGAGTGCGTCACCTCGCTGAGCCGGACGGTGACGGTCTGCGCCGCCGCGTCCTGCTCCGTGTCCGTGTTTCCTTCCGCGCCGCAGCCTGCCAGAAGCGACAGCGACAGCAGCGCGGCCATACAAATGCAGATAATACGCTTTTTCATACGCGAACCCCCCATACAGAATTCAGGAATTTTTCCGCCCGCAGCACCAGCAGGTACATGCCCACCGCCGCCGCGCCCAGTGCCAGCACGCTGGCCATGACCAGATCCATGTTGAACACCTGCGAGCCGTAGACGATGAGATAGCCCAGCCCGGCGCGGGACACCAGAAACTCGCCCATGATAACGCCCACCCACGACAGCCCCACGTTCACCTTCAGGGTGGAGAACAGTGTGGGACAGTTGGCCGGGAACACCAGCAGCCACAGGATCTGCCGTTTGCTGGCGCCCAGCGTCCGCATCAGCCGGAGCTTCTCCGGGTCGGTGGTGCGGAAGCCGGCGTACATGCTCAGGATGGTGACGATCAGGGAGATGGCCAGCGTCATGGTGACGATGGCTCCCATGCCCGCGCCCATCCACACGATGAAGATGGGTCCCAGTGCCGTTTTGGGCAGGGCGTTGAGCACCACCAGGTACGGGTCGAGGATGCGGGCGGCAGTGTCCGACCACCACATACCCACCGCCGCGGCGGTGCCCAGCAGGGTGCCGGCGGTGAAGCCCAGCACCGTCTCGCCGCAGGACACGGCTATATGCCGCCACAGCTCACCGGAGCGGCACAGCGTCCACAGCGTCCGCGCCATGCGGCTGGGGCAGCTGACCAGAAAGCCGTCGGACAACCCCACGCGGCAGCTGAGCTCCCACAGGATGAACAGCCCCGCCACCAGCGCGATCTGCCATATCCGCACCCGCCGGTTCTCCCGCCGGAGACGCAGGAGATACGCCTCCCGCCGGGGTGAAAGAGCCTTGTCAGGCATGGACGTCCAGCTCCTTCCATATCGTATTGAAGTACCGGTGAAACTCCGGTGTGTCCCGCCGCTCCATGGGCGGCAGCGGCCGCAGAGCGCCCATGTCCAGCTCCGCCTTCACCACGGCGGGACGGCGGGACAGCACGATCACCCGGTCGGACATGCTCACCGCCTCGGCGATGTCGTGGGTCACCAGCAGGGCGGTCTTGCCCTCCTGCCGCAGGATGCGCCAGATATCCGCCGACACCGCCAGCCGTGTCTGGTAGTCCAGCGCGGAAAACGGCTCATCCAGCAGCAGGATCTCCGGCTGGGTGGCCAGCGTGCGGATCAGCGCGCAGCGCTGGCGCATGCCGCCGGACAGCTGGCACGGCTTCTTTTTGGCAAAGGCGGCAAGGCCGTACCGCTCCAGCAGCTCGGACACATGCGCATAGGCCGCCGCGACCTTCTCGCCGCGGACGGTCAGACCCAGCGTCACGTTGTCCCAGATATTCCGCCACTCAAACAGCTGATCCCTCTGGGGCATGAACCCCACCTTGGGCGACGTGCCCTCCACCGGCTGACCGTCGATCCGGATGGAGCCGCCGCTGAGGGGCTCCAGCCCGGCGATGGCGCTCAGCAGCGTGGACTTGCCGCATCCGGAGGGACCCACCAGACTGACGAACGCGCCCTCCGTGACGGCAAAGGACACGTCCCGCACCGCCTCTACCTCGCCGTCGGCGGATTGGTAGCAGGCGGCGGCATGACGGAGCTCAATGCTCATATCCTGTGTGACCTCCTGTCGGGAATGATGGGAGACTTCTCTCCGTCCTCATTCTACGCAGGAGGGGGACGTTGGGTGCCCTACGGCAGCAGATGCGGCGCGGCCAGCCACGCCAGCCCTGCCGACAGCGCCGCCTGCACCGCCTTGGCGGGCAGATACCGCCCCATGGGGATGCCGCTGCCCGCCGTCACCGCCGCCGTCTGGCAGTGGACGCTCAGCCCGCCCCAGCCCAGCAGCGCCGCCGCCGTGACGAAGCCCCGGCGGCCGGGCGTCAGCCGCAGGATGCCGTTGGTCAGCTCCATGAAGCCGGCGGCGGGGGCGCTCCACGGGCCGGTGGCTGTCTCCGCCAGGTGCAGCAGCACCAGAAAGAACACCACGAAGGCGCATACCCGCCCCATGGCCGCCGCCGCGTCCGTCACCGCCGACAGGAACTGCTGCGCCAGACCCGTCCGCACCGGAGCGGGCGGCGGCGCAGCGGCGGAGGGGCTTCCCCGGCGGCACAGCAGCAGTCCCGCCGCCAGCGCCGCCGTCACATGGATGAGGTAGAGATACACCCCTATCCGGCCGCTGGAGAACACCGTCACCCCCGCCACGCCCACAGCAAAGGCGGGGCCGGCGTTGTTGCAGAACGTCAGCAGCCGCCCGCCCTCCTGGGGCGTCAGTGCGCCCTGCCGCACCAGCGCCGCCGCCGTCCGCGCCCCCACGGGGTAGCCGCCGATCAGCCCCAGCAGCAGCGCGGCGCAGCCCGCGCCGCCGCAGCGGAACAGCCGCCTGAAGGGACGCGCCAGCACGCGCCCCGCGCCATCCGCCGCTCCCAGAGACACCAGCAGCGACGACACGGCGAAAAACGGGAACAGGGACGGTATCACCGCCCGCAGACACAGGTCTATCCCCTCCCGCACGGCGTCCGCCGCCGTCTGCGCCTGCACCAGCAGCCCCACGGCCAGCCCCGCGGCGGCCAGCGCCCAAAGCCATCGTCCTCTCATCGCCATCACCGCACCCAGCCTATGCGCCCGATGCCGCCGAAATGCCGCACCGCCGGACAGGCAAGTTTGCCCCGCCGGGCGCATAGGCTCCTGTATCGCACGGGAGGTGACGGTGTGGCCGGGCTGAAAAGGAAGCTGTCGCAGGTGGGGCAGGACGCGCTGGAGCGGCTGGAGCTGCCGGTGAATATCGCCGCGGACGTGGCGCGGATCGAGCTGCTGGGCAACCGGGAGCTGTATATGGATCGGCACCGGGGCGTGCTGGCGTACAGCACGGATGAGGTGGACGTCAACGGCGGCGGCGTGGTGGTGCGCATCCGGGGCGAGGGGCTGCAGCTGCTGGTGATGACGGAGCAGGAGCTGCGCCTGACGGGAAAGATAGCGGGCATCGAGCTGGTGGAGTGAGCGAATATGTATCGAAAAGCGGTGAACTATCTCCGGGGACAGGCGGTGGTGGAGATCACCTCCTCCGCGCCGGAGCGGGTGGTGAATCTGTGCGCCGCCCACGGCATCCCCTTCTGGGATGTGGACTGGCGGACGGAGCGGTGCTTCCGCGTGACCACCACCCTGCCCGGCCTGCGCCGGCTGCGGGAGGTAACGGCGGACACGGATGCGGACATCCGGCTGCTGCGCAAAACGGGCGCGCCGGAGCTGTGGCGGCGGTGCCGGAGGCGCTATGTGCTTCTGGCGGCGGCGCTGGTGCTGCCGCTGCTGCTGGCGCTGGGCAGCGCGTTTATATGGGATTTTGCCGTCAGCGGCAACGACACCGTGCCCACGGAGGAGATATTGCAGGCGCTGGAGCGCTGCGGCGTGCGGGTGGGGACGCGGGGCGTGGGGCTGGATCAGGACGACCTGCGCAACCGGGTGCTGCCGCTGCTGCCGGACGTGGTGTATCTGGCGGTGAACGTCCGGGGCTGCACCGCCCACGTGCAGGTGGTGGAGCGCACCCGCCCGCCCCATCTGTACCGGGACAGCGACGTGCAGAACGTGGTGGCCGCCAGGGACGGCCTGATCACAAAGATCGAGGCGCTGGACGGCGTTACCTGCGTGCAGGTGGGCGACACGGTGCAGGCCGGGCAGGTGCTGCTGGGCGGCGTGGCGGATTCGCCCCGCGGCTGCCGCTATATGCGCGCCCACGGGCGCATCCGAGCGCGGACGTGGTACTGCTGGACGGTGCCCGTGCCGCTGGACGTGTGCGAAAAGACCGGCGAGGAGGGTGCCGTCACCCGCGTGGCGGTGGATATCGGGCGGCAGAGAATAAAATTATACGCAGGGGGTAGCGTATTGCCGGTGGATTGTGATAAAATAACAGAATACCGCGGTCTGCGTCTGCCCTTCGGCCTGCGCCTGCCGGTGACGCTGGCGGTGGAGAGGACCGTGACGCACACCATGTACGACGGGCAGCGGACAGAGGACGACGCCCGCGCCGAGGGCGAGCGCCAGCTGCTGGCGCAGCTGCGGCAGACCATCGGGGAGGACGGCGCCATCCTGCAGACGGACGTGTCCGCCCGGCGGCAGGGCGCGTACCTTATGGTGACGCTGCGGGCGGAATGTGAGGAACAGATCGGCGTGGACGCGCCGCTGGCTATAACAAGCGATACAGGGAGGTAAACCCGGAATATGGAACAGCGTATCGGAATTGAACGCATGGAGGAGGCCGTGAACCTGTTCGGCTCCTTTGACGAGAACATCCGCCTTTTAGAGGCGGAATTTCAGGTGCAGGCGGTGAACCGGGGCGGTGAGATCGTCGTCTCCGGCGAGCCGGAGAACGTCATGCTGGCAGTGAAGGCGGTGCAGGCGCTGCTGACGCTGTCGGGCAAGGGCGAGAACATCACCGACCAGCATGTGCGCTACGTCATCGGACTGGTGCGCTCCGGTCAGTCCGAGCGCATCAGCGAGCTGACGCAGGACGTGATCTGCATCACCAGCAAGGGGCGCCCCGTGAAGCCCAAGACCATCGGTCAGAAGGAGTACGTCAACGCCATCCTGAAGCAGACCGTCACCATCGGCGTGGGGCCTGCGGGCACCGGCAAGACGTATCTGGCGGTGGCGGCTGCCGTGGCCGCCTTCCGGGACAAGCAGGTAAACCGCATCATCCTCACCCGCCCGGCGGTGGAGGCCGGCGAGCGGCTGGGCTTCCTGCCCGGCGATCTACAGAGCAAGGTAGATCCCTACCTGCGCCCGCTGTACGACGCGCTGTTCGACATGCTGGGGGCGGAGACGTACCAGAAGTATCTGGAGCGGGGCAACATCGAGGTGGCGCCGCTGGCCTACATGCGCGGCCGCACGCTGGACGACAGCTTCATCATTCTGGACGAAGCCCAGAACACCAGCCGCGAGCAGATGAAAATGTTCCTGACCCGCATGGGCTTCGGCTCCAAGGTGGTCATCACCGGCGACGTGACGCAGATCGACCTGCCCAGCGACAAGGTCAGCGGCCTGAAGGAGGCCATGAAGGTGCTGCGGGACGTGGAGGGCGTGGCTATATGCAAGCTCACCAAGGAGGACGTGGTGCGCCATGTGATGGTGCAGCGCATTATCGAGGCCTACGCCAAATTTGAGGAGAAAAAGAAATGAAGCGACACTATATACCCGTCACCGCCGACGTGCCCGGCATCAGTGAGGCGACGCGGAGCTTCCTCCGCAAGGTCATCCGCACGGCGCTGACCGCCCAGGGGGTGGACTTTCCCTGCGAGGTGGACGTGCTGGTCACGGGCGACGCGGGCATCCACGCCATCAATCTGGACATGCGGGGGGTGGATCGCCCCACCGACGTGCTGAGCTTCCCGGAGTTCGAGCTGACGCCCGGTCAGCTGCCCGGCGCGGAGGACGCCGACCCCGGCACCGGCTATGTGCCCCTGGGGGATATGGTCATCTCCATGGAGCGGGTGAAGGCGCAGGCGAAGGAGTACGGGCACTCCAACCGCCGGGAGCTGGCGTATCTGGCGGCACACTCCGTGCTGCACCTGCTGGGCTACGACCACATGGACGAGGGCGCGCAGAAGGCGCAGATGCGCGGGCGCGAGGAGGCCATCATGTCCCAGCTGGGACTGGAGAGATAACAAAATTGCTCAAATGAAAGAAAGTTGAGGATCACCTATGAACATCACAAAAACCGCTATGATTACCGTATGCGGACGACCCAACGTAGGCAAGTCCAGCCTGACCAACGCGCTGGTGGGCGAGAAAATCGCCATCGTTTCGGACAAGCCCCAGACCACCCGCAACCGCATTTACGGCGTGGTGAACCGGGGCGACACCCAGTTCGTGCTGCTGGACACACCGGGTCTGCACAAGTCCCGCTCCCGGCTGGGCGACTACATGGTCAAGGTGGTGCGGGAGAGCCTGAGCAGCGTGGAGTGCGCGCTGCTGCTGGTGGAGCCTATCCCCCATGTGGGCGAGCCGGAGCGCATCCTGCTCCAGCGCATTCAGGAGGAGCAGCTGCCCTGCGTACTGTGCATCAACAAGATCGACACGGTGGAGAAGAAGGAGTCCCTGCTGGAGGTCATCGCGGCATACAATGAGGTATACGACGGCTTTGACGCCATCATCCCCCTGTCCGCCCGGACGGGCGACGGGCTGGATGAGCTGCTGCGGCAGCTGGAAACATACGCCCAGCCCGGCCCCCAGCTGTTCCCCGACGGCATGACCACCGATCAGGCGGACAGCCAGGTATGCGCCGAGATCGTCCGGGAGAAGATGCTGCGGTGCCTGGACAAGGAGATCCCCCACGGCACGGCGGTGGAGGTGACGAAGTTCTCCGAGCGGGAGGACAGCGGCATCATCGATCTGGACGTGACCATCTACTGCGAGAAGGCCAGTCACAAGGGCATCATCATCGGCAAGGGCGGCGAGATGCTCAAGCGCATCAGCTCCGCCGCCCGCCGGGACATTGAGAAGTTCATGGGCACCAAGGTCTTTCTTCAGACATGGGTGAAGGTCAAAGAGAATTGGAGAGACAATCCCAACTTCATTCGTAGTCAGGGCTACAACGAGGACTGACAGCAACAATTTTCCAGCCATAAATCCGGCGAAAGCTCCCATGCTAACGGCGTGGAGGTGAACGCCGTGGACTATTGGGACTTATTTCTGGACACCGGCGCGCCGGAGGCGTATCTGCTCTACCGGGACGCACAGGAGACGGTATGCAAACAGGAAAAGCAGTGACCTCCGGCGTGGTGCTGCGGGTCACGGACACAAAAGAGACAGACCGGATACTGACCGTTCTGACGCCGGACAGGGGCAAAATACCCCTCATCGCACGGGGCGCACGGCGGAAGAACAGCCGGCTGGCCGCCGCCTGCCAGATGCCGGCCTATTCCGAGCTGACCATCTACAAGCGGGGCGGCTGGTATCTGCTGGACGAGGCGTCGCCCATCGAGCTGTTCGACGGGCTGGGGCGGGACATTGAGCTGCTGGCGCTGGCTGCGTGGTTCTGCGAGCTGACGGAGGCGGTGTGCGCCGAGGAGACGGCCTGCCCAGAGATCCTGTCGCTGCTGCTGAACGGGCTGTACGCCCTGTGCTATACGGAGAAGGAGCCGCAGCTGGTGAAGGCGGCCTTCCAGTTCCGGCTCATGGCGCTGGCGGGGTTCGAGCCGCTGGCGGAGGGCTGCGCCGTGTGCGGTGCACGGGACGTGCGCGCACCCATGCTGGATATATTCGGCGGATATATCACCTGCGGCGGATGCAAAAGCCCGGACAGCCGGATGCGCCTGCCCCTGACAGAGGGCGGGCTGGCGGCGCTGCGGCATGTGCTGGGCGCGGACGGCAAGCGGCTGTACAGCTTCACGCTGGAAAAGAGCGCCTTGCAGACGCTGGATCACGCGGGAGAGGCGTTTATCGCCGCCCAGCTGGAGCGCAGCTTCCGGACGCTGGACTACTACAAGTCCCTGTTGGGGTAAAAGAGGAACTACATATATGAGCGACTTATTTGAAAAATCCATTAAAACACTGGAGCTGCCGGCGGTGCTGGAGCTGCTTTCCCGCCACGCCGTCAGCGACGAGGCCAAGGCGCGGTGTCTGCGGCTGCGGCCGGTGACGGACGCGGCGGCGGTGGAGCATCTGCTGGACGAGACGGACGCCGCCAAAACGCGGTTGGGTCTGCACGGCAGCCCCTCCTTCGCCGGGGTGAAGGACGTGTCCCAGGCGCTGAACCGCGCCGACCACGGCGGCGTGCTGAACACCCGCGAGCTGCTGGACGTGGCCGGCGTGCTGACCGCCGCACGGCGTGTCAGCGACTATGACGCGGAGCGGCAGGGCGAGGCCACGGCCATCGACCGGCTGTTCTCGGCGCTGCATGTGAACCGCTATCTGGAGGACAGGATCCGCTCCGCCATTCTGGACGAGGAGACCATCGCGGACACCGCCAGCCCGGAGCTGGCGGACATCCGCCGGAAAATGCGGGCGGCCGCCACCAAGGGGCGGCAGATATTGCAGCGGATCATCTCGTCACCCTCCTACGCCAAGGTTTTGCAGGAGGCTCTCATCACCCAGCGGGACGGGCGGTTCGTGGTGCCGGTGAAGGCGGAGTGCAAGGGCAGTCTGCCGGGTCTGGTACACGACATCTCCTCCTCCGGCGCCACGCTGTTCGTGGAGCCCATGGGCGTGGTGCAGGCCAACAACGAGCTGAAGGAGCTGCAGGCGCGGGAGGAAAAGGAGATCGACCGGGTGCTGCGGATGCTGTCCGGCGAGTGCGCGGCGCAGCGGGAGAACATCCTGTACGACTACGACCTGCTGGTGCAGCTGGACGCCATCTTCGCCCGCGCCCAGCTGAGCTACGCCATGGACGCCGGGCGGCCGCTGGTGCGCAAAAAAGGCGGCATCGACCTGCGGCGGGCGCGGCATCCGCTGCTGGATCCGGCCAAGGCGGTGCCGGTGACGGTGGCGCTGGGCGGCGCATACGATACGCTGGTCATCACCGGCCCCAACACCGGCGGCAAGACCGTCACGCTGAAAACACTGGGGCTGCTGTGCCTGATGGCACAGTGCGGCCTGCACATCCCCGCCGGGGATCAAAGCGCGGTGCAGGTGTTCGACCGGGTGCTGGCAGACGTGGGCGACGAGCAGTCCATCGAGCAGAGCCTGTCCACCTTCTCGGCGCACATGGCCAACACGGTGGAGATACTGAAGCAGGCGGACGACCGGAGCCTGATCCTGTTCGACGAGTTGGGCGCGGGCACCGACCCGGTGGAGGGCGCGGCGCTGGCCATCGCCATCATTCAGGATGTACGGGGCAAGGGCGCACTGACCGCCGCCACCACCCACTACGCGGAATTAAAGACCTTCGCCATGACCACGGCGGGGGTGGAGAACGCCAGCTGCGAGTTCGACGTGCAGACGCTGCGCCCCACCTACCGGCTGCTGATCGGCATACCGGGCAAGTCCAATGCCTTCGCCATCTCCCGGCGGCTGGGGCTGGACGAGAGCGTGATCGAAAACGCCAAGGCGCAGATGGACAACGAGTCCGTGCGGTTCGAGGACGTGCTGACCCAGCTGGAGGAAAAGCGACAGCGGCTGGAAAAAGCCCAGAACGAGGCGGATCGCCTGTGGCGGCAGCGGGAGGAGGACGCGCGGAAGGCGCGGACGTTCCGCGAGCAGATGGAAAAAGCCCGCGACAACGCCCGCAGCAAAGGCGAGGCCGACGCCCGGCGCATCGTGCAGCAGGCGCAGCGTCAGGCGGACGCCGTGTTCGCCGAGCTGGATGAGCTGCGGAAGCAGCAGCGGCAGGCGGACTATCAGCTATTGAACGAGCGCAAAAGCGATGTGAAGCGCCGGCTCAACGAGGCGGAAAGCGACCTGCACCGGCACGACGACACGCCGGAGCCGATCCCGGCGCCCAGCCGCCCCATCGCCGTGGGCGACACGGTGGAGCTGGCCGGCGTCCACACAGGCGCGGCGGTGCTGGCCGTCAACGGCGACGGCACGCTGCTTTTGCAGGCGGGCAAGATGAAGATGACCGTCAAGGCCGCGCAGGTACGCCTGCTGGAGACGGCGGAGGAGGTGGAAAAGAAGAAAAAGCAGTCCGATGCCGCCCGGCAGCGCAGCGGTCCGTCCGTGCAGATCAACACGGCGGCCAGAGCCTCAGCCGAGCTGGACATCCGGGGACTGGAGACGCTGGAGGCCGAGAGCGTGGTGGAAAACTACCTGGACGCGGCGTCCCGCTCCAAGCTGGGCACCGTGACCATCATCCACGGCAAGGGCACCGGCGCGCTGCGCGCCGCCGTGCACCAGCTGCTGAAAAAGAACCGGCAGGTGAAGTCCTTCCGGCTGGGGCGGTACGGCGAGGGCGAGGCCGGCGTCACCGTTGTAGAGCTGAAGTAGGGCATTTTCCACAAATTGCGGCACGAATCATGGGACAAAACGAGGGATTTTCGTATCAATGCCCATTGAATTTTTGTGTCAAACCGGTATAATAGTAAATGGTGAGGGTTGGGGACCACGCGCTGCACCCTCTGGCGCGGCAGAACAAAATTGTGCGTAAGGAGTGCTGTTTCATGTATACACGGGAGATCACAGTCAAGAATGAGGTCGGTCTGCACGCCAGACCCGCTACGTATTTTATCCAGAAGGCCAACGAGTTCAAGAGCGGCATCTGGGTAGAGAAGGAAGAGCGCCGCGTCAATGCCAAGAGCCTGCTGGGCGTGCTGAGCCTGGGCATTATGAAGGGCACCACCGTGACGCTGATCGCCGACGGCAGCGACGAAAAGGAAGCTGTTGACGCGCTGGCCGAGCTGATCGAGAATCTGGACGAGTAACGCATACCTGTATATCGAAAAAGAAAGCCTGTACGGGCTTTCTTTTTTGTTTGTCGATGAGCGCACCCCGTCCCCTGCGGGCGGACAGAGTCGTCCGCCCCTACGGCGGGACGTCGAGGACGCCGTCCCCTACGGGCGGTTTATCGCGCCCGTCCTGTAGGGCGGGACCCATGTGTCCCGCCGCACGATATGCATGTTTTCCGGCGGGGTACGCGGGCCCCGCCCTGCAACAGGGTTCGGCGGTCATACAGGGCGGACAGAGTCGCCCGCCCCTACGGTGGGACGTCGAGGACGCCGTCTGCGGGATGGCAGGCGCGCAAAAAAAGAAAGCCCCGGTGGGGCTTTCTTTTTTTATTTCTCGTTGGGCATCTTCCACGCCGTGTGGTCGGTGTGGAGGAGATGGTGGGACTTCTCCCCCAGCGGGGCACGGAAGAACTCCCGGTACAACGCCTGCACATCGGCGTTCTCGTGGGAGAAGCGCACCTTGGTGTTTTTGTCGATGCTCCAGAGGATATCGCCGCGGTAGGCGGCCAGCTCCTGCCCGTCGTGGATGGGCTGACCGCCGCCGCCGGCGCAGCCGCCGGGACAGGCCATGACCTCCACAAAGTCGTAGCTCACCTTTCCGTCGTCAATGGCGTGCATCAGCCGGCGGGTGTTGCCCAGCCCGCTGACCACCGCCACATGCACGTCGCCCGCGCCGGGGATGGTAAACGTGGCCTCCTTCCAGCCGTCCATGCCGCGGACGGCAGAAAAGGCATCGGCGTCCGGGTTCTTCCCCGTCACCAGATAGTAGGCGCTGCGCAGCGCCGCGTCCATGACGCCGCCAGTGGCGCCGAACACCACAGCCGCGCCGGTGCCGGTACCCAGCGGCGTGTCGAAAGGTGTTTCCGGCAGAACGGCGGGGTTGATGGACTCGCCCCGGAACATGCGCACGATCTCGCGGGTAGTCAGCACCACGTCCACGTCCGGATCGCCGCAGGCATCCTTCATGGTGGGCAGGGCGCACTCCGCCTTCTTGGCGGTGCAGGGCATGATGGACACCACGAATATCTTATGGGGATCCACACCCAGCTTCTGGGCGAAGTAGCTCTTGACCACGGCGCCGAACATCTGCTGGGGGCTCTTGGCGGTGGAGAGATTCTCCGTGTAGGAGGGGAACTGCCCCTTCAGGAATCGCACCCAGCCGGGACAGCAGCTGGTGAACATGGGCCAGCGGTGCTTGTTGCGGTGGGTAAAACGGTCGATGAACTCGCTGCCCTCCTCCATGATGGTCAGGTCGGCGGCGAAATCGGTGTCGAACACATAGTCGAAGCCCATGGTCTTCAGCGCCGTGACCATACGCTCCGCCGTGGCGAACTTGGGGTCGAGGTGGTAATACTCCGCCCAGGCGCTGCGCACGGCGGGCGCCATCTGCACCACGGTGATGCGCTCCGTATCGGCCAGCGCGTCGAAGACCTTGCCGGTGTCATCGTGCTCCTGCAGACCACCCACGGGGCAGTGGGTGATGCACTGGCCGCAGAAGGTGCAGCCGCTCTCGCCCAGCGTGCGGGTACGCGCCACGCCTACGGTGGTGTGGGTGCCGGTGCCCATCAGATCCCAGATGCCCATGGTCTGCACCTTGTCGCAGATCTGGATGCAGCGCATGCACTTGACGCAGCGGTTCTCGATGCGCACCACGGGGTTGGAGTAGTCGGTGGGGATGTTCTTCAGGTCGTCGATATAGTGGTCGCCCAGCAGGTTGTAGTCGTTGGTCAGCTGCTGGAGCTTGCAGTTGCCGCTGCGGGTACACTTGGTGCACTTCGTCTCGTGCTGGCTCAGCAGCAGGCGCAGGTTCACGCGGCGCGCCTCCCGCACGCGGGGCGAGCTGGTGTAGACCACCATGCCCTCGGCCACGGCGCTGTCGCAGGAGGGCACCAGCCGGGCGTAGCCCTCCACCTCCACCATGCAGATGCGGCAGGCGGCGATCTCGTTGATGCCCTTCAGATAGCACAGGGTGGGGATGGTGATGCGCAGGGTCTGTGCCGCCTCCAGAATGGTGGTGCCCTCCGGCACCGTCACCGTGCGGCCGTCGATGGTCAGTGTTACCATTTTTCGTTCCTCCCTCCCCGGAATATGCCGTAGCCGTAGTGGTCGCAGCGCAGGCAGCGGGACGCCTCGGTGCGGGCGCCCTCCTCGGTAAGGCCGCACTCGATGTCCTCAAAGTCGCAGCGGCGCTGGCAGGCCTCCCGCTCCGTGGTGTTGATGCGGCCGTGGGGCGCGCGGTTGTTCAGCCGCGGGCCGGGAATGTCCACGTCCACCTTGATCTCGTGGTGGAAGCCCAGATGCTCGTCAATATTGGCCGCCGCCACCTTACCGGCGGCGATGGCACGGATGGCGCTGGCGGGGCCGGTGACGCAGTCGCCGCCGGCGAACAGGTTGTCCATGTCGCCCACCTGTCCGGACAGGCCGGCCACGAAGGTACCCCGCTTGATGGGCACGCCCGCCTGCTCGAAGCCCTGGATCTCGATGCCCTGACCGATGGCCACCACGATGATGTCCGCCGGGATGCGCACCTCCGGCAGGTCGGCCTTGCTGGGACGGGGACGGCCGGATTTATCGGCCTCGCCGATGATCTGGGGCTGCACCCACAGCGCCGCGGCACTGCCGTCCTCGTCCGCCTCGATGCGGACGGGTGCCATCAGCGCGGCGATCTCCGCGCCCTCGGCCATAGCGCCGGTGACCTCGTCCGGCAGCGCCGTCATGTCCTCCACGCGGCGGCGGTAAACGCACGTCACCTTCTCCGCGCCCAGACGGATGGAACTGCGGGTCACGTCCATGGCCACGTTGCCGCCGCCGATGACCACCACCCGCTTGCCGGTGAAGTCCGGCATCACATCGTCGCCGATGGAGCGCAGCATCTCCACGGCGGACATGACGTTCCTGCTGTCCTCGCCGGGGATGCCCACCTTCTTGTCCTGATGGGCGCCGATGGCGATATACAGGCAGTCATACTCCTTCTGCAGCTCCTGCACCCAGATATCCACGCCCACGGTGATGCCCGTGTGCGCCTCGATACCCAGGGACAGGATGGACTCGATCTCCGCGTCCAGCAGGTGCCGGGGGAAGCGGTAGTTGGGAATGCCGTAGCGCAGCATACCGCCCAGCTTGCTGCGTTCCTCGTACACCGTGACCTTGTGTCCCATCAGCGCCAGATAGTAGGCGCAGCTGAGCCCGCTGGGGCCGCCGCCGATGACCGCCACCTTCTTGCCGGTGGACGGTGCACAGGCGGGTTGGGGCACATCGCCGGCGTTGTCCACGGCGAAGCGCTTCAGGCCGCGGATGTTGATGGCGTCGTCGATCATATTCCGGCGGCACCGCGCCTCGCAGGGGTGCTCGCAGATATAGGCGCAGGACACCGGGAAGGGGTTGTCCTTGCGGATCAGGCGCACCGCGTCGGCGCACCGCCCCTCCCCCACCAGCGCCATGTAGCCGGGCACGTCCACGCCGGCGGGACAGAGCGCCACGCAGGGCACCGGCAGCTGCAAGCCCGCCAGACAGCGATGGTGCAGGATGTGCTCCTCGTAGTCGTCGCGGAAGCCCTCCAGACCGTCCAGCACCAGCCGGGCGGCGTCGCGCCCGATGGCGCAGTCGGCGGTGTTCACCACCGTGCGGGCGGTTTTTTCGATAATGGCCAGCGTACTCATGTCGGCGGTGCCGTCCAGCACCGTGGCGATCAGCTTGCTCAGCTGCCCCAGACCGATGCGGCAGGGCACGCATTTGCCGCAGGACTGGGCGTGGCACAGCTGCAAAAACGACAGGGACATATCCACCGGGCACAGTCCCGGAGGGCTGGCGGCGATGCGCCGCTCCACGTCGCGGTAGAGATTGTCCACCACCGTCTGGGCGCGGCTGGGGCTTTTTATGTCAAGTCTGCTCAAGAGGGTTCCTCCTTTCGTCCGCGCAGCGTGAACGTATGTCCGCCTACCGCGTGAACAAATCGTATGTTACTCACAAGAATGACACAAAAAGCGGTAAAAGTCAACAAGGAATAAAAAATCGTTTTCGTAAGAAGAAATTATCGTGTTTGCTCGATTTTTAACGTTATTTACAGCACAAACCGATAGATTTAAAGCGTGAAAGTTTCTTAAAGAGAAACGCCCGAAGGCCGCCTGCGCAGGGAACGGTGCCCCGCGGCGTCCCGCTCCGCGGCCATCAAAAAAGAGCACCGCCGCAGCGGTGCTCCCTTTTAGGTTCTTATGCTCTTATGCGCGGCCGCTGCGCAGGTAGCCATAGTTCTTCTTGAGTATGTTGCGGAAGAAGGGGATGCACAGCACCGTATCCGCCGCGATCCACGCCATGGGGTCGGCGGCGCAGAGGGCGTAGAAGGCCATGGCCGGTGCATCGGCGCTGACGGCGCCGCCGGCAAACAGCCCCGGCAGCACCAGACACACGGTGATACGCGCCACCAGCTCTGCCGCGCCTGCGCCCAGCACGAAGCCGCTGCGCCCGATGCCCTGCACGCAGTTGCGCACCACAAAGATGAAGCCCAGAAACAGGTACATGGAGAAGTCCACATACAGCAGCGAGTTGCCGTAGCGCACCGCGTCCGGCGTCACCTTGTCGGCGCTGAGGAACACATGGTAGCAGAAGTCGCCCCTTGTCAGCAGCAGACCCGTGCCCGCCGCCAGAATCGCCAGAATGGACACCATGCCCAGCGCCTGCAGCGTGCCCCGGCGAATGCGGTCGTACTGACCTGCGCCCAGATTCTGCGCCGTGAAGCTGGTCATGGCGCCGCCCAGCGCGTTCATGGGCGTGGCCACCAGATTGAACAGCCGGTTGGCCGCACCGAAGCCGTTCTGCGCCGCGTTGGACACCATCACGCCGTCCCGCATGTCGAACTTCACCACGCCGCCCTGCATGACGATGATGCCGATGGCCAGCACGGAGAATTGCAGTCCCAGCGGGATGCCCCGCGCCAGATGGCGCTTCACGTCCATGAGGGTGATGCGCCAGTCCTCCCGGTGCAGACGCAGCACCGGATAGCGCACAAAGGCGTAGATAAAGCAGCCGATGGTGCTGACCAGCTGCGCCAGCACCGTGGCAAGGGCCGCGCCCGCCACGCCCCAGCGGAACACCAGAATGAACGCCAGATCCAGCCCCACGTTCAGCACCGTGGAGAACAGCAGGAACAGCAGCGGCGTCACGGAATCGCCCATGGCGCGCAGGAAGGAGCAGATGAAGTTATAGAACAGCTGCGCGCCGATACCGGCGAAGATGATGGCGCAGTAGGTGTGCGCCGCGGTGTACACCTCGTGGTGGGCGGGCGTCACGTTGATCCACGCCAGCATGGGATCCAGCAGCACCAGCGCCAGCGCCGTCAGCACCACCGTCAGCGCGGCGGACAGCAGCAGCTGCGTGGCCAGCGAGCGGCGCACGCCCCGTTCGTCGTGCATGCCCACATAGTAGGACGTGATGACGCAGAAGCCCGCGCTGACGCCGAAGGCGAACTGCAAAAAGATGAACACCAGAGAATTGGTATCGTTGACACCGGCTACCTCCGCCGCCGACAGCGTCTGCCCCACGATGGCCGCGTCGCTGATGGAGTACACCTGCTGCAGCAGGTATGACAGGATCACCGGCAGAGAAAACAGCAGGATCACCCGCCAGCACTTGCCCTGCGTCAGATCCATAGGCTCCCGCTTTGTATGGGCTGTTTTCACAGAAATCACCCCGTTCTTTTGTATAGTATAGACAAATAATCCTCTCAGAGCGCCGATTATAACGCCGCCGTCCGCCGTTGTCAATACATGCGGTGAAATTTTCGCTTTGCGGTACTGGTTTTTCGCTTTTTTCCGCACTCTGTGTTGATTATACCGGGCAGATATGCTAAAATCAACTCATCAGATACCGTAAGGGAGGGCGCGAAATTGAAAAAAGCCTCGGATAAAAAGAGCATCCGCCACATGCTGATCTATCTGCTTCTGCTGGCCGCCGTCATCGCCGTCGGCTGCTTCACAGACCTGTTCGACTTCAAGGAGCTGGGTGCCGTCTTCACCGTGAATATGACCTCCCTGCTGAAGCTGGTCATTATGGTGCTGGTGATCCTGCTGGCCGCCAACATCATCATTTTCGTGCTGGGCTGCATCAAGCCGCGTTCCCACCGGGGCGGCTCCATACTGTCCCTGCTGGCCAGCCTCGTCAAGTACGTGGCGGGCATCATCATCGTCTGCCAGAGCCTGTCCCTGCTGGGCGTCAATGTGGGGACCATCATCGCCAGCGTCGGCGTTCTGGCTCTGGTGGTGGGCTTCAGCGCCGAAAGTCTGATCGCTGACGTGGTCATCGGCGCGTTCATGCTGCTGGAAAACCAGTACAACGTGGGGGACATCGTGGAGGTCAACGGCTTCCGGGGCGTTGTCACCCGCATCGGTATCCGCACCACCTCCATCACCGACGGCGGCGGCAACGTGAAGATCATCAACAACTCCGAAATGAAGAATATCCTGAACCGCTCCGATAACAATTCCTGGTCGGTCAGCGACATCTCCATTCCCTATGAGACAGATCTGGCGCAGCTGGAGAGCCGGCTCCCGGCGCTGCTGGAGGACATCCGCGCCGCCCGTTCCGATGTGATGCTGGACGCACCCCAATATCTGGGCGTTCAGTCGCTGGGCGCGTCCGGCGTGGTGCTGCGCTTCTGGGTCAAGGTGGCGGAAAAGGACATCTACGCCGGTACCCGCGCCCTGAACCGCGAGCTGCTGCTGGGCTTCCGCCGCCTGGGAGTGGAGTGCCCCTATCCCCAGATGGACGTCCACATGAAATAAGCCATGGACGACAGAAGCAAAGAGCTGACTCCGCCGCCGGAGCACGCGGCCGCTCCCCCGCCGGAATTCACCCTGCCGCCGGAGCTGCTCCCGCCGGATACGGCGCTGCCCGGCGAAAAGGCCGCGGCCGCCGGTGCCCTCCAGGCCAAGGCCGCCAAGTGGAAGAAGCTGGCCTACATTCTGGTGGGCGGCTCTGCACTGACCGCCTCCCTCCTGCTGGGTGCTCCCGGCGCCGCAGCACCGGACGCCGTACCCGACACCGGCGGCACACCCGCCGCCTATGAGGAATACGCCGCCGGCAGCACGCTGCACTACACCATATATAACGACACCTTCTCTGCCGGCGGCGAGCCGTTGATCCTCGCCCAAAGCGACGTGGATATCTCCGCGCTGGCGGACGCGCCCCTGTCCCTGCCCCAGCCGGAAGCACCGGCCTACGGTGCCTATCAGTTCCTGGGCTGGGTCGCCCGGTATGATACCTCTGCGGGTCAGCGCTGGACGCGGGTGGAGGAACCCCTGACCGCCGCCTTTGCCGCCCGCATCAAGCCCGGTGAGGACGGCAGCCGCACGCTGGCGCTCCACGCCGCATGGCGGCGAACGGAGGAGAGCCGCTACCCGTGGACGCTCCGGCTGGACGACGGCACGTCCGTCACGGAGTATGACGCGGCGGTGCCCATGGCCTCCGGCGGCAGCGTCTATCTGTGCGCCTATCCGGAGCCTGTCCGGGCGGGCTATCGCTTCACCGGCTGGCTGAACGCCAGCGGCGCGGAGGTGGATACCCTGTCCGCCGCCGATTTTTTCGCCCGGAGCGCCGACGGCCAGACCGACTGGCAGTCCCCGCTTCCCGTCACCCTCACCGCCCAGTGGGAGCAGGAATAAAAAAACTGCCCGGTTACAAGTATCGGAGGGAAGGATAGTGTGAAAGGGAACCGTCAGGGTTCCCTTTC